>NZ_HF991871.1:134260-175651 GCF_000432355.1 Eubacterium sp. CAG:161
AAGTCCGGCGGCTCCGGCTCCTATTATCACTACTTTCATTTTAATTCCTTTTTTCAACTGGTGTTTGCCTCTAAAAACTTAAACAGTTTTTCGGCATTTTCAATATAAATTCCATTTTCAAGGACTTTTCTGTCTGCCTCGGGAAGCCTTGACACAACAATATCCGTTTCAGCTACAACGGTTTTTCCATCTTTTTTATAAACAACAATTTTATCATTTAAATCTTTAACCCAGTAGCCTTCCACTTCCTTTGAATCACTTTTGTTATTCGGTGAAACATTTACAACCTTTTCCTTTAAATTGTCACCTTCCTTAGTGCCTATTTCCACTCCCACGATATAAGCAGCCAAAAATCCAATTATAAAAACCACTAAACAAAAAATATATGCTCGTTTGCTCATAATAAATCACTCCTTGCATATATTTTTTACATATTTTGTATTTTTTATACGATTTTTTATATCATATGAATTTTTTTCATAAGTTTAGCGATCATTGCCCCTTTTGGCATGGATAAAAGTTCATCCTCTGTTACTGTTTTCGTAATTACCAGCATTAGAGCATATATAACCACTGCAACCATTATAGCAATTATTGTACTTATAGCATTAATTTTAATTAAACCATTAAATAACTTATATATTCCAAAACAGCCTGCTCCCATAACTCCTGCACAAATAAAAGGCTTAACAAAGGTTTCAAACATGTTTTGTCTGTAATTTAAATACTTTTTAATTGACATGGCATTTAACACAGAAACAGTTGCTCCAAACAAAATATCACCAATAACCACCCCATAAATATTTAATTTAAACACAATTAAAAGACAAGGCAAAATAATTAAATGTAAGCCTAAAGAAATGGCTGAGTTTTTAATTGGCACCTTAAGTTTGTCTATTCCCTGAAGTATTGCATTGCTAATGGTAGACAGTGAAAATGCTATTACTGTGAAAATACTAAACACCATCATAGGTGCTGCACCGTCTCCGCTGCTTCCAAACAAGAGCTTATTAATAGGCACTCCCAACACCGACAATCCCATACCACATGGGAAGGCAATTATCATGGAGAATTTAAGTGCCATATCTATTTTATTTTTTACTACGGACTTATCCCCTGCAACATATGAACGAACCAGTGAAGGAACTATTGCAGTGGATAATGCCGATGCAATGGCAATAGGCATTGTTGTAAGGGTTCTGTAAATTCCCGTATAATTTCCATATACCGCACTTCGCTGTGCCTCAGTGCTTTCAGGCGAAATACTATACATTATATTCTGGAATATAGGATTGTCCAAAAGGTTTCCTATATTATATATTGTTGTACTTATAAGTACCGGTGTAATGGTAAAAACAATCACCTTTGTTATGGTACCGTAGCTGTCCACGGACTTGGTTATATCTTTTCTGATATTTGAATTAATGCTTCCAAAATGACGGTACAAAATAATAATCATTATAATAAGTGCAGTAACAGCACCACATAATGTACCTAAGGTACCACCGGCAGCAGAATATGAAGCCCTAAATGTTTCAGATTCATCAGCCATTTTCGACAATGAATATCCATATGCACCTAATTCATAGGCTGCAATAACACTTACAACAGCATTTACAATCTGTTCAAAAATCTGTGATACTGAGGTTGGTATCATATTTCCCATTCCCTGGAAATACCCTCTTAAAACACCTAAAACACAGGCTACCGTAAGAGTAGGTGCCAATATTCTAAGAGGAATTGCAACCTGAGGTAATTTGTATATTTTAACGGAAATCCAGTCAGCACCAAAAAACGCCAGCATTCCAAATATAACACCTATTGTGATACCGTAAATTAAAGCACCTTTAAACACCTTGTGGGCGTTTTTGTACTGCTTTTTTTCTAACTTTTCTGAAACTATTTTAGACACTGCAAGAGGCATACTCTGGGATGACAGCAAAATAAGAACATTGTATATCTCAAATGCCGTGCCGTAATATCCCATTCCGCTTTCCCCTAAAATTCTGTTAAGGGGTATTCTGTAAATAAGACCTATTACTCTTACTAATATTCCTGCAAATGCTAAAATGCTTCCCTGAATTATAAAACTGTTACTTTTTGATTTGTTACTCATTTATTTATCCTTATTCTATTTGATGACAACATTATCTGCATATTCATTCTGAACTATCTGCACCCATGTTTTTCCTGTATTTAAAACAATCTCTTTTCCTGTTTCATCAAAGTATTTTGTTTGTCCGGACATTTGCTTGTCCTTTTTCCATGTAATTTTTTCTGCTTTTCCGTTGGTAATAAACCAGCCTTTTCCTGAACCGTTTAATGTAATATTAAGACTCTTATTGTCAGGATATAATGTGGAATCCACAAATTGAATTATTATATTTGAGCAATGAAGCTGTTTATTGTTCTGGTCATCAATATGTTTTTCTCCATACTGATATCTGTAATACTGACCATTTTTAAACTTGTACCACGGCTTATTTATAACATATCCCATTTCCACGGTTTTAGCTGTTTTCTTACTGTTAAGGTCTACCTTCTCACCAAAATTTGCAAATTTAAAATGACCCTTGTAGCCTTTTTTGTATTCTTTTCTGTATTTAAGAGCTTTTATTGCGTTATTTAAATTCTTTCCTGATGTAAAAGCATTGTGAGGTGCCACTCTGTCTGTGGTACGGTAAAAATAATTTTCCGCATTAAGGGCGCCTACATTGTCTATTTTGTCACTTTTTAAAAATCCCAAAGCATACTGTGACTGACCATAATGGCTGTAAATAGCATCCCACTCTAAAGCAAAAGCACAGTAGTAAATACGACAGCTTCTAACTGAACCCATCTTTTTTAATTTATCATAATTTTGAAAAATTCCCATAATTCGGGTAATTCCACCTTCTACCGGTGCTTCATAGCAAACATCTGCATTGCTTATTCCTGAGTGTGGCATGGCGTTTATAATGTTGTTATACATTAATGCCACAGGTCTTCTTTTTGCTGTTTTATCCTTTACATATTCTCCCGTTAAAAAACTTGGAGTTTTACCTACATAAGGATCTGCCGTTGTGGTTTCAACAGTTTGTACAGTGGTCTCTTCTGTTTCTGTCACTTCTGTTTTTTCTACTTTTTTGTTAGGTATAACAAACATGGCAAGCAGTGCCACTCCGCCTACTGCCACCGTAATTATACCTGCAATAACCAAAGTTACTATTAATTTTTTATTTTTGTTCATTTTAAATCTCCCTTGTAATCCCTAAATTATTAAGAATAATATTCTGTTTGTTTTCCATATCCTCTCTCTCATCTTCCTTAATATGGTCATAACCGAATAAGTGTAGCATACTATGAGCCGTAAGAAAAGCAATTTCTCTTACTTTTGAGTGATTATACTCATAAGCCTGACTTATAACCCTGTCGTAGGATATTACAATATCTCCCAGCATTAATTCCCCTGAATCCGGATTGAAATAGTTAATATCGTCTTCAACATTGGTAAAATCAGCAGGAGAATCATAGTCAATTAACGGGAACGATAAAACATCCGTTTCTTTATCAATATCTCTTTGAGCTTTATTTATTTCCTTAATGCTGTCATTGTCCACAATGGTAACATTAACCTCACATTCAAAGGGGCATTTCACAAAGTCAATTGCTTCTTCCACTACCTTTTTTATTATTGTATTGTAATCAATATCAATATTTTTACCATATTCATTTTCTATAAAAACTGACATATCTATTTTTTACCCTTTCCTTTGTTTTCGTATTCCTCGTAAGCCTTTACAATTTTTTGTACCAGAGGATGTCTTACAACATCATTATTGTCAAGAAATGAAAATCCAATATCGTCTACATTTTTAAGTACCCTGAGGGCAACTTCAAGACCCGAAACCGTGTCCCTTGGCAAATCCTTCTGGGTTCTGTCTCCTGTTACAATTACCTTTGAGCCAAATCCAATACGGGTAAGGAACATTTTCATCTGGGCCGGAGTTGTATTTTGTGCTTCGTCTAAAATAATAAAAGCGTTATCTAAAGTACGGCCACGCATATAGGCAAGAGGTGCCACCTCAATAATTCCCTTTTCGCTATTACTGATAAAGCTTTCTGCTCCCATTATCTGATAAAGTGCATCATATAAAGGTCTTAAATAAGGATCTACTTTGCTTTGCAAATCTCCCGGTAAAAATCCAAGATTTTCTCCCGCCTCAATAGCCGGTCTTGTAAGAATAATCTTGTTTACCTCATTGTTTTTTAAGGCGTTTATTGCCATTGCCATTGCAAGATAAGTTTTACCGGTTCCTGCCGGGCCAATGCCAAACACTATCATTTTCTTTCTTATCTGGTCTACATAGGATTTTTGTCCTAATGTTTTTGGTTTAACAGGCTTTCCCATAACCGTTCTGCAAATAATATCATCATCTAATTCCAGCATTACAGACTCTTTTTCGTCAAAGCTTAAAGATAAGGCGTAGTCAACATTCTGTTCTGTTATCTCATTGCCCCGCTTTGACAGTTCCATTAATTGTTCAAATACATGACGGGCTCTCTTAGCTGCCACTTCCCCTCCAATAATTTTAAGCTGTCCGTCTCTTGAAATTATGGTAACATGTAATGTTTTTTCGATTTTCTTTATATTGTAATCAAACTGTCCGAAAACATTCTTTTCATGTTCCATTGGAATATCTATTATATTTTCTATTACGCTCATATTTTTCCCTTCATGATTTTTCTTAATCAGATTTTGTGGTTTCTTTATTATTCTCTGATTCAATCTCATTTATTTTTTCGCTTTCAATATAAGAAACCTTTCCTAAAGGTTCTAAACACTTAATCGTCCCCGAAAAAACATAATGATTTTTTTTCTTGTCTATTTTAACATTTTTTTCTAATATTTTGTACCCTTTTTGCTCTAATATGGACATTTTGTAATTGAATCTATCATATAGTTTTTTCTTAGCTTCTTCTTTTGTGTAATTTCTCTTCTCTTTTTCAAACTTTGTAACCACATATTTTTCCATCCCAAAGGGCAAATAGAAATTTCCAAATGCTTTAAAATTTCTTTCCGATTTTACAACAGTTTCATTTTTGTCATTTTCTTTTATATTCCACGTGTATCCCGCTACTAAAGGTGCATAGTAAGTCCTTTTATGCTTAATATTTTTAACAAAATATGTATCGGAAATTTTATCATTATAAGAGAGATTAGTTATTCCCACAACATCACCATCTGCATTACATAATTTTGTAAATATTTTTTCCCCGGATTCATTAAAAACATCTACAATACCGGATATCAGAACATCTCCTTTTTTTACTTTATCACCGGCTTTTACCACTCCTTTTCCTTTTCTCACTAAAATGGACTTTATGGTGCAGTCCCTGTTAGCAATCAGGTCATAAGTTTTGTCTTCTTTTGCGGAAATTTCAGTGATATAGTTTTCTTTTATATGGACAATAAGATTTGTTCCCTTTACTTCTGCGCAAACCCAGCTTATGTCATTGTATTTTCTTCTTATTTCTTTCTCTATTTCATCACTGTTTATCCGGTTCTTTCTCATTCCTTCTTTTATATCCATCTTTTTTAAAAACCTCATAATCTGAGTTGATGTATAACTGTAATTTCCCTCCACATCAATATTCCAGATAAAGTGAGAATTAATAATTAATAACAATGTAAAAACTGCCAAAATAAATGTCACTGACTTTATCACAGGCAGCCTTGTAATATATGTATATGTTCCTTTCTCTTTCATATCCAGTATCTTTATTCCCATTTTTTCAGCAATATCAAGGACTTTGTTTTTATCTTTATAATTAAATGTTATTTCCGTAATTCCATCTTTTGAATGTATATCCCTTAATTTTATTTTCCCTGTATTATTTATAAATCTGTAAATGTGATTTTCATTAATTTTTATAACTATGTAGTGGAATTTTTTTCCTTCAAAACATGAAAAAAACAAATTAACAAAAGAGAACTTCATTTACACACCCGCCTATTACCATGGTATCACTGTTATAATAACTTATGATGAGTTTTTCTCCCATAACACGGATATTATATTTTTTGCATATTACTTCAATTTCTTCTTCACTGATATTTTTAATTCTTTTATAATTTTCAACTATAACTTCCCGTCTTCCGGTAATTTGGCATAAACATTCATTATTAATTACATCCCTTGGAATATCATATTCATTATCAACGTTAAACATATATTATCCCCCCAATATATACTATGAAATCTTTATGCTGTTAGAACATAGAAAAAAAGTGCGTTGCAGTCGTGATGTAAATCACTGTCGCAACAGCACTTTTTTTATAATTAATTATATTTGCGCTTTCTAGCTGCTTCTGATTTTTTCTTACGCTTTACGCTTGGCTTTTCGTAATGTTCTCTCTTACGAATCTCCTGCTGGATACCAGCTTTAGCGCAATTTCTCTTGAATCGACGTAATGCACTGTCGATTGATTCGTTTTCTTTAACGATAACGCTTGACATTCTCTTCCTGACCTCCCTTCAGTTATAGATTCCTAAAACTGTAGGTATTTGTGCCTAAACACTTAAAATATTATACCATATTTTTCTTTACAGTCAATAGCTTTTTCACGATATTCCAGGTTAAAGCCCGAAAAGTATCTATCCAATCTGTGCTTCAAGAATTTCCTTTGCCTTAGCTAAGACTTCATCTGCACCTGCCGGGTTCTTTCCACCTGCCTGTGCCATGTTTGGACGACCACCGCCGCCACCTCCTACGAGTTTGGCAATTTCTTTTATCATATTTCCTGCATGGGCACCCTTTGATATAGCATCGTCATCTGCCATAACAATTACGTTAGCCTTGTCGCCTGTAGTTGACACTAAAACAACAACTCCGCCGCCCATCTTATCCTTAAGCTGGTCGCCAAGATTTCTTAATCCATTCATGTCAACGTCAGCAACCTTTGTTGCTAAAAGTTTAACACCCTTTACTTCAACAACCTGACTCATAACATCACCAACTGATGCGTTTGCCATTTTTGCCTTTAACTTTTCATTTTCAGAAGATAAAGCCTTAATTTCTTCATTTAATGTTTCGATTCTCTTAACCAAATTGTTTGGTTCTGTCTTAGCTACCTTTGCAGCTTCGTGAAGTTTCTTTTCCACATCTGCATAGTGCTTCATAAGACCTGTTCCTGTTAAAGCCTCAATACGTCTTACACCTGCTGAAATTCCTGATTCAGATATAATCTTAAAATATGAAATTGTGCTTGTATTTGATACATGAGTACCACCACAAAGTTCAATAGAATAGTCTCCCATAGATACTACTCTTACTTTGTCACCATACTTTTCACCAAATAATGCCATTGCTCCTGTCTTTTTGGCATCTTCAAGACTCATTTCTTCAGTAACTACATCAAGTCCATTTTCAATCTGTTCATTAACTAAGGCTTCAACCTTTTCAATTTCCTCCGGTGTCATAGCCTGAAAATGAGTAAAGTCAAATCTAAGTCTCTCAGCATCAACATATGAACCTGCCTGTTCAACATGATTTCCTAAAACAAGCTTTAATGCCTTCTGAAGTAAGTGGGTTGCACTATGATTCTTAGCTATTGCATTTCTGTTTGCACTGTCAACCTTTAAAGTTACCTTATCGCCTACCTGAATCATACCTTCACTAACATAACCTACATGTCCTACCATGGTGCCGTGAAGCTTAATTGTATCAACAACAACAAATGTTCCTTCGTTTGTTTTAATGATACCTTTGTCACCTACCTGACCACCCATTGTAGCATAGAAAGGTGTCTGTTCCACAACAATAGTACCTTTGTCGCCATCAGCTAATGCCTGTACAACTTCTTTTTCTGTTGTAAGAGCAGTAATAACTGAATCTTCAATTAATTTATCATAACCTACAAACTGTGTTGAAAGTGATGTATCAAGACTTTCGTATACTGTCTCGTCAGCACCCATGTAGTTAGTAGTTTTTCTTGCCTTTCTGGCTGTTTCTCTCTGAACTTCCATTGCCTTCTTAAAGCCGTCTTCGTCCACATCAAATCCTTTTTCCTCAAGAATTTCCTGTGTAAGGTCAAGTGGGAATCCATAAGTATCATATAACTTAAATGCATTTTCACCGGACAAAGTTTTTTCATTCTTTGCCTTCATTTCTTCTTCCATGTCGGCTAAAATGCTAAGTCCTGTATCAATAGTCTTATCAAATTTGTTTTCTTCCTCTGTAAGAACCTTGAAAATCATGCTCTTCTTTTCTTCAAGTTCAGGATAACCGTCTTTTGAGCTTTCAATAACTGTTTCTGAAAGTTTTGCCAAAAACTGTCCCTTAACTCCTAACAATCTTCCATGTCTTGCAGCACGTCTGATAAGTCTTCTTAAAACGTATCCACGTCCTTCATTTGAAGGCATAATTCCGTCTGAAATCATAAATGTTGCTGAACGGATATGGTCTGTTATAATTCTGATGGACACATCCCATTTATATTCCTTCTTGTATTCTTTCCCGGTAATTTCACAAACCTTATCTCTAAGTGCTTTAATTGTATCAACATCAAAAATTGAGTCTACATCCTGAACAACTGTTGCCAGTCTTTCAAGTCCCATTCCTGTATCAATATTTTTATTCTTTAATGTTGTATAATTTCCCTTGCCGTCATTTTCAAACTGCGTAAATACATTGTTCCAGATTTCAATAAATCTGTCACAATCGCATCCGACAGTACATCCCGGCTTTCCACATCCATATTTTTCTCCACGGTCATAGTAAATTTCAGAACATGGACCACAAGGACCTGCTCCATGCTCCCAGAAATTATCCTCTTTTCCAAACTTAAATATTCTATCCTTTGAAATTCCGATTTCTTTATTCCAAATATCAAAGGCTTCATCATCATCTAAATATACAGAAGGATATAATCTGTCAGGCTCTAAGCCAACTACCTCTGTCAGGAACTCCCATGACCAGTGAATAGCTTCTGTTTTGAAATAATCACCAAAAGAGAAGTTACCAAGCATTTCAAAAAATGTACCGTGTCTCGCAGTTTTTCCAATATTTTCAATATCACCTGTTCTTATACACTTCTGGCATGTAGCCATTCTTCTCTTTGGTGGAATCTCCTGTCCTGTAAAATAAGGCTTAAGTGGAGCCATTCCTGCATTTATAAGTAAAAGACTGTTATCGTTGTGAGGAACTAATGAATAGCTTCCTCTTACAAAATGATCCTTTGACTTAAAAAAATCCAAATACATTTTTCTAAGTTCATTTAATCCATATTTCTTCATTTTTATGCCTCCGGTTATATTAATATAATTAATCTGCTTTTATCTGGTGGAAAGCTTTCTTACCTTTTTTAATAAGTAAAACCCCATCTTCATTAAATTCTGAAGTAGTAAATGATGTTTCAATGGCATTAACCTTTTCTCCGTTGACGGAAACACCACCCTGCTGTACAAGTCTTCTCGCTTCACCTCTTGATTTTGCAAGTCCTGTATCTACTAACAGTGTAAGAATATCTTTTCCGGCATCTATTTCATCTTTTGAATATGTTGTAGTTGGAATATTACCTGAAATACCACCGTTGGCAAATATCTTTCTTGATGCATCCTGTGCCTTCTTTGCTTCTTCTTCACCATGAACTAAATTTGTAAGCTCATATGCTAGAATTTCTTTTGCCTTATTTAATTCACTTCCCTGCCACTTTTCCATTTCTTCTATTTCTTCTAACGGAACAAATGTAAGCATCTTTAAGCACTTAATAACATCTGCATCATCTACATTTCTCCAATACTGATAGAACTCATATGGTGAAGTTTTTTCAGGATCAAGCCATACTGCACCGCTAACTGTTTTACCCATCTTCTTTCCTTCTGAATTAAGAAGTAGTGTAATAGTCATGGCTGAGGCATCTTTTCCTAACTTACGTCTGATAAGTTCCGTACCACCAAGCATGTTGCTCCATTGGTCATCTCCACCGAACTGTAAATTGCAGCCGTAATCCTGATACAATCTGTAAAAGTCATAACTCTGCATAATCATATAGTTAAATTCAAGGAAAGTAAGTCCTTTTTCCATTCTCTGCTTATAACATTCTGCAGTAAGCATTCTGTTTACGCTAAAATGTGCTCCAACATCTCTTAAAACATCAATGTAATTTAAGTCCAATAACCAGTCAGCGTTATTAACCATTAATGCTTTTCCGTCAGAAAAGTCTATAAATCTGCTCATCTGCTTTTTAAAGCATTCAATATTATGATCGATAGTCTCCTTAGTCATCATTTTACGCATATCTGTTTTTCCTGAAGGATCACCAATCATGGCTGTTCCGCCACCTAACAATGCTATAGGTTTGTTTCCTGCCATCTGAAGTCTCTTCATAAGGCAAAGAGCCATAAAATGTCCAACATGCAAACTATCTGCTGTAGGGTCAAAACCTATATAGAAAACAGCCTCTCCTTTATTAATTAAATCTTTAATTAATTCCTCGTCTGTCACCTGCGCAATAAGACCACGAGCCTTTAATTCTTCGTAAGTATTCATAATCGAACAAATTCCTTTCCTCTTTTTATTATTGCTCATAAACTCAATGTATAATTTTAGCATATGGAAATAATTATTTCAAGGAAATAACTCCCGTTAATCCCTATATTAACTAATAATTTCCTGATATTTGCGAGTTTTGGCACTGATTTTTTGTATTAAAGGCTATTATAAAGTAATAAATGCGTAGAAATCAATGTATTGGTGGGAGAAAAACTGCTTTAAAAGACATTACATTATGTTCTTTTGTAGTAGCGAACCCATTTATATGGACCTGTTCCTTTATAATACTTTTTTCTACTATTAATATAATAAAAAAACTTTACTTTAAAAAAATACGCTTTTCCATTTTTAAACTTTTTCCCTGAGTGTTTAAATTCATAACTCTTTACTTTTTTCTTCCATGTGGACAATTTGATTATCCTTGAATTTGCAAATTTCAAATTAGATGAATACATTACCTCAATACCATCTATTTTATTCCAATCCTTATTGTTAAAATATAATCTTACCTTCCCTTTAGCATTTTTAACATTGATTAATCGTACTTTTATTTTTCGCCATTTTAATGTAAGTTCTGTGTTTTTCCTGATAACAGTCACCTTATTTTTTCCCTTGTACCATCCACAAAAAACATATCCGTCATTTTTAAGAAAAGGATAGGATTTAATCATTTTCTCATAATTTTTAGGTAACACTAATTCTTTTTTATTTTTTTCTATAATCTCATATTTTTTACCATTATTATAAACTACAATTTTTATGTTTCTTTGTTTTATTTTTGCGGTCGTTGCTTCTTTGTCAGGCTTCAGGGGTTGTACAATAGTACATTGTGTTTCTGTTATGATACCTGTTTCATCTACTGATATGTTTTCAGTTACATTAGAGGTTATTTCTTCTGTTAAGTATGAGGTTATCTCCTCTGATAAATCTGACGTTGTTTCACCGGATGTACTTTCATTTTTACTTTCTGTTTCTTCCTGCGATACTGTTTCTGTATAATTAGATGTGGTTTCAATTTTACCACAGCTTTCTTCACTTTCATTTCTAATTGCACCAACGCAATTTCCGTTAATTATTGTCATTACAACCCACATGCTAAAAATAACCAAAGTTATCATACATTTTTTCTTCTTCATTTCCTCTTGTGCCTCACTTTTTATTTGTTATTTCTATTAACCATTACAATGGTTATAACTGTTAAAGCAATAAAAACTATTGCTCCTAATGCTAGTCCTCCAAATATCAATATCTGCTTTATGTAACTTTCTTTTATTATTGTAATTTTTCCACCTTTAGTTATATTTCCCGCCAAATCACTACAGGAAATCTTGGCATTTAAAGGATTTTTACCAATATCACCTTCAAAAACCGAATTTGTGGATGTTGATTCATCATCATTTTTCTTCAAGTCATAAGACTTATCACCTATCAAAATTTTCACGGAATTTTCGTCCATATTATCGTCACGTATTTTTAATTTGATTTTTCCACTGGAAGTACCTTCAAACATCACTATTTCCGGTGGTGTTTTATCAATGATAATCATCTTATTTAAGCTATTGCTTTCGTTAGTTCTTGCAATTAATGTTCCATTTTGTCCTGCAATAGAAGTTGAATTAATCTGTATGTTATAATTTCCTTCATTAAAGTTGTCTTTTTTTATAACATACCTATATTCGTACCTGTATTTTGGATTATCACTCTTGTCTAATTTTTTGAAAGTATACATATTAGAATCAAGAGTTTTAGTGGATATGCTATCTATTATCACGACGCTACTTTTACTTATCTCGTTCTTGTTATATTCATATATAACTATGTCATTTAAATCCTTTATGGGATTGTCGAACAAGTCTTCCTTTTCCGCTACATATAAAGACCCATCTCTATTTACCGTAAATGCCCCTGTTACCTTTCCTTTAGATATAACATAAGGGCGTTTTCCATCTGATTTTAAAGTATTTTTCTTTGGTGAATTTCCTGCATAGTCTGTAACATATATAGACAGCGTATAGTACCCATCATCCTTCAAATCATCAATTGAATATTCAATTCTGTTTCCGTCAACCGTCGATTTTAAATCGATTTCAGATTTCTTTTTTCCATCATCTGATAGTTTATATAAACTTACTGCATGTTTTCCTATTTTTGTTTCATCTGAAAGAATTATATTAAGTGGATATGGAACCTTCTCACCATTTTTCAAGCCTTTTCCGGTGCCGTTTTCAAATCCCTTAATAACTACTTTGGGACTTTTTTTATCAATAATAACAACACATGATTTAACTGTTTCCGACTTGTTTCCTGCCTTATCTGTGGACTGGACTTCTACAATATTTTTCCCTTCACCTAATTTAATATTGCCTCTATGGGTATTGCCACTTCCACTCCATGATACGGTAGCATTTTTTCCATTTATTTTTACAGTTGTTTTACCTGAATCAAAATTCTTTTCCTTAATAGTTACCGGTATTGAAACATCGTGATTAATGTATTTTGTTTTATTATCTGTAAATTTATTGTCAATTTTTATTGTCGGTTTTGTACCATCAATTATTAAAACTTTCCTAAGCGTTAATTTATCGTTTCCGGATTCCACTGTTATAGCTCCCTCATTATCCCCTGCAATATTTAGTTCAAAATATGCAATATGTGGAATGTAATTATCAGCTAATTTTTCTTTATTCTTTGAAATTATCTGTACAGGATATACTATCTTTTCTCCCCACTTAAGAAATATCTCATTTTCTGATATTATTTTCTTCTGACTTCTATACAAGACCTTTATTAAATATTTTTTCTCCGGAACCCTTATTTCCTCTACGCTATTATCAGGTAAAATATATGGCTTTGTTTTACCATATACCTCTCCATCTATATTTACCTCCCTGTCTTTCCCACCTAAACCAACATATATCTTATTATCTGATTTTTTTATGTATGAAAACTCCTTATATATATTATAATAAGTTCCTTTATTGTAGATAATGTCTATTGCTAATGTATAACTACCTGACTGCTTCAAATTACATTTATACTTTAAAATAATTGTATTTTTGTTAATTCTATATTTTCTGATATTTGATATTTTTAAATTGTGAATTCGATTTTTTCTATCATAATAATAAAATTCAGCCACATCCACTTCTTCTAAGTTTGTTGCAGTCACTGTAATCCGCACATTTCTGTCTTCCTTATTTCTTGAATCAATTACCATTTTAGGTCTTGCTGCGCTTACCTGTGTAACATCTGAAAATACCAAGAGAAGTATACACACTACACCCAACTGCATAATTGTCTTTATAAATTTTTTAACATCTAAATGCATATTATTCCCTCCCCTTTAAATAAACTCTGATGTATTAATGTAAACAATATTTTTAACAAGTACAAAATTAGAATTAAATTTTGCATTTTTAGCCACTTCCATAGATGCTGATTTTTCCATTACTCTTCCTGTAAGCCCTGTTCTTCCCGACTTTCCTGTCTTATTTTTACCTGTCATTCCTGTTTTTCCAAGGCTTCCTGTGTCATTTAATCCACCTTCTAAAATATCCTGGCCATAATTTTTATGCTGATCGCTGCCACTTCTTTTTCTCATCTCTTCAACCTGTTTCTGTGTCAAAGTTCCATTCAGATCCTGAATAACTTCTTTAATACGAAGTTTGAAGAACAAAATAATACTTGTTATTAAAGAAATGGCTGCTAAAGTAAAAAATACATATGTTAATATTCTTAAAACGTCATTTATGTTCATATTATTTATCCTCCATTGTTTTCTTTGCTATCTGCTGATATATGTTTGAGAAGTATGTCTCAGCCTTAACCCTTTTCTCATTAATGCTTTCTTCCGATGAACTATCTACGTTCTTCTTATTAGCATCATTTTTTAAATATCCATACGCATCTATACAATATTCCTCTATCTGATTTCGTACGTCATTATCTGATATAGTAGAATACTGTGTTCTTTGTTCATACACTATGTCCCCTACTATAAGATACAGGTTAACTTTTCTCATATATGAATCTTCTTCGTCTATTGCCTTTACCATTTCATTCCAATACTTAACCAGATCTTCTTCTGTGATTGAACTTCCATTATCACTAAGCCCACTTGAAGATTTTTTAAATGCCTTAATTACCTTGCTTATTTCGCATATTCTGTTTTTAAACTGAACATTTTTCTTATCGTAATTATCTGTCACTTTTTTATATCTCAAAGCAGCTTCCTCATTACGACTTTTTATTACATTGTCATCCATTTTGCCTTCACTAAACATGTAATAATCCATATACAGATCCCCTGCTCTGAAATATATGTCATTTCTATACTCTTCGTCTAATTTTTCCACATCTGATTCATTAATAATTTTGTCAAGCTGATTAAACATTTCATTTTCAGTCTGATTATATTTCTCTTTTTCCTGTTCAGTTAATGTTCCATCATTCACCCTCTTTAAGCAATCACCTGACAAACTAAGAATATTTTCTTCAAACACGTCCAAATAGTTAGTAACCAACTCGTTTAATGATTTATTACCCGGTGCAATTCCGTATTTATCAATTGCTTCATATAATTTGTCAGGATTTCCACCATTTGATGACTCTGCACCATATACACGTATAGTGTCAGAAATGGTCTGATTCAATGTAGTTCTATATCCTATAAGTGTTCCTGTTCCTGCCAGCGCCATTATTAATGTAAATGCAGATGTCAAAATAAACTTATTAAGCTTTGACTTTTGTTTTTTTCTATATGGTTCTCCTAATTCATCTAAATGATTAAGTGCATATAACACTTCCATACATGACTGAAATCTTTCATCCGGATTTAACTGAGTACACTTTTGAATAATGTATTCCAATCCAACAGATAACTGCGGATTTACATCCCTGATAGGCAATATTTCATAGGGTGGCTCACAGGGATTTTTCCCCGTTACAAGATGGTAAAGTGTTACTCCCAGTCCGTATACATCTGTTCTGGCATCTGTCTGTCCCATTCCTCCAAACTGTTCCGGTGCAGCATATCCCTTGGTTCCAAGACTTACAGTATCCGATGAATTCTGTTCCTTATATTCTCTTGCAATACCAAAATCGTATAATTTAATATTTCCATCAGGTTTAAGCATAACATTAGCCGGCTTCATATCACGATAAATAATAGGTGGCTTCCTTGTATGCAGATAATCTAAAACTTCTGCTAATTGGATTCCCCATTCAATAACAGCTGCCTCCGGCTGTGCACCTTTCTTTTTTAATATCTTGTCAAGAGGTTCACCTTCTATGTAATCCATAACAATATAAATTGTCTGTCCGTTTTCTATAATATCCACTATTCTCGGAAGATTTGGATGGTCTAACCTTTTCATGAGATTAGCCTCCGACAAAAGACTTTGAACTACTATCTGATTTTCACTGTTTGTTCCTTTTCTCTTAATTTCCTTTACTGCCCACTGTTTATTTAACCGGTTATCCATTGCCAGATATACAACGGACATACCTCCTCTTCCTACTTCCTTTAATATTTCATACTTTCCCTCAATTACCTCTCCTATTCTCGACATATTGCTCCTCCTAAATTACCTTTAACAACATTGCAGTAATGTTATCTTTTTCTTTTCTTCCTTTGTTCAATTCTACAAGGTCTACAAGACTCTTTTTCATAATTGCTTCATTTGTCATAAGATTAGAAGCTAACAGTCCATATATTTCACTATCTGTTATTTTGTGTCTGAATCCATCACTGCATAATAAATATTCATCCCCTACAGATACCTTTCCCTCTGTAAATTCAGGTACAACAACACTTGATGCTCCAATGCACTGTAGTAAAACATTTTGTCTTGGGTCTTTTTTCCCTTCTTCCGGAGTAATAAGTCCCAATTTTGTATCCCTTTGAACAACAGTCTGATCCTCCGTCAGCTGTTCTATAGTGTCACTTAGTTTATAAACTCTGCTATCTCCCACCTGAACAATCAGGAGATTATTTTCCACCACAAGAAGTGCCGTCAGCGTAGTTCCTAATTGCAAATGATTATTTTCACCATATTCATTAATAATTTCATTTTGTTCTTTTATAATGTTTTCCCAGTCTGTTTTTACTTTTTCATTTTCATAACCGGATTCAATAATTTTAGGCAAGGAATTTTCAAACCATTCTGACATAGTTCTTATTATTGTTGCACTTGCCAATTCTCCCTTTTTCAGTCCTCCCATACCATCACACACCACTAAAAAAGCCGCCTGTCCTGATGGTGTATCAGCAATTTTCAAACATAAACTATCCTGATTTTGTTTTTTGAAAATCCCCACATCAGAATGTACTGCCGCCATAAATTTCATTTTTAATTCATTACTGCCTTCTGTTAATAATGACGTTTCATTAAATATGGAATCTTCTTTTTCATACAATAAAGTTGTTTCACAATCTTCCACATTTAAAACTTCCGTCTCACACATCTCGTTTTCTATTAGTAATGTGGTGTTTCGTTCTACGTTTTCATATTGTAAGTTGTTTTTCATTGTTTTCTCCTTTTCATTTACATATTTTATGTGTATTAATATATTGTATGTAATAATATTATAAATATATTTACTTGTCAATAAGTAATCTGTAATTAATATGATACAGTCAAAAAAAGAGCCTATTACCCATTCCAGTAATAGACTCTTTTTTATTTAGCTATTAATTTATTTACCTTTTACAATTATATTACCCCAGTCGAAATCAACTTTTATATATCCCGGAGTTACAACATTTAATATCTTTTCATAAAGATAATTATGTCCTGAATATGTAATCATTTTCTTTTGCTGATATAAAACATTTGCCACGGAATATATTGACATTGTCTTAATATCACTGTAAACATACTTACCATTATTTAACTTAGTATATACTCTAACAGATATTTTACTGCTAAGCATTCCTATACCGGAATCTCCATAAAGCATTGTCATGGTGTAACTTGTTGTGTTTGCATCATCTGAAAGCTTAAACGGATTCTTACCTTCATCTGTAGATTTAGCTACTGTTACATACTGGTTCTGACTTCCAACGACCATATCACTTTCTGATATTCTGTCTGTTAAACCATATATAAGTCCTACCTCAGATGCTTCCTTGTCATCGTCCTTAATAGAATAAATTGTTCTAAATCCCTCAAGAGTTGAACTAATCTGGTATCCGTTAATTGACAACTTCATATTTGTTGAAACAGGAGCTTCTGTAGTTGGCTGCTGAGTTGGTGCCTCTGTTGTTTCTTCGACACCCTGACCTTCTCCATCTTCAATAATAATATTATCAAAGTATGAGCTGTAATTTCCTGCATTTCCGCCATATGCTAATGCAACACCTACAATGCTCTTCCCTACAAGACTATCACTGCCAAATGTAAATGAACAATCACTCCAGCTTCCTACATTTCCTTTGGTTGAAGATGAGCCCATTGAAACTCCATTTGAAGCAAATCCTCTTGCACTTACGTAACTTCCGTCATCTAACAATAAATCAACATATGTATTTCTGCCTCCGTTATTTACTGCATACATAGAATATGAAAGCTTCATTCCCTTTTTAATTTTAATGGCAGTTTCAGAAATCTGATGAATATATGATGAATTATTTCCATTTCCGTTACCACTAAATGCTGCTAAATAATCACCTGTCTTTGCTGTATTATTCTTTACTATAGATGCATTACCACTGGCATTGCTTGATGAAAGAACCTTATTGTTCTTAAAACATGGGTCAACCGGATAATTGCCATTATACTTGGAATCAACACATGTTACATATTTACTTTCAAAACTGTTTCTATAATAAATCGGTCCGTTAGAATGTGCCACAGGGACCTTGCTTACGGTACTTCTCTGACCTTTCATCATCTTAATAGCTTCATTTACCACTCTCAGCTGGAAGTCAGATGAAAGCCAGTATCCGTCACAGCTTGCAGTTACAAAGTACTGATTTGTTGGAATATCAAAATAATCACTTGCATTCTTTGCAATGGCAGTTCCTTCATCATATTCATCAAACATAGCCACATAGAATGCATCAAGACCTCTTTGCTTTAACTTATATGCCTGATTCCAGAATGTCTGACCTGCATTTCTTGCAATCATGTTAGGCTTTCCATTTTGCCATAATGTCCATGAAAATCCTGAGAACACAACAGGATAATAATCCATATTATTATTTTTACAATATGTAATATCCGGATCTAAGTAGTTAGCGTAAATTGAATCAACACTTCCTTCATCTGCTCCTAATGCACCAACATACCATGGTGAAATCATATCTGCCTGATTATAAATATCTATATACTGGCTCTGACTTCTCCATTCTCTTGGAACACCAATTATTACATAACAACCTCTGCTATGGAAGAATCTAATGATTTCTTCGTAGTCAGCACGTCTGCTAGGTCTTGTATTTTCAGCATTGCTGAATCCAAATCCCCATACACATACAACAGGCTTTCCGTCTACTGTAGCATATGCGTTAGAGTTTAACATTTCAAGAGACTGCTCAATATTGTACACCCAGTCAAACTTCATATCCTTAACATATGAACTAATTGAAGTTGTATCGCTTGAATCAGTAATCTGGCTGCCACCACTTATGTCATACATAACATACATAAGTCTGTTGTTAGCTTCAGCAGCATTCTGAATTTTCTTAAGCTGTGTTGCTTCCTGGGTAGCTGTAATTGTTCTACCTGTAAGACCACCAACGAAACGCTGTATTGCAGCTCCGTCTATTCCATACTGATTCATCCATTTAAAGTGAGTATCAATAACATCCTTTGTATTTGAATCAAATAACTTTGTTGACTTTCCGTTTCCTAAATTAGAAAAACCTGTTTGTGCCAATGAGCTTTCGGCATATTCAGTTACATCCGGGAAATAATCTATTGAAATCTTTCCCGGTCTTGGCCAGTTAGTTCCATCAGCATCTGCATCACCATATGCATAATGCTGCCATGAATTATACTGTCCACCGGTTCCAAACCATCCCTGATATCCTGCAAAGGATTTTCCTTTGAACTCTGAATTTGCAGTTCCCCCGGTTCTCTTTCCAAGAGGTTCTGCGTCAGGGTTTACTGACTGCTTAGTTAATTTAATGCTAGAGATGGTTGTACCTGAATTTCCTCTTCCCCAAATTCTAAAGTCGCATCCTCCGTTTTGTGCTTTTTTGAATGATGCATCATCTATACATACCGTTGTTGTAACCCATGTAAGTGAATTTGACTTATTTATGGTAGCCTGCTTATAATTACTGCCTGTTGCATTATACTGAACCTGGAAAAAGTCATTTCCTTCATCATAGTATGTAACCTCCACAAACAAATCATTATCACTTTGTGTTATTGCATTATTTTCAACCTTAAAATATGCATATTTATTGTTTGGTATAAGTCTTCCTGATTTACCTTCCTTTGAAACTTTATAGGTATAAGCTTCAGCACTTGTGTTTGAATCATCAACAAATGCCAAATTCTGACCTACATAATTTCCCGATGTAAAATCTCCTGATGCTGACACATCAGTTGCTTTAACTTCTGTAGTTACTAATGTCTGTGCCATTCCCGGCATAGTAAATAACATAGCTAAAGACAAAATAATCGAAAAAATTCTTCTCATATCTTTTTCCTCCATAATTTTTTAATAAGTTAAACGTTCAACCTCTTTATTTATTAATATTAACATTTATATATTTAATAGACAAGCATGTTTTAGGAAAAAGTCACAATTATTTTGTCATTTATACGTTTTTTACAGCACAATGCATATAACTCCCCTACTTTGGTCATTAGTAATCTTCTCAATTGTTCCCTGCATTCTTGACTGGGTTTCCTCTGTTAAATTATTTATTTTCGTCATTATTCCTTCATCTACAATCTGACCTATGGATTTTCCAAAAATATTTGTTTCCCAGATATTATCTTCGCTTTCTTTGTTATTAATAAAGTCAATTAAATCCTTTGCCTGCTCCTCACTCCCTATAATAGGAGATATTTCCGTTAAAATATTTGCTTTAACAAAATGTATCGAAGGCGCAGTTGCCTTGATTTTTACCCCATATTTATTGCCACTTCTGATAAGCTCCGGATTTTCAAGAACAATTTCTTCCTTATCCGGTGTGACAATGCCGTATCCGGTATTTCTCACTTTGCTTATTGCCTCATTGACCTTAATGTAATTGCTTCTCTGGGAAGCCATCTCCCTTACCATTTTTATAAGTTGGAGCTGATTCTCAATTTTGGTTCCTGTCATGTTTGTCAGCATATCGTAATAATATTTTTCATCTATATCATAATTAAATACCAGTTTTCCATTAGAAAGTTCAACTGAAGCCATTTGTGCCCCTTTAATATACTCTCCGTCAGGCTGAAGCTTTAACTTCTTAATATCCTTTATTTTAATAATTTTTGAAAGTACATCTTTAGAGAAATTCACAATATACTTCATAAGTTCATTTTCAAAATCCATAATTTCCAGCCATTTCGGTACATTGTAAACAATCTCCGTTATAGGAAATTCAAACAAAATATTTTCCAGTATGTTATTTACATCCATTTCATTCAATCTAAGGCAGTTTATGGCCAATGTGGACACGTTATATTTTGCTGCAATTTCTGCCGTTAAAGCCTGACATTCATTAGATGTAGGGTCTAAGGAATTTACCAAAATTATAAAAGGCTTATTTATACTCATTAATTCCTTTACCGTTTTATCCAAAGCCCTGTTATACGCCTCCGGCTCTATGTCGGTAAAGCTTCCGTCACACGTTATGACAACACCTATTGTTGAATGTTCTGAAATAACCTTTTCTGTCCCAATTTCAGCCGCCTTGGAAAAAGGAATATCGTAATCAAACCATGGTGTCTTTACCATCCGCTCTTTGTCATCTTCCATATGTCCCGTGGCTCCATCTACCATAAATCCCACACAATCAATAAGCCTTACCTTTACATCTGCTTTCCCACCGATTTTAATGGCAACAGCATTGTTAGGAATAAATTTAGGCTCTGTAGTCATAATTGTTTTTCCTGAAGACGACTGGGGAAGTTCATCCATTGTTCTTTTTACCTCATTATCATCTTCAATATTTGGAACAATTGCCACATCTATAAAATTCTTAATAAAAGTTGACTTTCCTGTTCTCACCGGCCCTACAACACCTATGTAAATCTCTCCATTTGTTCGTTTTTCTATGTCTTTATATACGTTAAAATCCATAAAAAATCCTCCTTGCATATATTAATACTAAAATATACGCAAAGAGGATTGTTTTTATTACATAAGAGGTGCTAAAAGTCTTAAAACTTTTCCACACGCCTTATATAATACCGGCCTGTTTCTGCACTCTATAAGAGATACCTTTTTAGAGTCCTTTAACATTTGCTGGTAATCTTCTTCAATATCTAAAATTGTCTTGTTTTTATAAATAAAACATCCGTTTTCAAAATGTAGAAACAAACTTCTGTAATCAAGATTTATGGTTCCTACTGTAGCCTTTTCATCATCACTGATAAACATTTTGGCGTGGGTAAATCCCGGAGTATACTCATATATTTCAACTCCCGCTTCAATTAACTCACTGTAATAGGTTCTTGCTAAGCAAAATGCATATGCCTTATCAGGTATTCCCGGCATTACAATTTTTACATCAACCCCACGCTTTGCAGCAAATTTAAGGGATGACATCATAACATTATCAATTACAAGGTATGGAGTTACAATATGTAAATATCTGTTTGCAGTATTTATTATGTGCAAATACACTGACTCTCCAACATGTTCCTTCCCAAATGGATCATCTCCATAGCCAATAACATAACCGTTATTTGGGAATTTATAAGGAATATCAATGTCTAAATATCTGTCAAAATTTCCTATGGTCTTTTCAGTTACATTCCACATTTGCAAAAACATAAGGGTAAAGCTTTTAGCAGCATCCCCTCTGAGCATAACTGCCGTATCCTTCCAGTAACCGAATCGTTCCACTATATTCATATATTCATCAGCTAAATTTATGCCCCCTGTAAATGCCACCTTGCCGTCAATAACCAAAACCTTACGGTGATCCCTGTTATTTTGCTGGGTGGTAAAAAACGGTCTTGCTGGAGCAAAGGTTTTAGACTTAATGCCTTTTCTTCTTAACTTCTTAAAATATCCTACAGGAAGCTTTGTAAGGGAACATAACCCATCATACATTACACGGACTTCAACCCCCTGCTGTACTTTCTTTTCAAGGACTCTTAAAATGGAATTCCAAACTCTTCCTTCCTCAATAATAAAGTACTCCATAAATATAAAATCCTGTGCTTCCTCTAACTGCTCAATTAATGCCTTATACTTGGCTTCACCACAGTTAAAATATGTAACTTCCGTATTTCTATATACCGGGCATCCTGTGTTGTCGTATACATATTTAGCAATCATGGACACCTGTTTATCCTGAATCTGCAAATCATTGTATATATTCTGGTCAGGAATTAAATATCTGTCTGACCTTACGTCAATATGTTCAAGTTTTTTCTTAAGCAAAATTGACCCCGGCTGTAGCATAAAATAAAGATACATCAATATCCCAAATGCCGGAACAATCATAATGAATATAACCCAGATAAGCTTCATGGTAGGGTCTGATTTATCATTTACAATATATATAACTACAAGAATCTGTAAAATTGTAATGCAATAGGACATTCCTTTACTTAAAGAAGCATTGTATGCCAAAGCCATAAACACTCCTACCTGCAATGCCACCATAAGACCGAATATGAAAATACGGCTAAAGAGAAATGCCGCAAGTCCTTTTTTTCCTTTGTGCTCAGGTTTATTTATTTTCCTATGTTCCATAAAACCTCCATAGTTATAATTGTTATAAATTCAGGTTAAATAAATATGATTTAAGTATCATAAGACTTATTCATCCCACTGCAAATCCCTATATTCGTTTGTCTGCTCTCTTTCCATTAATTCCCACATTCCGTCAATAGCAGTTTTTCCCTCAAACAAAACCTGATTAACCGCCTCAATAATAGGAACGCTGACATTATATTTTCTTGCAAGCTCTAATGCCGCCTTAGCTGATACAGCACCCTCTACTACCATTTTTACTTCTTTTACAGCCTCATCAAGGGTATAGCCTTTACCAATAAGCACACCGGCTCTTCTGTTTCTTGAATGTTTACTGTTACATGTAACAATTAAATCCCCGATTCCTGAAAGTCCGTAAAAAGTCTTGGCATTACCCCCCATTTCAACGCCTAATTGGGTGATTTCCTTTATTCCACGGGTAATAAGGGCAGCTTCCGTATTATCTCCAAAACCCAATCCATCAATAATTCCCGCAGCTAAAGCTATAACGTTTTTAAGGGAACCGCCTAATTCTATGCTTTTTCTGTCAGGGCTTATATAGGTTCTAAAAACCTTATTGGCAAACAGATTCTGAACTTTCAAGGCAACTTTGAATTTTTTAGCCCCAACAACCACTACTGTAGGTATGTTTCTTGCCACTTCCTCTGCGTGACTTGGCCCTGATAAAACCACAGCCTCTACTCCCGGAATTTCCTGTTCAATAATTTCCGTCATTGTGTCAAAGGTTTCATTTTCTATACCCTTTGCCACATCAACAACTATCTGACCTTCATCTACATAGGGTTTTAACAGTTTTGAAGTGCTTCTTACATAGGAGGATGCCACTGCCATAACAATCATTTCCTTGTCCTTTGCAGCCTCTTCCATGCTGTTTGTAATATGAATTGCTTCGGGAATCTTAATTCCCGGAAGGCATATTTTATTTTCCCTGTCATTTGTAAGCTCGTCTACTTCTTTTTGAAGAAATGACCACAAAGTAACATCATTTCCATTTTCATATAAAACCTTTGCTAAAGCGATAGCCCATCCGCCACCGCCAAGTACTGCAACTTTAGCCATTGCTTTCCTCCTTTTTATGACCGATTTTTCTCTCAGTTCCATTTAAAAGACGCTTAATATTTTCTTTATGTCTTATAAAAGAAAGAGCAGTCATAATGAAAACTAAAATATAAGCTTCTATTTTATCATTGCTATGGAGGTTATGTACCATTCCCAACTGTCCCCATACAATCATTTCAATAAAAAATCCCGTCATCATGCAAAGAGAACTAAATGATACATATTTTGTGAGATAAAGGGCTATAAAGAATGTCAAAAAGCCCATTATAACAAACTTCCAGTCAAAAAATGATATTGCAAAAATCACTCCTGATGATGCCGCTATTCCCTTTCCCCCTTTAAAATTCATATAAAAAGGAAAATTGTGTCCCAGAACTACTCCAAGTCCCGTATATAAAGCAATAACCATCATACTGTCACTACATACTTTTCCAAACATAAATGATGTAAGGATAATGGCAAAAACAGCCTTTAGGGCATCCCCAAAATATGTTATAAATCCATATTTTTTACCTAAAGTTCTCATGGTATTGGTAGTTCCTGAATTACCACTGCCATAATCCCTTATATCTATATTATGCATTTTCCCAATGATAAATCCCGTCTGAAACAAACCGAAAACATATCCTATTATAATACAAAGTGCCTTTTGTAAAACCATTACTTTTCCTTCCTTTCCCTGATAATAAATCTAAGAGGAGTTCCCTTAAATCCAAATGCTTCACGAATCTTATTTTCAATATATCTTGTGTAAGAAAAGTGCATTAATTCTTTGTCATTTACAAAAATAACAAATGTAGGTGGTTTTACCGCAACCTGAGTAATATAAAACAGTTTTAATCTCTTACCCTTATCTGATGGTGGTTGCTGCATAGCAACTGCCTCTGCCATAATTTCATTAAGTATTCCTGTTTCAACTCTCATTGAATGATTTTCAATTACAAAATCAATCATGTCAAAAAGTTTGTATAATCTCTGTCCTGTTAAAGCTGAAATAAACATAATTTCCGCATATGGCATAAAAGATAAAATTTGTCTTACTTTATTACTATATTCATAAACCGTTTTGTCATTCTTTTCTATGGCATCCCATTTATTTACTGCAATAATGACACCTTTACCGTTTTCATGGGCAATACCTGCTATTTTAGCATCCTGCTCCGTTACTCCTTCAATGGCATCAATTACAATAACCACCACATCGGCACGTTCCACTGCAGTAACGGTTCTTATAATACTGTATTTTTCAATTTCTTCCTTTACCTTTGATTTTCTTCTAAGTCCTGCCGTATCTATAAATACATATTCCCTTCCGTTCCATTTAACGTCTGTATCAATGGCATCTCTTGTGGTTCCTGCAATATTAGAAACAATTACCCTGCTTTCTCCTGTAAGTTTGTTGATAATAGAGGACTTTCCTACATTTGGTTTTCCCACTATGGCAATTCGAGGTCTGTCATCATCCTCTGCCTCTAGCTTAAGAGATGCAAAATGCTCAGTAACCTTATCTAACATATCACCAAGTCCGCTTCTCTGGGCTGCTGAAATTGCTATAGGCTCCCCGATTCCCAAGTTATAAAACTCAAAAACATCTGCCATCATTTTATTGTAATTATCCACTTTATTTACTACAAGAATAACCGGTTTTCTGCTTCTTCTAAGCATATCTGCCACTTTTGCATCAGCATCAATAAGTCCCTGTTTTACATCTGTCATAAAAATTATAACGTCTGCAGTATCTATGGCAATCTGCGCCTGTTCTCTCATTTGTGACAATATAATATCACTGCTGTCCGGCTCAATTCCTCCTGTATCAATTAATGTAAACTGATTGTTAAGCCAGTCAATATCTGCATATATTCTATCTCTTGTTACTCCCGGAGTATCCTTTACTATTGAAATCATCTGACCTGCTAATGCATTAAATAATGTAGATTTTCCTACATTTGGTCTTCCAACTATAGCTACTATAGGTTTATTCATATATACACCTCTCTGTTTATCATTTATCTATACTTAAAAATGCAGCAAGATTTCCTCTTCTGCCTTGTGTTGCCCTGTGGGAAAACATCATTTCCATGTTGTGACATGTACAAATATCCGGCATATGTATGTTTTCTTCGTATACACCACATTCCTTAAATATTATATAATTACATTCCCACAAATCCAACTGATATTTACCATTACCTTTATTAATTAAAATATCTTTTTCCCTACCCTTAAAAGCAGTTTCAAATTCAGTTGCCACATCTTCACTTACTTCGTAGCAGTCTCTGCATATTGAAGGTCCGATGCAGGCTATTACATCCTTAGGATTGGTTCCGTAAGTTTCTTTCATTAAATCCAAAGTAACCTTTCCTATTTTTCCTACAGTTCCTCTCCATCCTGAATGACTAAGCCCTATGGCTTTATTTTTAGTATCTACCATATACAAAGGAACACAGTCTGCAAAATATGTTGCCAATACAATTCCCTTTTCATTGGTTATCATTCCATCTACATCATCATAATCCCGTTCCCTGTAAATACCTTTGCCACAATCTTTTTTTGACACTATTTTTACATTTGTTGTGTGAGTTTGCTTACTTGCCACGATATTTTCAGGATTAAATCCAATGGCATTTGCAATAATTTCATGGTTCTTTACAACATTTTCCGGCAAATCATTTCTTCCAAAGCCTAAATTCATGGTAGAAAGAACTCCCTCGCTTACCCCTCCAAGTCTGGTTGAAAATCCGTTTTTAAGCCACTTAATATCAGCAAGAGCCCTGTAAGATATATAAGGAACATTATCTTTAAAGTTAATCCTTGTACTATTTCTGTTTTCTTTATTTAAAATAACTATATTTTTCATTTATACCTCATCTATTAAAATGAATTAAAACTGTTAAAAATATACTCAATATTATCACCCTGAATACTTATTACATCAAAACTGCACTGGGTGTCTGAATATACCGGATTACAGGTAATAAACCACATTGCCGAATTATATATTTTATTCATTTTTGTCTTATTTACTGCCTCTTTTGCATATCCGTATTCAGTATTTTTTCTGTATTTTACCTCAATAAACCGCAATATATCTTCTTTTATGGCTATAATATCAATCTCACCCTTAGGGCATCTGAAATTTTTAACAATAACCGTAAAGCCATTATTTTTAAGATATTCTACTGCCTTTTCCTCATACAGACTGCCAATATTACGTTTGTTCATGTATCCCCTTTATGTTATATAAAATTATGTATGAATGACCTTCTGTGAATTGGACATGGACCATATTTCTTCAGGGCTTCTATATGCTTTGCAGAGCCATATCCCTTATTAGATGCGAAATCATATTCCGGATATATTTTGTCATATTCCACCATCATTGCATCTCTTGTAACCTTTGCAATAATACTTGCAGCCCCTATGGAAATGCTTTTGGCATCTCCTTTTATAATAGGAACCTGTTTAATATTAACCAAAGGGATATTTACTGCATCATTTAACAAAATATCAGGCTGCACATCTAAAGTTGCAATGGCTTTTCTCATAGCCTCATATGTTGCCTGCAAAATGTTTACTTTATCTATATACTGTGGACTTACCAAAGCCGTTTTGGCACTTACTGCCTTTTCCATTATTATCTGAAATAATTCCTCTCTTTTGGATGCCGTAAGCTTTTTGGAATCATTAATATACAAAATATCACAATCCTTTGGCAATATAACCGCTCCGGCAACTACCGGACCCGCAAGAGGACCTCTTCCCACCTCATCAATTCCACAAATATAATTATAATCACTATACTTATTTTCAAAAAATTTCAGATTTTCGGTTCTGGCAACTTCCTTATTATAAGCCTCTATTTCTTTTTCTGCCTTAAGTACCAGCTTTTTAACACCGCTTCTTTCATCAGTATTATAATGCTTTATAAATTCACTTAGGGCTGTTACATCTGTGTTTTTAAGTATCTCTTTTATCTCGTTAATACTTTGCATTTTATTCCTCTAATTCAAGCAGTCAATAGTTATTCTGCCTAACTTTCCACTTCTAAAATCATCCATAATCATAGATGATGTTTTATCAAGATCAGGTTTGTTACCCTTTAACTTGCATCCTCTGACTTCCGCTACCTGATACATTACCTGTAAAGGGTCTTCATCTCCCACTATACCATATCTGTTAAGGAATGCCTCCGGATATGTTTTTGAGACTTCCTTGATAAGCTGATAAGCCAGTTCTGCCATATCAAGATTATTATCATTCATTGAACCGATAAAAGCAAGGTGCAATCCAATTTTCTGGTCATCAAACTTAGGCCACAACACTCCCGGTGTGTCTAACAGTTCTAAGTTCTTACCAAGCCTAATCCACTGCTTTCCCTTGGTCACTCCCGGCTTGTTTCCTGTTTTGGCACAATTTTTACCTGCATATGCATTAATAAATGTAGATTTTCCCACATTAGGTATTCCAACTACCATAGCCCTTACAGGTCTGTTTTTTATACCTTTTCTTTTATCCCGTTCTATTTTTTCTTTACATACAGTTAAAACCGCATTGTTTATATCTTTAATTCCCTGTTTATTTTTTGAATTAATTTTTAAGGCAATAATTCCCTTATCCTTGAAATACTGTATCCATTTATTGTTCTGTGCTTCATCAGCTAAATCTGATTTGTTAAGCAAAACAAGTCTTGCCTTATTTTTTCCCAAATTATCTATGTCAGGATTTCTACTGCTAATGGGAATTCTTGCATCTAATAATTCTATAACTAAATCTATAAGTTTTATATCTTCTTTCATCTGGCGCATAGCCTTAGTCATATGCCCCGGATACCACTGATAATCCATTACAATCTCCCTGTTTTAAATGACGAAAAAAGGAACGAGTAAAACCCGCTCCTTTTGAAAGTAGTCATTATTATTTAACTAATTCTTTAACCTTAGCAGCTTTACCAACTCTGCTTCTGATGTAGTTAAGTTTAGCTCTTCTAACTTTACCTCTTCTAACAACTTCGATGTTAGCGATTGATGGTGAGTAAAGTGGCCATGTTCTTTCAACACCGATACCATTTGAGTTCTTTCTTACAGTAAATGTTGCTCTGTTGCTTCCACCCTGTTTCTTAATAACAAGACCTTCAAAAACCTGAATTCTTTCACGGTTTCCTTCCACGATCTTAGCGTGAACCTTAATAGTATCACCTACGTTAAAATCTGTAACTTCCTTAATCTGAGCTGCTTCAATTTCTTTGATTAATTCCTGCATAATATCCTCCTCATTTATTCCGATGTTCTTAATACCAGACCGGTAACAGAGGACCATCTTTTATTACTTTTATACAGCATTTGTTATCTTAACATAACTTGTCTTTTTTTGCAAGTATTATTTTTCCATGGTTCTTATGAATTTGCGGTCTTCCTTATCCAGTTTAGCCTTTTCCATTAAGTCCGGCCTTCTTTCCATTGTTCTTAGAATGGATTGATTTCTTCTCCACCTGTCAACCTTTCCATGGTCTCCTGACAAAAGAATAGGCGGAACATCCTTTTCCATAAACTTTGCCGGCCTTGTATACTGAGGATACTCCAGCAGATTATCATTAAAAGATTCAAATTCCGCTGAAACTTCATTGTTAAGCACTCCGGGAACTAATCTTGATATGGCATCAATCATAACCATAGACGGAAGCTCCCCTCCCGTAAGTACATAATCTCCAATGGACACGTTATCTGTAACTATCATCTCCAGCACCCGCTCATCAATTCCTTCATAATGACCGCATAGAAAAACAATATCCTTTTCCTTTGCGAATTCTTCAGCCATACCCTGGTTAAAAACCTTTCCCTGAGGTGTCATGTAAAGAACTCTTGGAGCGTAGCCAATTTTTTCCACCACAGACTCGTAACTTCTATATACAGGCCCCGGCTGCATAACCATTCCGGCACCGCCACCATATGGATAATCGTCTACCTGACCATATTTATTTCCTGCAAAATCTCTTATGTTAATTGCATTTACGCTAATAAGATTATTCTGAATTGCCCTTCCGGTAATACTTGTATTTACCCCCTGTTCAATCATCTCAGGAAACAATGTCAAAACGTGAAAATTCATTAATCTAATAATCCTTTCATTATATGAACTTTTATAACCTTGTTTTCAATATTTTTTTCCAACACACACTCATCTATGGCCGGAAGCAACACTTCTTTTCCTTCATGGGTTTTGACAACATATACGTCGTTTGCCCCTGTTTGCATTACATCCACTAACTCTCCGAAATCTTCCCCTTCATCAGTAATGATTTTACATCCTACCATATCTGCTATAAAATATTCCCCTTCTTCAAGAGGTACTGCATTTTCCCTTGTTACAAGTAAATCCATTCCTTTATAGGGAATAACCTGGTCTACGTTGTCAAATTGTTTAAAGCGCAAAATAACCATGTTTTTAAAATATTTTACCCCTGTAACCTGTAATTCCATATATCCTTTTTTTGTATCTAAAACTACATCCTTTAAGTAGTCAAATCTTCTTACGTCATCTGTTGTAGGATAAACTTTTACTTCACCATGAACACCATGGGTAGATGTTATAACTCCAACTCTTAAATATTTTTCCATCTTTTCCTCGCCTTGATATAATGCATGTATTTTTTTAAAATCACCTATAGAAATAACAAGGCTGGAAATAATCTCCAGCCTTGTTGCACTTGCATTAAAGTAATACTTTATTCTGCTATTTCTACTTTAACTTTCTTGTCATATTTAGAAGATGCAGCCTTTACTACTGAACGAATAGCCTTTGCAATTCTTCCCTGCTTTCCAATTACCTTGCCCATATCATCTGAAGCAACATGTAACTGTATAACAATTTCCCTTTCATTTTCTGTCTGGGTTACTACAACTTCATCAGGAGAGTCAACAAGTGCTTTTGCAATTGTTTCTACCAATTCTTTCATGAATCTGCCCTCCGATTAATTATTTTTCAATTCCGGCCTGCTTTAAAAGCTTTCCAACTGTTTCTGTTGGCTGTGCTCCGTTAGCTAACCATTTCTTTGCAGCTTCTTCATTTACAGTAACTAAGCTTGGTTCCTGATTTGGATCATATGTTCCGATTTCTTCAACGAATCTTCCATCTCTAGGTGATCTTGAATCAGCAACAACTATTCTGTAAACAGGATTTCTCTTCTTTCCCATTCTCTTTAATCTAATTTTTACTGCCATTTTTTTACCTCCATAAATTTTATCTGATAATTAGTCAATTATATCTAAAAGCCAAAAGGCATTTTAAATCCACCTCGTTTTTTCCTGCCCCCCATCATTCCAGGCATATTCTTCATCATTTTTCTTGCCTGTTCAAACTGCTTAACCAGTTTGTTTACTTCACTAATGTCTACACCTGCTCCATTGGCAATACGTCTTTTTCTTGACGGATTAATCAGGTCAGGATTTCCTCTTTCTTCTTTAGTCATTGAAAAAATAATAGCTTCTATTTTTCCCAACTGTTTCTCATCAGGAAGCATGTCGTCCTTAATCTGACCGCCTACCCCGGGAATCATATTAATAAGTGATGACAAACCACCCATGTTCTTAATCTGTCCCATATATTCAAGATAATCATCAAATGTAAACTGTGCCTTTCTAAGCCTTTGTTCCATTTCTTTTGCTTTATCCTTATCTATAGCCTGTTCAGCCTTTTCAATAAGTGATAACACATCACCCATACCAAGGATTCTTGAAGCCATTCTGTCGGGATGAAACTGTTCTAAATCTGAAAGTTTCTCTCCCATACCTATATAAAGAATCGGCTTTCCGGTAACTGCCTTAATTGATAATGCCGCACCACCTCTTGTATCACCGTCTAACTTAGTAACGATAATACCGTCAATACCGATTTTTTCATTAAACTCCTTAGCTACATTTACAGCATCCTGTCCTGTCATGGCATCTACAACTAATACAGTCTGTGTAATATCAATATTGTCTCTTATTTCCACAAGTTCATTCATCATGTCCTCATCAACATGTAAACGTCCTGCCGTATCTAAAATAACTACATTATTGCCATTCTTTTTGGCATGTTCAATACTTGCCTTTGCAATATTAAGAGGCTTTTGTTTGTCTCCCATGGCAAATACAGGAACCTGCTGTTTCTCACCGTTAATTTTTAACTGGTCAATAGCTGCAGGACGGTAAACATCACAGGCAACTAACAGCGGTCTTTTACCTTTAGCCTTTAACTTGCCGGCTATCTTGGCAGTGGTTGTAGTTTTACCCGCACCCTGAAGACCCATCATCATAATAACCGTTATCTGGTTATCAGGAAGAAGCTTAAGCTCCGTAGTTTCAGAACCCATAAGTGCTGTCAGCTCTTCGTTAACAATCTTAATAACCATCTGTCCCGGTGTAAGAGAACTCATAACATCCTGTCCTACAGCTCTCTCCTGAACCTTTTTAATAAAGTCCTTTACTACCTTAAAGCTTACATCTGCTTCTAATAAAGCAATTTTTACTTCTTTTAAGGCAGCCTTTACATCATCTTCCGTGAGACGGCCTTTACTTCTTAAATTTTTAAATATATTCTGTAACTTATCGGATAAGCTTTCAAATGCCAAAGCCATACCTCCTAATAATTATCTAATATTTCCTGAGCTATCATTTTTATTTCAGAAATATTTTTCTGATTTATATCACTGTCTGCTAACTGACAGATTCTTCTCACATCTTCCTTAGTCTTGGAAAATCTCTCTACAAGGTGTAGCTTTTCCTCGTAACCGTTTAATATCCTGTCACAGCGTTTCACCATGTCGTGAACTCCCTGCCTTGAAATTCCCCTTTCCTGGGCAATCTCTCCAAGACTATAGTCATTTAATATAAAATCCTCATATATTTCCTTTTGATGTTCCGTAAGAAGTTCGCCATAAAAATCATATAACATAGAACTTTTATATACATCTTTCATCGTAAACATACCTTTCTATATGATTTGATTTTACCACCTAGAGTATAATACAGTAAAAAGCAAAAGGTGTCAAGTATTTTTTCTTGACACCTTTGTTTTTGTTTTATTTTATAAATTTGGAGCTTCTTCCTTTGGATTATAACCTGTTTTTTTCAAGGCTTCAAGAATCTGTTCCTTATGGTCATGTCCAAAGCATTCCAATGTAACCTTTAATTCAACAGCTGCATTTCTGTTTACTGAAACAAACTGATTATGCTCTAACTTAATTACATTACCTTGCTGCTTTGCAATTTCATTTGCCACCTTAACCAATTCGCCCGGCTTGTCAGGAAGCAATACGGAAACACTAAATACTCTTCCACGCTGGATTAATCCATGCTGAAGGGTAGATGACATTGTGATTATGTCCATGTTACCACCACTTATGATTGAAACAACCTTTTTGTCCTTAAATTTCAGATGTTTAAGAGCTGCTACCGTAAGAAGTCCCGAATTTTCAGCAACTAACTTATGATTTTCAACCATATCTAAAAATGCATCTATTAATTCTTCATCCTTAATTGTAATAATTTCATCAATATTTTTCTGGATATAAGGAAAGATAATCTCTCCCGGTGTTTTTACCGCAGTACCGTCAGCAATGGTATTGGCACTATCTAATGTAACAACATGTCCTGCTTCAAGACTTGCCTTCATACAGGCTGCATGTTCAGGTTCCACACCAATAACCTTAATTCTCGGATTAAGCATTTTAGCCAATGTGCTTACACCTGTTGCTAATCCGCCTCCTCCTATTGGAACCAAAATACAGTCAACTGTTGGAAGTTCTTTAAATATTTCCATGGCAATTGTTCCCTGACCTGTTGCCACATCCAAATCGTCAAATGGTGGAATAAATGTATATCCTTGCTTTGATGCAAGATTTAAAGCATATTTGCAGGCATCATCGTATACATCACCATATAAAACCACGTCTGCACCATAGTTTTTGGTTCTGTTCACTTTCATAAGTGGAGTTACCGTAGGCATTACAATGGTAGCCTTAGCTCCATATATTTTTGCTGCGTAAGCTACACCCTGGGCATGATTTCCTGCTGATGCAGTAATAAGACCCCTCTCTCTTTCTTCTTCAGAAAGAGTGCTGATTTTATAATACGCACCTCTTACCTTGTAAGCCCCTGTAAACTGCATGTTTTCAGGTTTAATATACACATGGTTACCTGTCTGTTCACTGAAATAATCACTGTAAATTAAGTTTGTATTAATAGTTACTTTTTTTACTATTTCACTAGCTTCCTCAAATTTTCTTAAAGTTAATTTTTTCTCCATAACAATACCTCTATCTGACTAAATTACTCCTGTACGTTAAATAATGCTTCCACAAAATCGTGTGCATCAAATTTCTGTAAATCATCAATCTGTTCTCCCACACCTATATATTTTACAGGTATGCCAAGTTCCGCCTGAATGGCAATGGCTATTCCACCCTTAGCAGTTCCATCCATTTTTGTAAGAATAACACCGGTAATGTCAGCACATTCCTTAAACTGCTTAGCCTGTACTAAGGCATTTTGTCCTGTTGTGGCATCAAGAACTATGAAGTTTTCCCTATGGCATCCACCATATTCTTTTTCAATGATTCTGTCTAACTTCTTTAATTCTTCCATAAGATTTTTCTTATTATGAAGTCTTCCTGCTGTATCGCACAAAAGAATATCTGCACCTTTATTTTTAGTTGATGATATGGCATCAAACAAGACAGAACCCGGATCCGAGCCTTCCTTTCCTGAAACAATGTCAACTCCTGCCCTGTCAGCCCATTCTTTTAACTGTTCTGCAGCAGCCGCCCTAAACGTATCAGCGGCAGCCAAAACTACCTTTTTGTTATTTTTCTTAAACTGACTTGCCAGTTTTCCAATGGAAGTGGTTTTTCCCACCCCGTTTACACCAATCATTAAAATTACGGAACGCTGATTTTCAAAATCGTATGCATTTTCCCCTATATCCATTTGCTCTTCTATGTTTTTTATAAGCAAATCCTTACATTCCATAGGCTCCTTAATTTTTAATTCTTTTACCTGTTCCTTTAATGTATCAAGAATTTCTTCTGTAGTATTCACTCCAATATCACTCATAATAAGAGTTTCCTCTAACTCTTCATAAAAGTCATCATCTATATTGGAAAATCCCGTAAAAATGGAATTTAATCCTGACACAATATTGTTTCTGGTTTTTGTAAGTCCTGAAACTAATTTTTCAAAAAACTTTCCTGCCATATTTAATACGCTTTTTGCGTCTCCTTTCTGTTATTTTGTTAAATCCTTCTCTAACAAATCTACAGATACTAATGCAGAAATACCCTTTTCCTGCATTGTTATACCATATAATCTGTCGGCTGAATTCATAGTTCCACGTCTGTGAGTTATAACAATAAACTGAGTATTTTTTGTAAGTTTATGTAAATACTCTGCAAACCTTACAACATTAGAGCCATCAAGAGCTGCTTCTATTTCATCTAAAAGACAAAACGGTGAAGGCTTCAGGTTCTGAATGGCAAACAACAGACTTATGGCTGTAAGTGCCTTTTCTCCACCTGATAACTGCATCATATTCTGGAGTTTCTTTCCAGGTGGCTGGGAAATAATATTAATTCCTGCCTCTAGAATATCCTCTGCTTCCGTCAGCTCAATTGTGCCTTTTCCACCACCGAACAACTCCTTAAATACTTTATCAAATTCAATCTTAATCTCCTCAAATTTCTCCTTGAACTGCTTTCTCATTCCCACTTCAAGTTCATCAATTATTTTAAGAAGATTTTCCTTAGCTTCCATAAGGTCGTCATGCTGGGTTTTCATAAACTGATAACGCTCATTTACTTCCTTAAACTCTTCAATGGCATTAATGTTTACATCACCTAATGATTTCATTTCTTTTCTTATGTTGGCTATATTATCTCTTATCTCTGATTTATCACTGTAATCAGGATTCTTCATTTCACAGGCTTTTCTGTATGTGATTTCATATTCATTCCACATATAAGCCTCTTTGTTTTCAGATTTTTCCTCTAATGCCTCTTTCTGGCTACTTAGTCTGTAAACTTCTTTATCTAAAGCTGAAATTCTCTCTGAAAGCTGTTCACGTTTTTCAAAAAATTCCTTGTGTTCACGGCTTTGCTTATCCTTTTCATCTTTAGCCTTTTGAATTTCTTCCTTTAAGAGTTCAACCTGCTTACGGCTCTTCTCAGTTTCTTTAGTAAGATTATCAATAGCTTCTGTTCTGGCACTTATTTCATTGTTGTTTTCCTTAGAATTATTTTTAATATCTTCTATTTCCTGCTTAAAGCCTTCAATAACCTTACCTGCATTACTGATTTTCTCAACAATAAATTCGTGCTTTTGCTTATAGTTTGCAATTTCAATATTTATTTCTTCTAAAAGACCATTTTGCTGAGCCAATTCTTCTTTTAGAGAATTAAGTTTCTTTGTATTCTCTACAACTTCCTTTTCTAACAGGTTACTTCTGTCCTCTGTTCCCGTCAGCTCATCATTAAGAGATACACTGTTTTTATTGATGTCGCTTATCTGAACAGCAATATCATCGCTTTCACTGGTATAATCCTTATATTCCCTTGCTATGCTGTCCTTCTTATCTTTTGCCTGCTTTAAATTAATCTCAATGGTATTTTTAATAATAAGCTGTTCCTGTAAACCTGCTGTAATTTTATTTACTTCCTCTGAAACAACACTTATTTCACCTCTGTTATCTGTTAAAGCCTTATCCAGACCTGTTTTTTCTTCTTTTAATGTAACAAGCTTCTTTTGAATTTCGTCTATTTCACGTCTTCGTCCCAGAAGATTACTGTTGTTTTTAAAGGCACCACCGGAAATTGAACCACCTACATTCAGGTATTCACCTTCAAGGGTAACAATTCTAACAGTGTAACGGTATTTTCTCTCAATGGAAATGGCATGGTCAATGGTGTCCACCACCATAACTCTTCCAAGAAGGTATTTAGCTACCCCTTCGTATTCTTTCTTAATATCCACTAAGTCACTGGCAAGCCCCAACACTCCCTTTTCCTCTAATGCATCAGGAGCATTGAAATTAGTTTTGTTGCTCATACTGCTAAGAGGCAGGAAAGTGGCACGTCCATATTTGTTCTTTTTAAGATACTCAATGGTGTCCTTAGCCGTGGTTTCCGTATCAGTGACAATATTTTGAATATTTCCACCTAATGCTGTTTCTATAGCCACTTCATACTTTTTGTCAACCTTAATAATGTCTGCTACAACACCAATAATCCCTTTACGGCCTTCCTTTAATTCCATTACCTTCTTTATGCTGCTTCCATATCCCTCATAACGTTCGGTAATGTTCTTTAAAGTTTCAAGATTTGATTTTAATTTATGATACTTCTCATTGTTTTCCGACAATTCCTTTGAAAGTCTGCTGTTTTCCACTCTCAAATCTGCCAAATCATTGTTATATTTATTTAAAGTATCATTTATTTTCTTTATGTCACTTTTAACGTTTTCAAGCTGCTGTTCTAACTCCTTAATAACGTTGTCCTGACCATCTCTCTGACTTTTAAATTCAATAAGTTTCTGGTTAAGTTGTGATTTTCTTATGTTAATCTGCTCTAACAAGGTATCACATCTTTGTATTTTTGTTTTAATTAAAGCCTTGGCGTTAAGAAGTTCAATTATTTCTCCTTTGTCCTTCTCAATTTTTTCCTCTAATTCCTTTATTCCCTGACCTTTTTCCTCAATCTGTTCATTTATTTCAGTTTGGGAAGCAATGACTTCCTTTAACTTACCCTCATTTTCCGTCTTTTCCCTTTGTGCATTTTCTAATTCAATGCCCTGCTGTTTAATTTCCTCATTAACGGAATCTATTCTCTGATTAATGTAGGATTCGTTATTTTTTGCTGAATTAATCTGCTCCCTGATAACATTAATCTGTCCCTCGAACTTTTCAATATTCAATATAGTTTCATTAAATGAAGCCTTTTTGGTTTCAATTGTATTGTCAATTTCTTCAATAATTTTCTCAAGTTTAGTGTAATCCGCCTTGATTTTTTCAAACTCATCAGATGCCACCTGCATGTCGCTTGATGCGATTTTAATTTTTTCATCAAGCTGTGTTAATCTGTTTTTAATCTCATTGTATTCAATTAAAAACATGTTTACATCGTTTACTTTTAAATCATCTTTCAATAAAAGATATCTTTTAGCCTTTTCACATTGCTTTTCTAAAGGAACCACCTGTCTTTCCAGTTCTCCTAAAATATCTGAAACTCTTACAAGATTCTGGTTCTGGTCGTCAAGTTTTCTTAAAGCTTCATTTTTTCTTCTTTTAAACTTAACAATTCCTGCAGCTTCGTCGAAAAGTTCTCTTCTTTCCTCCGGCTTACCACTTAATATTTTGTCAATCTGTCCCTGACCTATAATGGAATAACCTTCTTTTCCAATACCTGTGTCATAAAACAACTCATTGATATCCTTTAATCTCACCTGCGTTCCGTTTATCATATATTCGCTTTCACCGGAGCGGAATAATCTTCTTGAAACTGTAACTTCGTCGTAATCTATATTTAATTTATGATCTGCGTTATCAAATGTTATGGCAACATATGCATATCCCATAGGTTTACGGTTTTCTGTTCCTGCGAATATAACATCTTCCATTTTCGAGCTTCTAAGCTGTTTTGTTTTCTGCTCACCTAATACCCATCTTACGGCATCTGCAACATTACTTTTTCCTGAACCGTTTGGCCCTACAATTCCTGTAATCCCATTGTGAAATTCAAAATTTATTTTATTTGCAAAAGACTTAAATCCGTGTATTTCAATGCTTTTTAAATACATGTTGTTCCCTCTTATCTAAATTTTTTCAAGGCACTGTACGCCGCCTGCTGTTCAGCCGCCTTTTTGGTATGACCCATGCCACTGCCAATTACTTTGTCATCAAGCATCGCAGCCACCTCATAGGTTTTATTATGATCAGGCCCAGTTTCACCTGTTATTTCATATGAAAGCTTACCAACCTTTGCAATATTAATTCTTTCCTGCAAAATTGTTTTACTGTCATAAAATAATCTTTTATTTTCAATATCATTTAAAGCAAATTTAATTATAAAATCTCTGGCATTATCTATTCCACCATCTAAAAATATGCTTCCTATAAGGGCTTCAAAGGCATCTGAAACAATGGAATTTCTCTTTCTTCCACCTGTTTCTTCCTCACCTTTTCCCAAATAAATAAATTCCTCAAGACCAATTTCCCTTGCATCATTTGCCAAAGTAGGTTCACACACAAGGCTTGCTCTTAGCTTCGTCATATTCCCTTCCGGCATATCCGGCATGGTTTTAAATAAAAACTCACTAGACACCAATTCTAAAACGGCATCACCTAAAAACTCAAGCCTCTCGTTGTCCTTTATTCCCTTACTTCTATGTTCGTTAGCAAAAGATGTATGGGTTAATGCGTTAAGCAGCAGGTCTTTATCCTTAAAAACATATTCTATTTTTGTTTCTAATAAGGCGTAATCACTATTCATATATATCCTCTTAAATTATTGCGTTTTTTAAGCCCTATTTCTAGGGCTTATTTTTCAAGTTCTTTCTTAATTTTTTCGTAAGCATCACCAACTGTAACTATTGACTGTGCTTCATCTGTAGGAACCTGAATACCGAATTCTTCTTCAATTCCCATTACTATTTCCAGCACATCTAATGAATCTGCTCCTAAATCATCAACAAATTTACTGTCAGCTGTTATTGTTGCAGGGTCTAAATCTAAAACATCAGCCACTGCCTTTATTAATCTTTCTAATTCCATTATACTCTCCTTTTCAATCTATTTATTTTCTAAATTTAATTTCTCTTTAAATTTATTATTTAAATCCATTTCTTTAAATGTTCCACATTGCAGAATTGAATTTTTGATTTCTATTGCTTTTGAACTTCCATGAGTTTTTACTAAAAGTCCTTTAAGACCTAAAAGAGGTGCTCCGCCGTATTCCTCAATGGAAAATGATTTAAGTGTCTTCTTCAAATCTTTCTTAATAAGAAGAGCTCCTATTTTTGTTTTAAGACTTGCCATTAAGGTTCCTTTAATCTTGCTTAAAAGTACCGATGCCACGCCTTCATACAATTTCAAAATACAGTTTCCCACAAAAGCATCGCAGACAATTACATCTGCTTTTCCTTCAGGAATATCCCTGGCTTCAATATTTCCCACAAAATTAATATCTTTAATTTCCTTTAAAAGAGGGTATGTTTCCTTAACTAAGGCATTCCCCTTTTCCTCTTCAGCACCAATATTAACAATGGCAACTTTAGGATTCTTAATACCTACAATATTTTCCATGTACACGGAACCCATCTTGGCAAACTGTACTAAATGAGATGGTCTCGCATCAACATTCGCCCCACAATCTATAAGAAGTGAAACACCCTTCTTTGTAGGAATAAGTGGTGCAAGAGGTGGTCTTTCTACCCCTTTTAATCTTCCAATAATAACATGTCCGCCTACAAGGTTAGCTCCTGTACTTCCGGCAGATACCATGGCATCTGCTTCACCTTTTTTAACCATGTACATACATTTTACAAGGGATGAATCCTTCTTGCTTCTAATAGCAGCAACAGGTGGTTCCCCTGTTTCAATAACTTCAGTTGCATTTATAATTTCCAAAAGATTACTGTCGTAATCGTACTTTGTAAGTTCTTTTTCAATATCTTCTTTTCTGCCTACAAGTTTTATATTAATGTTTTTATTTTCATTAGCTGCTAAAACAGCACCTTTAACAATCTCTCCCGGAGCATTGTCTCCACCCATACAATCTAAGGCTACAATAGCTTTCGACATTCCAAATCCTCCTTTTTTGCATAAGGATAATATACTAAAAATACGTTATAAAATCAAGAAAAAGTGGCTGTCGCT
>NZ_HF991871.1:175686-179443 GCF_000432355.1 Eubacterium sp. CAG:161
TTCAATGATTAAAGCAACAGCCACTTTTTTATAATTAGTCAACTGAAACAATTTCTTTTTTGTTATAGCTTCCACAAGCCTTGCATACTCTGTGTGGCATCATTAATGCTCCACATTTACTGCACTTTACAAGGTTTGGAGCTGACATCTTCCAGTTAGCTCTTCTCTTATCTCTTCTTCCTTTAGAAGATTTGTTCTTTGGACAGATAGACATGGTTTACACCTCCTTAAACTGATTAAAAACATCTAAAATTTTCGACATTCCCGTACCTGGTTCTGCGTTATCGCACTTACAGGATCCCATATTGAGATTAGCGCCGCATCTATTGCAAATTCCTTTGCAGTCTTCTTTGCATAGGACTTTCATAGGTAAACTAACCAGAATCTCGTTATAAACAAATACATCAGAATCAAACTTTGTACCTTCAAGATAAACTTCTTCATCTAACTCAGCAATCTTTTCTTCTGAAGATTTATTCATATCTAAATCTTTGAAATAATCAATATTAATCTCATACGGTACAGGCTCTAAACACTTGTCACATGGAATAATCAATATAACCTTCCCAACGCATTTAAAATCAATATGCTTCTTACCCTTATTTCTAAAAGACAACTTAATATCACTGTCAGAAATAGGATAACGGCTCTTTTTAGTTTTAAATTCCTTCGCTTCAAGCTCTACCGGGTAATTTCTTACCCCGTCTTCTTCCTGTAGTAAATCGTATAAATCAATTAACATAATATTCCTTCTTCAAAGCACCTTATAAATTATACATATCAGCCATAGGTTTGTCAAATACTTTTTTTATTTTTTCAATTTGCTGCTTAAGCTAAAACTTCTACCGTCTCCCTTGCAATTGCAAGTTCCTCATTGGTTGGTATAACATAAACCTTAACCTTTGACTCTTTAGTGGAAATCATTACTTCCTCTCCACGTTTTGAGTTTGCCTCATCATCTATTTCAATTCCAAGATATTTTAAATGACTACACACATCTTTTCTTACATGACCATTGTTTTCTCCAACGCCGGCTGTAAAAGCAATTACATCTACACCATTCATTACTGCAACATAGGCACCGATAAATTTTACAACAGTATGTACGTAAGCATCAAATGCTGATTTTGCATTTTCATTTTCTTCACTTATTGCCTTTTCTATATCTCTAAAGTCGCTAGACACTCCTGAAAGTCCTGCAACTCCGGACTTTTTATTTAATATTTCAGTTATTTCTGAAATATTCTTTCCTGTATGATTTGCAATAACTTCTAAAATTCCCGGGTCAATATCTCCTGAACGGGTTCCCATTATAACTCCTGCTAAAGGTGTAAGCCCCATACTTGTGTCCACTGATTTTCCACCGTCAACTGCGCATATGCTGGCACCGTTTCCTAAATGACAAACAATTGTTTTTAATTCATTATAAGGCTTGCCGCAAATAGCAGCTGCTCTCTTTGACACAAAGCTATGGGAAGTTCCATGGAATCCATATCTTCTTATTTTATAGTCATCATAGTATTCTCTAGGAAGAGCATATAAATACGCTTCCTCGGGCATTGTCTGATGAAAAGCTGTATCAAACACAACCACATTTGGTGTATCCTTCATTATTTTCATACATGCCTTTATTCCAATAATATTTGCCGGGTTATGAAGAGGTGCTAAATTATTACACTTTTCAATTTTTTCAAGTACATCTTCAGTAACTAAAGCTGACTTTGAAAAATACTCTCCACCGTGTACCACTCTGTGTCCTACTGCTCCAACTTCACTCATATCCTTTATAACTCCTGTGTTTTCTGCCGTAAGGGCAGAAATAACAGCTGTTATGGCCTCATTATGAGTTGGCATATCTATTTCTTTTGTGTTTTTTTCACAATTAACACTTTCATATGTAATAGCACTGCCGCTAATTCCTATTCTTTCACAAAGTCCCTTTGCCAATACCTTTTCATTATCTGAATTAATTAACTGAAACTTAAGTGATGAACTTCCACAATTAATAACTAAAACTTCCATTTCAAACTCCTGTTTTCTTCTAATCACATCCTATTGCCCCTACTTTCCGTTGGTGGCATTTCATTGGGAACCTATTTATAAATGAGTTTTTCTCATTTAATCTATTTGTGCCTGTACTGCTGTAATTGCCACAACACCAACTATATCCTTAGCACTACATCCTCTTGACAAATCATTAATCGGTCTTGCAATTCCCTGACAAAGAGGACCATATGCCTCAGCCTGTCCAAGTCTCTGCAAAAGCTTATATCCAACATTTCCTGCATCTAAATCAGGGAATATAAGAACATTGGCTCTTCCCGCTACCGGGCTTCCCGGTGCCTTAAATTCTGCTATTTCAGGAACTAAAGCAGCATCTGTCTGCAATTCTCCGTCAATAAGATACTGTGGATATTCCTTGTTGGCTATTTTAGTAGCCTCAACTACTTTATCCACATCAGGATGAGCTGCACTGCCGTGGGTAGAATGGGATAACATGGCAACTCTTGCCTTCTCCCCAACTAAGTACTCAAAAGACTCTGCACTACTTGCAGCAATATCTGCTAACTGTTCCGGATTAGGATTCTGATTCAGTCCACAGTCTCCCATTACGAATACACCATTAGCTCCCATATCCTTATTAGGCACACATATTACAAAAAATGCTGAAACCAATTTACTACCCGGCTTTGTCTTTATAATCTGTAAAGACGGTCTAAGGGTATTAGCTGATGAATGGCATGCTCCTGATACAACTCCGTCTGCATCTCCAGCCTTTAACATCATACATGCAAAATACATATAGTCACTGACTAAAATGGCATATGCCTGTTCTTTAGTCATCCCCTTAGCCTTTCTTAGCTGGTAGAACTGTTCAGCATAATCCTGTATCTTTTCGTATTTTCTCGGGTTAATTATTGTAATACCTTCAGTGTCATAATCTTTTCCATACTTTGCCACCTCTTCCTCTGAGGCTAACAGAATAATATCTGCAAAATTCTCCTTAACAATCTGTTCTGCAGCTTCATATGTACGTCTGTCCATTCCTTCCGGCAAAACAATTGTCTTTCTGTCATGTCTGGCTTTTTCCTTTAACTGCTCAATAAAACCCATATTCATCTTCTCCTTGTTTCTCATATATTCTTCAATCACACAAATAATTATAATATACCTTTTTTGAAGAAACAACAACTATTTATTTTACAATACATATAACAATTTGTGCCTTAATTAATTGATAGAATAGTGCAATAATGATACAATAATCCGGTATACTATATTTAGAAGGATATTTTAGGAGATTTCAATGAAAACAGCAGGTATAATCGCAGAATTTAACCCTTTTCACAACGGTCATAAATATTTAATTGACACGGTGTGTCAAAAAACAGGAGCTGAGAATATTGTAATTTTATGTAGCGGAAATTTTGTTCAAAGGGGACTTCCTGCTATTTTTGACAAATCTCTTCGCAGTAAAACTGCAATAGAAAACGGTGCCGACGTGGTTTTTGAGCTTCCGGTATGTTATTCTACAGCCTCTGCTGAAACTTTTGCCACATCATCAGTAAGTTTCTTTAACAAACTCAACTCCATAGATTACTTATGCTTTGGATGTGAAACGGAAAATACAAAGCTTTTAGAAGAAATTGCCCATGTATTAGCAGATGAACCAACAGAATACAGAGATTCATTGTTAGAAAATCTCAAATCAGGAATGACCTTCCCAAAAGCCCGTGGGATTTCATTAAAAAAATAT
>NZ_HF991871.1:179455-183986 GCF_000432355.1 Eubacterium sp. CAG:161
CGTGGGATTTCATTAAAAAAATATATGCTTTCAAAAAATCCCGCCATTATTCAGGAGGATTTTGATAATATCATTTCATCTTCTAATAATATTTTAGCAATTGAATACTTAAAAGCATTATATAAAACATCATCAAAAATTAAGGCTTTTTTCATTAAAAGACAGGGAGCCGGTTACAATGACACTAACATAAACATGAAATTTGCTTCTGCTTCAGGAATAAGAAATGCCTTGTCAGACAACCATACTCCTGACCTAAGTTCTGTGATACCGGCAAACTCCCTTTCCCTTTATTCAAAGGCTGAACCTATTTTTCTTAAACATTTTTCAGAAATTTTAGGATATATTCTTTTACAGGAAAGTGATTTTACAAAATATAGTGATGTTTCAGATTTTTTAAGTAACAGAATTAATAATTTAAAAGGAAATTATACCGGCTATGAGGACTTTATATCTATGCTTCAGTCCAAAAACTATACCTATGCCGGCATTTCCAGATGTCTTTGTCACATACTTTTAGGTATTACCAAAGCTGATATGGATTATTTTAAAGATAATGATTACCTTAAGTTTGGAAGGCTCCTTGCCTTTAGAAAAGATTCCGGGGTTTTATCTGCAATAAAAAACAACAGTAACATAAATTTAATAAGTAAATTTTCCGATTATTACAGCGTATGTGATGATTTTGACAGAAAAATCCTGGATATAAATATCAAGGCAGATTCTATATATAGAATGGTTTATGCAAATAAATACAAAAAGGAACTGTCTACGGAATTTAACCGTAAAATAATTATTCAATGACCCTTATAGATAACAATCTAAAAAGACTACCTGCCACACATATGGTAATTGTGGTAAGTAGTCTTTTTTGTTATTAGTTCTTAAAACTATGTATAGGTGCAGGAATTCTTCCTGTTCTGTTTACAAAATTGTCACAGGCAAAGTTGTTTACAGGCATTATCGGTGCATAACCTAAAAGTCCACCAAATTCAACCTCATCTCCCACCTGTTTTCCAATAACAGGGATAATTCTAACAGCTGTAGTCTTCTGATTAACCATGCCAATAGCTGATTCGTCAGCAATTATTCCGGCAATAGTTGTAGCCTTTGTATCTCCCGGTATTGCAATCATGTCAAGACCAACTGAGCATACACAAGTCATCGCTTCAAGCTTCTCTATTGTAAGAGCTCCTTCTTTTACTGCATCTATCATTCCCTGATCTTCACTTACAGGAATAAACGCACCACTTAATCCACCTACATATGACGAAGCCATTACACCACCTTTTTTAACCTGGTCATTAAGCATGGCAAGGGCAGCTGTAGTTCCCGGAGCACCGGCTCTTTCTAAGCCTATTTCCTCTAAAATATCTGCAACACTGTCTCCAATGGCAGGTGTAGGTGCTAAAGACAAATCGATTATTCCGAAAGGAACATTAAGTCTCTCAGATGCTTCCTTGGCTACTAACTGACCTACTCTTGTTATTTTAAATGCTGTTTTCTTTATTGTGTCACAAAGAACTTCAAAGTTCTCTCCACGAACTTTCTTTAATGCGTGTCTTACAACGCCGGGACCGGATACACCAACATTGATAATTGCGTCGGCTTCCGTAACACCGTGGAATGCTCCTGCCATAAAAGGATTATCATCAGGTGCATTGCAAAATACAACTAACTTGGCACATCCTAAAGAGTCCTGTTCTTTAGTTGCCTGAGCTGTTTCTAACACTATTTCTCCCATAAGACGTACTGCATCCATATTAATACCGGTCTTAGTAGAGCCTACATTTACTGAACTGCAGACTCTTTCAGTACATGCTAAAGCCTGAGGAATTGACTTTATAAGATTTTCTTCTGCCGTAGTCATTCCCTTACTTACTAAAGCTGAATAGCCTCCTAAGAAATTAACTCCAACCTCTTTTGCTACCTTATCTAAGGTTTTGGCAATAGTTACAAAATCCTCCGGTGTCTTGCAGGCACTAGCTCCCACAATACCTATAGGTGTAACGGAAATTCTCTTATTTACAATAGGAATACCATATTCCTTTGAAATATCCTCCCCTGTCTGAACAAGGTCTTTTGCCAGTCTCTTTATTTTATTATAAATATTATTGTTAAGTATGTCTAAATCACTGCTTATACAGTCCATCAGACTAATTCCCAATGTAATTGTTCTAACATCAAGATTATAGTTGTCTATCATCTTGTTTGTTTCTATTACTTCAAATCTGTTTATCATCTAAAGCCTCCGTTTTTTAAATTCTATGCATGCTGTTAAAAATATCTTCGTGCTGCATCTTTATTGCAACTCCGATTTCTTCTCCGATTTTATCCAAATCATCTGCCATTTCATGTACCGGCTTTGATGCATTATTACAATCAACAATCATCATCATGTTAAAATACTCCTGCACGATAGTCTGTGAAATGTCAAGAATATTTACATTGTTTTCTGCAAGATATGAACAAACTCCTGCAATAATTCCTACTGTGTCTTTTCCAACAACTGTTATAATTGTCTTCTTCATAAAATCCTCCTACATAAGTAAAATATATTTATATAATAATCTGGGATGAAGGCCTTGTGCCACTGGCAACTTTCAGGTCTATATCATCTGCACAAAACTTATTATTTCCAAAATTTATTTCATTTCTCACTGCCTCAAACGCCAAAGCCGGATAATTATTTTCCTGACTTAAATGTCCCAACATAATATGCTGTAACCTGTCGCTTATTATATTATTAATAAGATTTCCGCATGCCTCGTTAGACAAATGCCCCTTATTTCCCCATATACGCTGCTTTAAATAATAGGGATACGGCCCTGTCTGTAACATATTAATATCATGATTTGCTTCCAGCAAAATAGCATCTAAATCCTGTAAATTATTTATTAAAGGCTCGCTACTTTCCCCTAAGTCAGTAACAACGGCACAAACTTTGTTGTCCCCTGATGTATTGCTCATAAATTTGTAGCAAACAGGATCCGCTGCATCATGACTGATTTTCATTGGCATAATCTGCATATCCCCTATAACCAAATCCTTCATAGGAGATATAACATTAAATAAATCTGTATCTACCTGCCCTATGGATGATTCATTCAATATATAATCAATAGTCTTCTCTGTGGCATATACAGGCTTTTGGTACTTTCTAAGAAACACTCCCAACCCCTTTATGTGGTCGCTATGTTCATGGGTAATAAGTATTCCATCCACATCATCTGCCGTCTTATTAAAAAACTCCAGACCTTCTTCTGTTTTTTTTCTGCTAATTCCCACGTCAACCATTAATGTTGTATTTTCATTATCAACAACAATACAATTGCCTTTACTTCCACTTGAAATAGACGATATTTTCATATGTACACCTCTAAACTTCCTCATACATTTTATTGTATTTTTCAATTAATTTCAACCTATATTGTTGTAATAATATAAATTTGCCAAAATATTATAAATAAAAAAGGCATTTATGAAAAAAATTATTAAAACCATCCTATGTGTTTTTGCCATAGTATTAACTGTTGCATTTCCTGCTTTAATATCAAAAAGTGTAAAAGATGGCATTGCCTTGTGTCTATACACTCTTGTTCCTGCACTGCTTCCTTTTATGCTAATAGTAAATATAATGCAAAAACATGATTTGTGTTCCCAGATAAGTTATATTTTAAAGCCAATATTAAAGATTTTCTTTAAAATATCTGATAACGGGTGTTTTGCCGTAATTATCGGCTTTATTTGCGGATATCCCATGGGAGCTAAAACCATATCAGATTTATATATTCATAAAAAAATATCTTTTTCCGAAGCTGCATATTTAGTAACTTTTTGTAACAATTGTAGTTTGTCTTTTTTGCTTAATTATATATTTCTAAATTATCTGCAAAATTCTTTTATAAAAAATACTGCATTTATTAATCCGGCATTGTTATGTGTCATTCTTGTATATTGCCCTGCCTTTATTGTAGGAACAGCCAACCGTTTTTTATTAAAACCTGACATTACAGTTAATAATTCAAAAGCTATGCCCTTTACCGGCAACCCAATACTTTTATCTGTTAAATCCTTAACAACCCTGTCGGTTTATGTTATTTGTTTCAATATTATGTCCCGGTTGCTTTTGACTCTTCCCATAAATGCCACGTTTAAATCAATTCTTTGCGGCGTAAGTGAAATAACGTCAGGAACTGCTATTATATTTGAAAACATAAGTGGAAACACTGTTCTTTGTACATACCTTATACTTTTATTTACTGTTTTTGGTGGCATTTCCATTACAATGCAATCTTTAAGTCAGATTTGTCATTCAAAATTAAAGGTATATTATTTAGTGGGCAAATTAGAATCATCTGTTGTTTTTACATTATTATTTTTTATTTTATATCTTGTAAAAAACTAATAAAAACATTTCATTTTAAAAAACAGGACTAATCAGTACATAATACCGGTAGTCCTGTTTTTTATTAAACAGTATGAATTTTAATTATTTATCTCATGTTTTTCTTCAAAGTACTGCCCCGTA
>NZ_HF991871.1:184037-184869 GCF_000432355.1 Eubacterium sp. CAG:161
CATTACAACTGCACTTATTCTATTACCTGAATATATATCGCTCCCCTTCAATTGTCCCTTTGTTTTCGTCCAATATGTTTATGTATAAAATATACTCCTGTAGATATCCGTCTTTATAAATACACTTAGAGACATCTTCTACTTCGTTTTCCCCTCCCCCATAACCAAATTTTACCGTATGCATTTCATTACTTGTGTAAAAAATAAACTCCCTGCAGGGAAAGATTTCTTCACCCCTTTCTTCCACCATTTTTTTTATACTTTCATAGCTTTCATCTTTACTATCAGCTCTTATCAGTAAGTCATTATCATCAAAAAAGTACGTGTATCCAACTTTTGCTTCTTTTCTAACACGTTTTCCCCTACTTACATTTCCACATATCATATCAACGGTTTTACTTGGACAATACGCTCCCGTATGAAGCATGTTTCCCCCTTTCCAGTATTCTTTTCTCTTACACTTCATGTCAGTTTCATTAATTAACTCTTCGTACTTATCTTCATATTTTTTTCTAATGTCCTCTAATTCATATATAACACCATCCAATTCCTTTTTTCTCATATAAAATTTCTCCTTTAATAAGGTGCTGCACTGCTATATGTAGTTTCCTGTTGGATTTTTCCGTGAAAAACATTCCTGTTTCAATTAAGCTGTTATTTTATAACCGAATTGTTTTTTCATATTTAACCACATATTTTATAGCTATGTCCCTAATCCATTTTCTGGGATGATCTGTATATTTTTGCATTATTTCATACACTTCACTTTTCCTATAGTTACTTAGTGCCCATATTACGTGTCCTTCTATTTCCTCATCTTCTAATATCTACA
>NZ_HF991871.1:184879-195799 GCF_000432355.1 Eubacterium sp. CAG:161
CCTCATCTTCTAATATCTACATTACTTCTCTAATTATCATGTATATAATATAATGTATGACTCTCTAAATCATACAAACCGACGTCATAGCCACCTCCTTCCTCTTTCCTATAGTAATAATCCCCCTCAGTTATACATGAACTATCAAAATCATATTTATCTGGTTCACTCATAAATTCCGATTGAAAATTATTAAAATATTGCTTAATAACCTTAACGTAATCTTTAGACACTACTGTATAATATGAATTTTCTGAAAAAGTTACATCAAAAGATTTATCATAATAGTATTTACAATAATCTGTGTATTTCTTAAAACCATCATCAAAATACTCATCGCAAGACTTATATCCATCTAAAATAAACTCTTTTGTATTATTTCCACATCCTGTTATTACCATAGCCACACTAATTCCAATTATTATAATTCCATTTGCTTTCATCATATTTACACCGCCTCTCTTAGAATCTAAAATGTAGTTTTATAATTCAATCCCCAACGAAATGGTTTCAACTGTCCTGAATCTTGCATATATTTACCTATATTATTTGCTAATCCCGCAAAACTAAACCATGATCTCGTCTCCGTAAAATCATATATATCACCTATAGATATGACCAAATTCCATTTATGCCCGTCATACATTCTTGCATTAACAAACACTCTAATATGTTGAACAGAATAATACAAATCTCTATTTTCTGTAAACTCAAATGCAAAATTAAATACTTTCTGTCCATCTATTCTTTTTTTGCACTTATCAAGTTCTTTTTTTACCGCCCTACTTAACTGAATATCACTTTTAATTTTATTTGTAAGCTTTTGTAATTTGTTACTAGGCATTTTTTTACCCCCACCATATAAAGCGTGATGAAACATCATCTTTGCAACAAGATATCCCTTTGCGGTGAGAAAAACGTTTGCGGCTTGCCACACATGTCTCTTAAACGTCTTTGTGACTTTTATCGGATAAGTAATTAAATTACCAGTTTCATCATTCCCTATAATTGGATTACCTTCACAATACATATATAAATTATAACTCCATCTATTTTCATTTGCACCAATATATTTTACATCATCAGCATTAATAAATCTTCCCACTTCAGCATCATAGTACCTACTTTGAAGGTAATAAAATCCACTCTCGTTATCAAAATAATATCCTCTGTATGTAATATGATTCAATGCATATGGTATCTCATTTTTCTCATAACAAACTGTATCTACCACATTTCCCCATGCATCATACGCATAGCTTGCAATCTTTGCACCTGTTGAATCAATCAGTCCTATGACATCCCCTTGCATATTTTTTTCATAATAAATGCTTTTCCTGTTAAGTTCCTGATTCATCTCACTTATTTCATTATACTCAAAACCTGCGATGTCTCCATTACCATCATAATAATACCAAATATCATATTTTCTTCCCGATAACTTGTATGTAACAGTTTCTCTTATGAGTTTTTTTCATCCCATTCATAATCAGTAGATGTTATATTTGTTTCTTTATGAGTTCTAAGTCCATTTTGATTGTATTCATAAGTTACGTCCGAATCATCACTCAATATTATTTTTGAAAGTTCTCTGCCTCTTATCCATTCAAATTTCTTCCCGTCATGGTATTTAACAGGATTTCCAACACTATCATATGTTATCTTCTGATTTCCATATTTCGTCAACTGATCAGCCCAATCACCATTTTCATAACTATATTTTATGTCCTGTATATTTGTAAGACTCCCATCCGAATTTATTTTTTTTAGATGCTTTGCCACAACATTTCCAGTACTTGTATATCCGTAAACACATCCCGTGCTATTAACATAATCCAACTCCTTTACTAATCGCCCATGTACATCATAAGCATATTCGTAAATTCTGTTTCCATCAAGTTTAATTTCCGTTATATTTCCCGACAAATCATAAATATATTCATATTTTTTGTTTTCACCATATGCATTTATATTATATGATATCTTTGTATCAGACATTTCGTCCTGATAACTATTCAATATATCCTTTTTGCACAATTGCGAATATATCTCATAACTTATCTTTTTATTCTCATCAGAAGACGTTACCACAATATTATCACCATTATACAAGGTGTCTGTTGTTACGGTTTTATCTTCGTCCGACATATCTGTTTTCTGAGATTCTTGATATGTCACCTTGCTTCCCTGATTCTTTTCAAATGTATAAGATATAATTTTATCTGTTATGTTTCCATCTACATTTTGACTATTTTTTACTTCCTTCATAAATCCATCATTCCTTGCTACGGTGATGTTGTCGTCTGAATATACATAATCATAACTTATTTTCTCTTTACCCGTACAATCTATAAATTTAAGTATTCTCCCTTCATTGTCATATTCTGTAACATATGAACATTGTGTATCATCACAATAATATATTTCAGATTTTTTTGTATATGAATTTCCATTTTCATCAATAGATTTTGTAGTCACCGTTCTTATTTTCTGACCATTTCCATATGAAGTAATTTGTTCTAAAATATTACTATTTTCTGTTATGTTACTTTCATAATTGACTAATTCAACGTCTCCAACTTTCAAGGTTTTCATATCACCATTTTTGTATGACATTGTATATTCTGTCTTCTGATCACATATATAGGTCACATTGCCATCACTGTCATATGTGTATGTTATGCATATGGTATGATTGATATCATTCTGATTTTCCTCTACAATTGCAGTGTTGTTTCCATTCTCATCATAGAAATATTTTATAACTTTATTTAATGTAACATCTCCATAATCTGTTGTTATTTTCTTTGTATCTCCACGATAAATATTTACTATATATGTTACTTTAACACCGTCTTCCATTTCGGAATACTCATAATCGTATAATCCCTTATGTACCTGAGCCGAATATGCACCAAGCCTATCTGTTCCCTTATTCTATGGATTGTCAGTTTTCCTAGGATTAACTGTACCAAAATCATCAGGATCATACACTTCATCAAAATCTGAATCAACAAGCCATGGATCCGTTCCTTCCCTGTACTCTCTTACATCTGACCAACCATCTCCATCACTGTCTTTTCCATCTTCATTCTTTACTGCCGGGTCCGTTCCAAGAGTAAAAACCTCATATCCGTCAGGCAATCCATCTCCGTCACTATCCTGAACGTACTTTGGTTCTGTTTCCGTACTATCCTCTGTCTCAGTATTCCATTTTGTCTTAAAATCCCATATTTCGTATCCGTCTTCTAGACCGTCCCCATCAGTATCTCTTGTCACGGCACTATATGTCCCTGCCTCATCCTGATTTTCTTCACCTGTTTCACTGTTAATACTATAAGAAAGTATGTTACTTAAATATTTTCCGTCTTTTCTTATTGCAACTAATCTTACATCCATATCCGTGGTATCACTGTCTATGTCTAAAGAACACTCCAAATCACTGGTTCTTGCAACCATTTTAAAATCCCCATCATTTTTTCTGGTCGCAATCATGTATTCCTCTAATTCTTTACCTGAGCCATCACCGTAATCTTCCCAGTTCAGATCTATTTTTCCTGTATCTTCCTGATATTCTCCCGTAATATTAAAATCCCCATAATACTTTCCATTCATATCTATAGGGTCAAAGTAATCCACTACAAACATAGGTGCTTTATTCGTAGCTGTTCCACATATCCTCATATATAACATGTTCTCTTCCGTCCCGGTACATAGTGCAATTCCATATGCTTCAGGAATCTCACCAAACGCTATCTTTTCCACCCATTTCTTTACGTCCAGATTGTATTTTTTCCCCTGCTCAAATCCTGTCTGACTTGATATAAGTTCATCAGAATTGGACGGTTTTGTGTTCCATGTTACCTGAGAAATATCCCAGTTTTCTTCAACCGGATATATATTTATTACCGGGTTTCCAACCACTTCCTTTATATCAATGTTCAAAACAGCCAGACTTATAAACTTGTTCTTCAGCCTTTCTTCAAGTCCCCTCCATTTCATAATTGCCTGACCATAAAATCCTTCTGATATTTTTCCAACCAGCATTTCATTACCGCCATCTATGACATAATTCGCCGGATAACCACTGGTTGGATTACTTGCATCAACGGTATCCTTACTCGTCCAGTACATTGTAGTGTCAAGAGTTACCGGATATTTTGTATCTTTTGAATTCAAAAATTTCTCATCCAATGCTTCGGTAACTGTCCATGTATCACCGTTATTTTTTATATCATATTTTATGTTAAAGCTGTAATTAGTTCCGGTACTGTCACACAGGTATGGTGATGAAATATATGCCTTCTTTTTACCTTTTTCATCATATATTCCGATGACATTGGTTTTCTCATCCAGTTCCATGTACATACCATTAAGCACATATTCATAAGTAATCGTATTTTCTGCAGGTCTACTGTTAAAAATGACATTTTCCTTAACACCATTATTTAGTGATATGTACTGTGTTCTGCTATCCTCTCCGGTATATATAACTTCGTAGTCTCCATCACTTTTCTTTGGCATTTCACCTTTTTCCGTTTTCTGCGAAAATGCAATTTCATATTTATCTTTTTTCATAATAATTGGGGTATCTTTGCCGAGTTCTTCCGGAAAATACTGTTTTGAGTTTCCCTCAGTATTCACCATTTTATATTGGGCAATGGCTTTATTGCTTTCCACAACATCAGTCTTTTCAAGTTCCTTAAGATCTTTATTTTCTATTTCTTTTAAAGAGCTGTCATAGTCCTTCCACTTACCATTTTCCTTATAACGTATATCGTCTCCATACCATTCCAGTTTTTTGCTTCCATTGCTCATAAGATATGTGTTTGAGTTTTTGGTTCTTTCGTCTTTTAGTTCCTTTACGACCTTTACCTCATAACTTATCCTCCACTTTTGTTTACTACTTCAATTTCTCCCTATAATTGAAATTACATTAACGTTACTGTTTTTTCTTTTCATTCTCCCATTTTTAAGTATTCCGTTTATAGCCTTTATTTATCTACATTTTATTGTTGGGATTTTAATGTTGCAATAGGTTATGCGTAAACGTATCCGTTTTTTGCGCAAGTGAAGTTTTTTAAATTAATTTTTCATCTCATTAAACTTATCAAATTTCCAATATCATAATTTTATGAATCATCTCTACTGTATATAAGCTTATCTAAGCCAATCTGTTCAATAATATCTACATAGTTTTTAAAATCTATACGTAAAAAGAAAGACCTTAGATAAACTAAGATCTTTCCACCATTCAGTACAATTTAGTGTTATGAAAATTATAATAAATCTACAGTTAAATCATCATCTGAATCATCACTTGCAGTATCTTCATCTTCCTGACCACTTAATTCTTTTCTGCTTTCAACAACAACATTAAGCGAGCTGTTAAGTGAAGTCATCATAGTGCTTTGTGCACTTTCAAAACTATTCATACCTGTTGTAAGAATGCTCTGAACATTTGATAAAATATCATCTGTATACTGCATTGCTCTTGTTCTTAAATCGTTTGCTTCATTTGTAGCTGAATCTAAGATTCCCTGAGCTTCAGTTTGTGCCTGTTCAATAATCTGATTAGCTTCGTTGTATGCCTTCTGCATAATTTCATGTTCACTTACCAACTGATTAATATGTGCTGTTGCTTCAGCAATCATAGCCTCTGATCTTTCTTTAGCATCATTTAAAATAGCATCCTTGTTAGCAATAATCTTCTGATATTTCTTAATTTCATCAGGTGTTCTTAATCTTAATTCCGCTAACAATTCATCAATATCGTCTTTGTTGACAATAATTTTTGATGTTGATAATGGCTGAAATTTACAATTATCAATATATTCTTCTATCTCTGTAATAATCTGCTCAATCTTACTCATATCGCTTCTCCTTTATCTCTTAATCTTATCATAAACTTTATTTACAACTGTTTCAGGAACAAGTTTGCTAATGTCAGCGCCATAATATGCCGCTTCCTTCACTGTACTTGAGCTTAAATAAGCATACTCTAAACTAGTTGTAAAAAAGATTGTATCAATCTCATTGTTTAATACTGTGTTTGTCTGTGCCATCTGAAGTTCATATTCAAAATCAGTAACAGCCCTAAGACCTCTTACTATAACCTTGGCATTCACTTCCTTTGCGAAATCCACCAAAAGACCCTCAAAAGACATCACTTTAACGTTTGGTAAATCCTTAACAACTTCCTCTAGCATTTTAACACGATTTTCTACTGAAAACAACGGAGATTTAGAATTATTATTTAAAACACTGACGATTAATTCGTCCACAACTTTTGAAGCTCTCTTAATTATATCTAAGTGACCCATAGTTACGGGGTCAAAACTTCCCGGATATATCGCTCTAGTCATCCTTTCACTCCATAATCTTAAAAAAAACATGCTTGTTTGTCTTATACTTCTTTTCTTTCGTAATCTCAAATCCTAATTCTTCTGCGTAAGACATATCTGTATCTAGAGAAGCCTCCACAATGATTAAAGAATTTTTATTTATTAAATCAGATTTTCCCAGAAAAATCAACACATCCTTCTCGTATTCTTTGTTATAAGGTGGATCCATAAATACTACGTCAAATATTTCACTGCCATTTAGTCTGGCAAGGGCTTCGTTGCATGACATCTGCATTAACTGTGCTCCATCTTCAAGATGTGTAAATTTCAGATTTTCTTTTATGCAGTTGCAGGCTTCTCTATTATTCTCCACAAGATATGCTTTTTTAGCTCCACGGCTTAAAGCTTCTATGGCAATAGCTCCACTTCCACTAAACAAATCAAGAAATACTGCATCGTACATTAAATCATTAATGATGTTAAATAATGTTTCTTTAATTCTGTCTGTGGTAGGACGGGTATCCATTCCTTTAACGGTTTTAAGCTGTAATCTGCGTGCCTTTCCCGCAATAACTCTCATAAAGCGCCTTGCTCCTTATATTTTAAGAAAATCTCTTTTATATCAGGCAGATGCTTTCATCTGCTCCTGTTGTTTCCATAACAAAACATAAAAGCAAGCACTAATATGCCTGCTTTTACGTTGTCAATAAATGAATTACTTCATCTTATTCCTCTGTGTCCTCAGTTGCTTCCTCTACAGGCTCTTCAACTGTATCTTCAACTTCTTCATCAGGAAGGAGTTCCTTCATGCTTAAGCTGATTTTCTTTTCTTCTTCATTGAAATCAACAATCTTTGCTTCGATTTCCTGACCAATTGATAATTCATCAGCAGGCTTATCTACATGATGCTTTGCAATCTGTGATACATGTAATAATGCATCAACACCAGGCTCAATTTCAACAAATGCACCGAAATCTGTCATTCTTGCAACTTTTCCTGTAACAATAGCACCAACAGCAAACTTTTCACTTGCATTAGCCCATGGATTTGTGTCTTCAAACTTAAGACTTAAAGCAATCTTATCTCCGTTAATTTCTTTAATAAATGTAGTAACCTTATCACCAGGTTTGAAAAGTTTTCTTGGGTTTCCTACTCTGCCCCATGACATTTCAGAAATATGAAGAAGACCATCAGCTCCTCCGATGTCAACAAAAGCACCGAAATCTACAACACTCTTTACAACACCTTCAACAACATCACCTACTTTAATTCTTTCAAATAAAGCTTTCTTAGCGGCTTCCTTCTGTGCAACTATTAACTGCTTTCTGTCACCTATTATCCTCTTCTTTGGACTTAATACAAACTCTGTAATAACAAATTCAATTTCCTGATTGAGATATTTGTTTAAATCTCTTTCAAAATTGTCTGACACAAGGCTTGCAGGTATAAATACTCTTCCGCCTTCAACATCAACACTCAAACCACCTTTCAAAATCTGTACAACTGGTGCTTTGAGAACTTCTTTATTTTCAAAAGCTTCTTCAAGTCTCTTATTTGCCTTCTCTGCAGCAAGTCTCTTATATGATAAAGCAACCTGTCCTTCACCATCATTAACTTTAAGAACTTTGACTGTCAGTTCATCGCCTACTGAAATTACAGTTGTCAGATCTACAGGTGTGTTAGAGTATTCATCTCTTGTAAGAATACCATCAGCCTTATAACCTATATTAAGAACTGCGTAGTCTTCTCTTACACTGATTACCTTTCCTTCAAGAACTTCTCCATTGTGAATAGTCTTGAATGATTCATCCAACATTTGTTCAAAACTCATCTCTGACATTAAGAACGACCTCCTCAATAATATTCTTTGGGGTAGATGCCCCTGCTGTAATACCTATAGACTTTAATGAATTACCTTCACACGACTTCATATAACTGTAAAACTCAGACCCTTCCTTTAAATCATCAGTTGTCTGAATAAAAAATGTATTTTTGCATTCTTCCTTACATATATCGTATAGCTTTTGTGTATTCGAACTATGTCTGCCGCCAATGACAATCATAGCCTCAACTTTTGACGAAATTTCTTTCGCTTCAGCTTGTCTTTCGTGTGTCGCATTACATATCGTATTTACAACATTAATATCATAACCTTTTTTTTCTATAATTTCAACTAAATATTTAAATTTATTGTGGTTAAATGTCGTTTGTGATACAATACATACCTTTGAATCCGATTTAATTGTAATTTTTTCAACATCTTCACTGTTGTTTACAACCCATGCTTTGCCATTTACCCAGCCTTTTATACCTTCTACCTCAGGATGTTTATCATTTCCGATTATAATTACTTCTCTGCCATTAGCACTTTCCTCAAATACAATTTTATGAATTTTTTTAACAAAAGGACATGTTGCATCGACTATTCGTATTTTTTTATTTTCCAATAAATCATAAATACTTTTTTCTACTCCATGGGAGCGGATAATTACTGTTCCTTCTGTAATTATCTTTAGTCCTTCTAAATCATCTATAACCTTTACACCCTTTGATTCCATATCCTGTACAACCTGCTCATTGTGGATAATGGGACCATAGGTATATATTCCTGTATTATGATTTTCTATTTCATCATAAACACTGTTTACGGCTCTTTTAACACCAAAACAAAAGCCTGCGCTTTTTGCCAGCACAATATCCATATACTATTTACCTTCCTTTGCAAGCTCTTTAATTTTATTTACAACTTCTTCAATATTCATGTTGGATGAATCAATTAAAACCGCGTCATCAGCTTTCTTTAAAGGTGAAATTTCCCTGTTCATATCCCTGTAATCCCTGTCTTTAATATCCTTTTCAATATCTTCTATGTTACAGTCCACACCTTTTTCCAGAAGTTCATTATATCTTCGCTCAGCTCTTGTTTTAGAACTTGCCGTTAAATATATTTTAAGGTCTGCATTTGGAAGCACGGCAGTAGCAATATCTCTTCCATCCATAACGACATTATTTTTACTTGCTATGTCACGCTGCATTTCCACTAATCTTTCTCTTACCGGACCATACACTGCAATGGCACTGGTCATGTTTCCAATAACCTCCTGCCTTATTTCACCGCTTACATCTTCATTGTTTAGCTTCATTTTCTGAACACCATTTTCATACCTAATGGATACTTCCGCTTCCCTGCATTTTGCCACAACTTTTTCTTCTTCATCAGCTTTTATTCCTGCTCTATAGCATGAAAGTGCCATTGTTCTGTACATAGAACCTGTGTCCACATAAATAAATCCCAGTTCCTTTGCTACTATTTTGGCTATTGTACTTTTTCCGGCCCCTGCCGGTCCGTCTATTGCTATATTATACATAAATTCCTCCATTTTAATAAATACTGCTTCCTGCTAAATATCCTGTGCTCCACGCCACCTGAAGGTTATACCCTCCTGTCAGTGCATCTATGTCAAGAACTTCCCCTGCGAAATATATACCCGGCACAATTTTTGACTCCATGGTTTTTGGGTTAATGTCCTTTACTGACACTCCGCCTTTTGTAATAATTGCCTCATTATAGCCTCTTGCACCTGAAATACTCATTTTCAATTCTTTTATTAATTTAACCAGATTTTCTCTTTCTTCTTTTGTTATTTCATGTACTTTTTTATATTGATTAATACCGGATAATTCAACAATAACCGGAATAAGTTTTTTAGGCAATAATTTATCTAATGAATTATTGAAATTTCTGTTTATGTTTTCTTCAAAATCTTTTAATATTCTTTTGTCTAATGCCTCATTAGAAAGAGCCGGTTTCAAGTCTATTTTTGCAATAAATTGATGTTCCTTTAACTTGTCACTTATATGACCACTTGCCGACAAAACAAGAGGCCCGCTTATTCCAAAATGAGTAAAAAGCATTTCTCCCATTTCACTATAATATTGTTTTCCTGTTTCATCCTGAATTTTAAGCTCCACGTTTTTAAGGGATAGTCCCTGAAGTTCCTTACAAAATTCCTCTTTAATATTAAATGGCACCAAAGATGGATATCTCTCTGTTATAGTATGTCCTATTTTTTCTGCGAATTTATATCCGTCTCCTGTAGAACCTGTAACAGGGTACGAAATGCCTCCCGTTGCTATTATACAGGCATCACCAATATGTTTTTTTCCATTTTTTTCTTTTAATATTATATTTTCATTTTCTTTACTAACAGATACAATCTCTGATTTCAAGTGAATATTAACTCCAATATCCCTCATCATTTTGTTTAATGCATAAATTACATCTGAGGACTTATCACTTAAAGGAAAAACTCTGTTTCCCCTTTCAATTTTTGTTTCTACTCCTGCACTTTCTATCATTGTACATACTCCGTAGCTGTCTAAACAATGATATGCACTGTACAAAAACTTTGAATTTCTCATTATATTGGCAAAATGATTTTCTATATCCGATGCATTTGTAATATTACATCTTCCTTTGCCTGTTATAAAAAGTTTCTTTCCGTTTTTTTCGTTTTTTTCAAAAACATGAACTTCATTTCCATTATATGCAGCAGCTATGGCAGCCATCATTCC
>NZ_HF991871.1:195811-223418 GCF_000432355.1 Eubacterium sp. CAG:161
GGCAGCCATCATTCCTGCCGCGCCGCCTCCAATAATCAATACCTTACTCATTTCTAAATCCTTTTTTTCCGGGAAATTTACCCTTATTAAAAGATAACACCTGCTTTTAATAAGCAGGTGTTTAAAGTCTTTCACAATATAAATATTATACCGGATATGCTCCGTTTTCCTTATCAGCTACAGCCGGATCAACCTTTGTCTGCTGTGCTTCCCTGTATTCGAAAAATTCCTTTGCAACCTGTGGGAATAATGCGTATGTAAGAACATCCTCATCCTGCTGTTTCCACTGTGCACATTCTTTTTCAAACTTATCAAGAGATGGCTCTAACAAATCTGCCGGTCTGCAGGTAATAGGCTTTTCATCACCAATTGCCTTCTTCTGAACTTCTTCATTGAAAGGCTTAACTGTCTGACCATATTTTCCTGCTAACAAATCCTTTGCCTGCTGATTAATCATCTTGTATCTTTCACCCATAACAACATTTAAAACTGCCTGAGTACCAACAATCTGGCTTGATGGTGTAACAAGAGGTGGTTCACCAAAGTCCTTACGAACTCTTGGAACTTCTTCAAGAACCTGTTCAAACTTGTCTGATGCACCCATTTCATCTAACTGTGAAACAAGGTTTGATAACATTCCACCAGGTACCTGGTAAAGAAGTGTATTAATATTAACACCCATAACCTTTGGATTTAATAATCCATTCTTAAGGCACTCTTCTCTGTATGGTCTGAAGTAATCTGCAACCTGCTTTAACAGCTTCTGATCAAGACCTGTATCATAAGGTGTCCCCTTAAATGTCTCAACCATAACTTCTGTTGCCGGCTGTGATGTTCCCATAGAGAACGGTGAAATAGCTGTATCAATAATATCACATCCTGCTTCAACAGCTTTCATATATGTCATAGCTGCTACACCTGATGTGTAATGTGTATGAAGATCTATTGGAATGTCTGTTCCTTCTCTTAATGCCTGAACTAATTCAGTTGCCTTGTATGGTGTAAGAAGTCCAGCCATATCCTTGATACAAAGTGAGTTAGCACCCATATCTTCAATTCTCTTTGCTGTTTCTTTCCAATAATCAAGAGTATATGCATCTCCTAATGTATATGAAAGAGCAATCTGTGCATGACCTTTTTCCTTGTTTGCTGCCTTTACAGCTGTTTCTAAATTTCTAAGGTCATTTAAGCAGTCAAAGATTCTAATAATATCAATACCATTAGCTATTGATTTCTGAACAAAATATTCAACAACATCATCTGAATAATGACTATAGCCTAAAATATTCTGTCCTCTGAAAAGCATCTGTAATTTTGTATTTTTAAATCCGTCTCTTAACTTTCTAAGTCTCTCCCATGGATCTTCTTTTAAAAATCTAAGGGATGCATCAAAAGTTGCACCACCCCAACACTCAACTGCATGATAACCTACTTTATCCATTGTGTCGATAATAGGAAGCATTTCCTCAGTAGGCATTCTTGTGGCAATAAGTGACTGATGTGCATCTCTTAATATAGTTTCGGTAATCTTTACCGGTTTCTTATCTGCCATTTTTATTTCCTCCATTTAAATTCCGAATATAGCCATAAATGTTCCTGCAGCGACTGCAGTACCAATAACTCCGGCTACGTTAGGTCCCATTGCATGCATCAAAAGGAAGTTTGTAGGATCAGCTTCAGATCCAACCTTCTGTGATACTCTTGCTGCCATTGGCACGGCTGATACACCTGCAGAACCAATAAGTGGATTAACTTTTCCATGTGTTACAACACACATAAGTTTACCAAACAAAACTCCGGCTGCCGTACCTACTGCAAAGGCTACCAAACCTAAAATTACGATTTTAATTGTGTCAACATTAAGGAATGCTTCAGCACTTGTTGTAGCACCAACACTTGTTCCAAGTAAGATAACTACAATGTACATAAGTGCGTTACTTGCTGTTTCCTGTAACTGTTTAACAACTCCGGATTCTCTAAATAAGTTACCTAACATAAGCATACCAACTAATGGAGCTGTTGTAGGTAAAATCATAACAACAACGATAGTAACAACTATAGGGAATAAAATTTTCTCTAACTGTGAAACATGTCTAAGCTGTTCCATCTTAATTTCACGTTCCTTCTTAGTTGTTAATAATTTCATAATTGGTGGCTGAATAATAGGAACCAATGACATATACGAATATGCTGCTACTGCGATAGGTCCTAACAAATCAGTCTGTCCAAGCTTTCCTGCAAGGAAAATAGATGTAGGTCCGTCTGCTCCACCGATAATAGAGATGGCTGCAGCTGCCTTTCCACCAAATCCCATGAAAATTGCAAGGAAATATGCCCCATATATACCGAACTGTGCTGCAGCTCCAAGAAGGAAACTCTTTGGATTTGCAATAAGCGGTCCGAAGTCCGTCATAGCACCTACACCCATGAAAATAAGTGAAGGAAGAATACTATATTCGTCTAATATGTAGAAGTAATATAACAATCCTCCTGCTTCACCGTCAGCAGGTGCTTTCATAATGTCCGGATACATATTTACTAAGAGCATACCAAAGGCAATAGGAACCAGTAATAATGGTTCATATCCTTTTTTAATTGCTAAGTATAGGAAAATACAGGCTACGGCAATCATAATATAGTTTCCACCGCTAAGGCTAAAAAACGCTGATTGTCCTACCAGATTTCCCAATGTATCAAAGATGTTCATTTGTTACCTCCAGTTTTTTAATATTAACTAGTTTAATGTTGCAATAACTGCACCTGCTTCAAAGCTGTCTCCAACGCTAACAGAAATGCTTGCAACTGTTCCATCTTCCGGAGCAACAACAGAATTTTCCATCTTCATTGCTTCAAATACTAATATTGTTTCACCTTTCTTAACTGCCTGACCAGGATTTGCACTGATTGATAAAACTTTTCCAGGCATAGGTGCTGTAACCTTAACACTTCCTTCTTTTCCGGTAGCTACAGGTGCTGCCGGCTTAGCAGGTGCTGCTGCCTTCTTTGCAGGTCTTACCGGTGCACTTGCTGTACTTCCTGTTTCTTCAACAGTTACATCATATACATTTCCATTAACTGTAATTGTATAACTTTTCATTTTGTATCCTCCTAAATATAGATAGTAATTAACGTCTTCTTATTGATCTTACAACAAAACTGTCTGTAGATGTATGTTCGCTTGCGGCTATTGCAGCAGCAATAACAGCTATAAGCTCTGAATCATCCGTTGTCTCTTCTGTAGTACTTACCGTACTTTCAGACGGTGTGGTTGCTTCTTCTGAAGCTTTATTTTTCTTTCCAAAGGAATCAACAATTTTTGGAATGAATCCAAAGCAGGAAATAATAAAGCTTATAAAAATTAATACAAGGAATACAACGCCCATTCCGAGTAATGTGTTACCACCTGCTGTTTGAAGCTTACCTAACAAAGTGTTGTTTCCTTCGTCAGGAAGATTAAACTCTATGGATGTAGGCACACATCCGAGATTGTCAAATAATGATACATGCATAATCATCTTTAAATCTCTTTTTTCAAAATGAAGCATAGCGCTTACATCTACTTTTCCGTCTTCTGTTTCTTCAACTTCAATTTTGTCATAAGACTTATATTCACCGCATTTCTCATCGCCAACAGTTTTGGCAAAGTTCTCAAATGCGTCTGTCTGATAACTAAAATATCCACCAAGATATTCTAATTCATCATCACTGCAATTTGAATACTGAGATATGGCATTGGCATACTGTTCAACTAACGCTTTTGCCTGAGCCATGGTTATCTTGCCGTCTGCATATGTTTTCATATCCTCAGCAGATAACGTTGTCTCCTCCTGTGTAGCAGTCTCATCAAGATTAATCACATCATCTGCCATAACCATAACACTGCTTAAACCAAAACAAATTATAAGAGAAACCAGTGAAAATATTAAACGTAACTTTCTTTTAATATTCATATTGTCCTCCTATTAAACTGTTCCGTGCTTTTTACCAGGTCTGTCTTCAAATTTTGTATATAACATTTCAAATGCACCTATTATGTACTTTCTTGTATCAACAGGTTCAACAATACTATCAACATATCCTCTTGCAGCTGCTGACATTACACTGCCCTGAAGCTTCTGGTACTCTGCTGTCTTTTCAGCGATAACTTCTGTTGCATCACCGCTTTCAATTTCATCAGCATACATAATCTTAACAGCACTTGCAGCATCCATCATTCCAACCTTGGCTGTTGGCCATGCGTAAACAACGTCTGCACCTGTTGCCTTGCTGTTCATTGCAATATATGCACTTCCTATTGCATCTTCCACAATAAGATTTACCTTAGGAACTGTTGCGTTAGCAAAAGCATATATAAGCTTTGATGTAGCTTTTGCACCCTTCTTTTCCTGGCATTTTGTTGCCTTGAATCCATTAACATTAGTTAATGTAAGTATAGGAATTTCAAAAGCATCACAAAATTCAACAAAATCTGCAGCTTTTTCACAGCCGTTAGCTGTAAGCTTTGCTTCATATTCTGCTGTAACATTCATATCTTCATCATATGATTTAGTTCTGTTAGCTACTGCACCTACTGTAGCTCCATTTAACTTAATAAAAGCTGTAACCATTTCAGGAGCATAATCTTTCTTAACTTCAAGAACATATCCCTCATCTGAAATGCTTGTCAGTGCCTGTAATGTGTCCTCACCGCAGTTTTCAATTCCTTCTGCTGCTCTGTTTAAATCATCATCACATTCTAAATCAAATGCTTCATCCTCATTATTTGAAGGAATGACTGATATAAGGTCTCTTAATCCCTCCATGATTTCCTGCTGTGTTCCAACGAAATCAACATTTCCTGCTGTCTCACTCTGGAACTTAGCTGATGAACTGTCACACACTTCTTTTCTGTTTCCTTCAATTGCATCCGGAGAATTCACAAATAAATGTGCATTATCCTTCTCCATAAATGTAAAATCAGAAAGTCCTGCAATAACACTTAATCCTCCACCACAATTTCCAAATATTACTGAAATCTGTGGAATAACCCCTGATGCAAGTGACTGTTTCATATAAATCTGTCCAAATGCATTAAGTCCGTCTACTGACTCCTGAAGTCTAAGACCTGTACTGTCAATAAGGCCAATAACAGGTGCTCCCATCTTCATAGCCATATCGTAGAGGTTAGAAATTTTCTTAGCGTGCATTTCTCCAACTGAACCACCAAGTACTGATGAATCCTGGCTGTAAACATACACTAACTTTCCATTGATAACACCATATCCGGTAATAACACCGTCTGATGGAGTATCTTTTGCCTTGATGTTAAAATCTGTGCTTCTTGCTTTAACCAATCCGCCGATTTCAACAAAACTGTTATCATCAAGAAGAGTTTCTATCCTCTCTCTTGCTATAACTTTAGCTGCTGTACTCATAATCAGTCCTCCAATAAAATTTTAATCTTTTTTATCCAGTATATATCTTACCCGGATAACAAACGGCAAAGAAATATTTTATGTTTTAACATATATTTTGCCCACACATATATCCACGCCACTGCATCAATATATGTGTGAGCAAAATATTTACACAAACTCTGTAGTTTGCCGGTATATAACAACCAAATTTTTTGCCTTATATAGATTAAACCTTTTCCTGTCAAATAGCAAGTTATTTTTTTAATAAAAAAGGGCAAAAAACTTAATTTTTTTATGCTGTCTTAATTCTGTTTTTAATCCATTCGCTGTTAATCGGTTCAAAGGTCTTATCCTCAAAGTAAACATTGTACCATACAAGGAATACATAAACCGTCCATATTCTTCGGCTGTTATCAGCTTTTCCTGCCCTATGGTCTTCCATCAGTTTAACAAGAATATCTGTATTAAAGAACTGTTTTGCCGCATCACCGGTTAATGTTTCCATTACCTTGTTATAGTATTTATCTTCTTTAAGCCAAACTCTGATAGGTACCGGGAAGCCTAACTTTTTCTTGTTAGCTGTTGCCTCCGGAATATGTCTTTTTGCTGCAATTCTAAAAGCTCGCTTTGTAGCTTCGTTATTACATCTGAAATCTATAGGAAGCGTTTTTGCATATTTAAATACTTCCACGTCTAAAAACGGTACTCTTGATTCAAGGCAGTGAGCCATGCTCATTTTATCTGCCTTAAGCAAAATATCACCCTGAAGCCAGAAATTAGTATCAATATACTGCATCTTGGCAATGTCATTTAAGTGACTTACTTTCTTGTATGTTGGTGCCACGATTTCCTGTGGTGAAACATGAGTAGGTGCATTTTTAAGGAGTTTTTCCCTGTCTTTTACGGAAAACATATTGGCATTTCCAATAAATCTCTCCTCAACAGTTTTACTACCTCTTATAATAAAATCACGTCCCTTAACATCAGGCATTGCCGAGGCAACCTTTGCAAGACCTTTTCTTATGCATCTTGGTATTTTCTGATACCCCTTTAATGACAACGGTTCATGATAAATATTATAGCCGCCAAAGAACTCGTCTGCCCCTTCTCCTGACAAAACAACTTTTATCTGTTCAGCAGCAAGCTGGTCAACAAAATAAAGGGCAATACAGGATGGATCTGCTAAAGGTTCATCCATATAATACATTACTGTAGGGATTGAGTCAAAATATTCGTCACTGTCTATATTTTTGCTGTAATTTTTCTTGCCCAATTCTTTTACAAGACCTTCTGCATATCTTATTTCATTATACTTGCTTTGTTTATCCAAAAATCCCACCGTAAAGGTTTTTTCTCCCGGAAATTCCGATACAACATAACTTGAGTCAACTCCACTTGATAACAGAGAACCAACCTCAACATCTGCTATCATATGGGCATCAACAGTATTATGAACGACTTTTTCGATTTCAGAAACAGTTTCTTCTAAATCACCATCAGCCTTTGGTTCCATCATAGGGTCAAAATAACGTTCAATTTCCATTTTTCCGTCTTTATAAATCATATAATGTCCTGCCGGCAATTTATACACTCCCTTAAAGAATGTTTCAGGAAGTACGGAATACTGGAAGCTTAAATACTGCTCTAAAGCTTCCTCATTTACCTTTCTCTCAAATCCCGGATATTCTAATATTGCCTTGATTTCTGAAGAGAAAACGAGATTTTTGTTAATGTTTGCATAATAAAAAGGCTTAATTCCAAAATGATCCCTTGCACCAAACATAGTATTAGTTCTGCTGTCCCAAATGACAAAAGCAAACATTCCTCTTAGCTTATGCAGCAAATCTGTTCCATATTCCTCATATCCGTGAATAAGACATTCTGTATCTGAATCATTTGAAAACTGATGTCCCTTTTTAATAAGTTCTTTTCTTATCTCTAAGTGGTTATATATTTCTCCATTAAAAACAATTGCTATATCACCGGTTTCATTGTACATAGGCTGTGCACCATGACTTAAATCAATAATACTAAGTCTTCTGTGACCGATTGCCGCATGCTTGTCCACATACATTCCTTCATCATCGGGACCTCTGTGGGCAATTTTGTCCATCATGTTTTTTAAAACTTTTCTGCTGTTATCTAATTCTCCAATTATTCCACATATTCCACACATACTTTATATCTCTCTTTCATTAGTTTCGCCTTATAAAACTGCCTTTACTTCATCTTCCTTTATAACTTCACTTATAAGAACACGTTCATCCATAGGGTGCTTAACTCCCTTTATTTCCTGATAATCTTCATGTCCCTTTCCTGCTAAAACTATAACATCTCCATCCTTTGCATTTAAAATGGCGTAACGTATGGCATCTTTTCTGTCAGGAATTGTTACATATTCCCCATCTGCCTTATGCACCCCAACTAAAATATCATTAATAATATCCATAGGTTCCTCAAATCTTGGATTATCTGATGTTACAATGGTAAAATCAGATAGTTTTGATGAAACCTCACCCATTTCAAATCTTCTGCCTCTCGCCCTGTTTCCACCACATCCAAACACTGTAACTAAGCGCTTTGGGTTATATTCCTTAAGGCTTTTAAGAAGACTTTCTAAGCTCATAGCATTATGGGCATAATCTATCATAAGAGTAAATCTCTTTGATACAGGAATAATTTCAACTCTTCCTTTCACCCTTACATTTTTAAGGGCTTCTCTTATCTTTTCAACATCATTTGTAAAATGACTGCATATTGCTATAGCACATAATGAATTATATACACTAAAATTCCCCGGAATATCAATTTCCACAGGGAAATTCATTTTTCCTGATAAATCATATGAAACACACAGGCTCCCCGGCTTTGTAAATAACCTAATATCTGATGCCTTAAAATCATAATCGCCCTTTACACCAAAGGTTTCCAATTCACATGTGTGTCCCTCTAAAACCCTGTCTATATAATCTGCATCCATATTCACAATTCCCTGACGGCACTGCTTTAGCAACATACTTTTGCAATGAAGATAATCGTCAAAGTCCTTGTGTTCATTAGGGCCAATATGGTCAGGCTCAATATTGGTAAATATACCATAGTCAAATGTAAATCCTGATACTCTGTGAAGCATAAGTCCCTGGGACGAAACCTCCATTACCACACATTTGCAGCCTGCTTTAACCATTTTGGCAAAGGTCTCCTGAACCACAAAAGACTCCGGTGTGGTATTTTTAGCAGGAGTTATTTCATCTCCTACAATAGTTTCAATTGTTCCTATAAGTCCTGTTTTTATTCCAACGCTTTCTAAAACCTGACGTACCATATATGTAGTTGTTGTTTTTCCTTTAGTTCCCGTTATACCAATGGTAATGAGTTTTTCTGCCGGATGTCCAAAATACGCCGCCGACATACAGGCTAATGCATATCTGGTATCTTCAACCTTTATAACTGTAATGTTCGCATCTACATTTACATCTTCCATTACCACAACTGCAACAGCACCTTTTTGTGCCACATCTTCTATAAATTCATGTCCGTCAAATCCGGCACCCTTAATACACACAAATACATCATCCCCTGAAACCTTTCTTGAATCATTTACAAGATGATTTATTGTCACTTCATCCGTGCCTTTTACTATGGTATATTCAATTTTTTCCAATAAATCTTTTAATAACATATTATTTCCTCATTAAATATCAATATTTCCGGTAAATGCAATCCTTGCAGGTCCCGTCATGTAAACTGTATTTTCATCTGTATTATATTTTATTTTCAAATCTCCGCCTAATAGCTTCACAGTAACCTTATTGTCTGTAAGATTATTTAATACACAGGCAACAACACTGGCACAGGCACCGGTTCCGCAGGCTAAGGTTTCTCCTGAACCACGCTCCCAGACTCTCATTTTAATTGTTTTTCTGTCAATTATCTGAATAAATTCCGTATTGACTCTGTCAGGAAAAATTTCATTTTTTTCAAATCCCGGCCCAATTTTTTCGATTTTCAGACTATCTGTATCATCAACAAATGTAATGGCATGAGGATTTCCCATGGAAACACAGGTGATGCCATATTCCTTACCATCAATAACAACCGGTTCATTAATTACCTTCTCTTTGTCAGATATAACCGGTACATCCTTTGCATTTATAATAGGACTTCCCATATTAACCCGTACTGTTTTAACCTTACCATTTTCCACATTTAATTTAAGTGTCTTAATTCCTGCTAAGGTTTCCACGGTTATAACTTCTTTATCAATCATTTTATAATCATAAACATATTTAGCAACGCATCTGATTCCGTTTCCACACATTTTCCCTTCAGAGCCGTCTGCATTGTACATACTCATTTTAAAATCTGCCACTTCTGAAGGATTTATAACTATAAGTCCGTCTGAACCGATTCCAAAATGTCTGTCGCTTACAATTTTCGACAACTCGTTGGGATTATCTATTTTTGTATTGAAACCATTAACATAAACGTAATCGTTTCCACAACCTTCCATTTTCACAAATTCCATATAAACAAGACTCCTTTAAATTTCATAATCTGTCTTTTTAACTTTTTACATTATGCACACATATTAGTATGCACAAGCAAATTCGGTTTAAATATACCACAGTTAGCTTTATAAATAAAGTAATTATTGAAATATGAAATAATCTAAAGTCTTTTTAAAGCAATATTTAAAATCATATTTTTCAACACTATCCACAGCCTCTATTTTACATTTTTTCACACATTGATTATTTATATACAGTTTTACTTCCCCTATTTTTTCTCCTGATTTTATAGGTAATTCATAGTTAAACTCCGTTTTTGCTTCCACTGTATCATTCCTAGATACCAATGCTTTGTAGGGACCAATGGCAACAGCTATAATTTGTTTTTTTGTTCCATTTTCAATATTTACGGGAAAAGATATTCTGTTTTTCAAAATTTTTTTGGTATCAAAGTTATTTTTTCCATAATCCATTAATTTAGTAGTATCTCTCCACTTATATGTTTTGTTAGGAGGCCATCCGCTGGCAAGAACACAGGAAACATACACTCTGTTGTTGCTTTTTACGGCACCTACAAAACAATATCCTGCATCACCTGTAAATCCTGTCTTTATTCCAATGGCATCACTGCTCATATTAAGAAATGCATCTTTGTTATTAACAACAATATGTCTCTTATTGCTGCAATCATAAAAGGAATAGGATTTTGTATTTGTAATTTTTAAAAACTGCTGATTTTTTATGGCATAAGCTCCAATTAAAGCCATATCATATGCTGTAGAAAAATGCCCCTTAGCATCAAGTCCGTTAGGAGTAACAAAATTGGTGTTGACTGCACCAATTTCTCCTGCTTTTTTGTTCATAAGTTTTACAAATTCTTCCACACTTCCTGCTACCCCTTCTGCCACAGCCACTGCCACATCATTATAAGACTCTAGCATCATGGCATAAAGCAAATCTCCTATTTTATATTTTTCCCCTTTTATGGCATTCATATGAACTTTAGGCATAGAAGCTGCCCTTTTGCTTATTTCCACCACCTCATCAGGAGATGCATTTTCAAGGGCAACTATACATGTCATTATTTTCGTTGTACTTGCCATTGCCATTTTATTATTATAATTCTTTCCAAAAAGCACTCTGCCTGTTTTTCCGTCAATAAGTACCGCTGACTTTGCAGATAATTCGCTTTCCTTAAGTTCCTTTGTTTCCTCTCCAAATCCCTGTTTAGAAAACACCATATTAAGTACCAAAACTAAAATTATAAAACAACATTTTAATCTTTTATTCATTATTATCACTTTAAACATGCATCCGTATAATATATGCATTTTAAGTAACTTTTATCCCCTTGTATAAAAATATGTGTTAATCATTGGATTTAAGGGTTACCTCTTCCTCTGCCTCATGTTTAAACTCATCTATCATATCCTGACTTACTACAGGGAGGCTGTCTGCTGATTCCACACCAAATCTTCTTAAAAATTCCTCAGTAGTTCCAAATAAAAGAGGACGTCCCGGTGTGTCCATTCTCCCTACCTCTTCCACCAGCATATACTCCACTAACTTATTAACTGCGAAATCTGATTTTACTCCTCTTATTCTTTCAATTTCAGACTTTGTTATAGGCTGTTTGTAAGCAATAATAGATAAGGTTTCCATTAAAACATCCGTTAAAACCTGTCTTTTAGGCTGCTTTGCCACCTTAATAAGTGCTTCGTACATTTCCGGTTTAGTACACATCTGGTATGCCCCGTCAAGTTCTATGATTTTCACCCCTCTTTCAGGAGTGTCCATTTCTTTTTGCATTTCTTTTACTATTTTTTTTACTTCTGAAGGTTTGATTTCTAATGCATTTGCAATTTTATTAATATCAACTGATTCCCCCATGGTAAATAAAATAGCCTCTATTTCTGCTTTGTAATTTCTTTCCATTTTAACCTCTTTACTCTATTGAATCTATGTATATATCATCAAAAGTTTTTTCCTGATGAACTTCAATTTTTCCAATTTTAATTAATTCCAACACCGCCAGAAATGAAACAATAACTTCCATTTTTGAACTTTGCTGTTCTAAAAGCTGCTTAAAACTACATCTTTTTCTTTTCTTTAGTACATCAGTAACAAAATCCATTTTGTCAGGAAGGCTTACTTCCTCCATTTCAATTTTTCCAAATTTACTTCTTACAGGATCAATTTTATCCATTTGTCTTTTAAGCACCATTTGAAAAATATCATTTAACTTTGACAAATCCACATCTGATAGCAATTTATCCAAATCCACCGGAGGCTCATATTTTTTAACCTCCTCAGGAACTGTAGGCTCTTTATATAATGATTTTCCAGCGTAAACCTGCATATCTCTTAATTCCCCTGCAGCATATTTGTACATCTTATATTCAATAAGTTTCTCCACCAGTTCTGCCCTAGGGTCAATTTCTTCACCGTTTTCGTCCACTTCTTTTGGTAGAAGCATTCTGCTTTTTATATCTATCAGGGTAGCTGCCATTACCAAAAATTCACTTGCCAAATCCAAATCATCTTTCGGCATTTTACTTACGCAATCAAGATACTGTTCCGTAATTTCCACAATAGGTATGTCATAAATATCTACTTTGTTTTTTTCAATAAGATGCAGCAGTAAATCAAGAGGTCCTTCAAATGCATCCAGTTTAACTTCCAGTTCAATCATTTTAATTTCTCTCCATTTTTTCTCGAACTTTAATTGTACATAAAAAATTTCTTTTTTTCAATACAATATAATTTTAAGCACCTAAATTTATCAGGTTATCTGGAACATATATTTTACTAATTTTAGAAATGTGAAACCATAATCTGCTTTATCCACCGTTTCCTCTGCCATAATTTTAACTTCTCCGATTTTCTTTTTATCCATTATGTATTCAATTTTTCCTACTATATCTCCCTTCCTTACCGGTGCATTTATGTTGTCTTTTAAAGCCACTTTAGATTCTATACCATCAATTTTTCCACCTTTAGTATCAACATATGAAAATGTATCATTTTGCACTTTTACTTTGTCCTTTTCCCCGCCACATATATTTACCTTGTTCTGATATTTCTTATTATCCTTATACACCTTACAATTTGAAAAACCGTAATTTATAAGGCTGTTGGACTGGACAAATCTTGCCTTATAATCCGGAGCCGCCATAACCACTGCAATCAATTCCACACCATCCTTTTCTGCCACAGTGGAAACACAGTATTTTGCTTTTGACGTGCTTCCTGTTTTAAGCCCTTTTACATACCTATTGGTTTTAAGTAACTTATTTGTGTTAGTAAGCATAAATTCACTTTCCCCTTTATTGGTTTTGTGTGTAAAACTTTCCATCCATATGGTAGAATATTTAAAAATCTCCGGATACTTCACAATTAATTCTCTTGACATAATTGCCACATCCATTGCTGATGTATAATGATTATCCGAATCAGTCAGCCCACAGCAATCTTCAAAATGTGTATGTTTCATTCCAAGGTTCTTTGCCCTTTTATTCATTTCCTTTACAAATTCTTCTTCTGAACCTGAAATATGCTCAGCCATGGCTACAGATGCATCATTTCCCGATGCAATTATAATGCACTTTATAAGAGTTTCTACATTTTGTTGCTCTCCTTCTTCCAAAAACACCTGGGAACCTCCCATACTTTTGGCATGGGCACTGGTAGTAACCATATCCTCTAACTTTATTTTACCACTATGTATTGCATCAAAAATTAGTATTAAAGTCATTATTTTAGTTATACTAGCAGGACTTAATTTTTCATTTTCATTTTCTGCTTTAATTACTGTTTTTGAGGACGCCTCCATAAGTACATAGGATTTACATTTCATCTCTGCTTTTTCATCACCTTGTATTGTAAATGTGGACGTTATCAAAATACTTAGTGAAATCATAGCAACCAGCACTCTTTTAAACAACCTGTTGCACCATTTTTCATAAAACATGATTTTTTCCATAAAAAAACTCCATTACACCTTTATACATTGTAATGGAGTTTAAAAATTTTATGCTATTTTTCTTTCTTCTTTTTCTTTGAAGATTTAGATTTTGTTTTTTTCGACTTATCCTTTGTTGTTTGTGCCTTAGTGCTTGACGGTTGCATTTCCTCCTGATTATATACAAAAGGCTCTGTTTTTGACAGCACATGCTCATCAGAATTTTGCTGATATACCGAGAAGCTGTCGCCATCTTTTAAGTCCGGATAAACAATCATCAATGTATTAGGATCTATATATACCGTTTTTTGCTTTTCGTCATTTATATATACCTTACTGTAGCTTGTAAAATAATTTCCGTATATATACACCGTACCTACATCATCCCCAATAGGGGTAACGGAGCTTACCTTTACATCATGAAGTCCGAATTTCAAATCTGTTGGCTTATATGGGTTTTCTCCGTTTGCCGCATAATTGTCTCCATAAAGCAAATCGTAAGATAAATTCTTAAGGCCTTCCTGATAGGTTTCATCGTCATCATTTTTGTGTAACTGTGTGTAATTATTAATCTTTCCGGAGTTCATATTTAAGCCACCAAGTATTTTGGACTCCAACTGATACGCTTCTATATCCTCGTTAGTATAATTAGTCTTAAAATTAGACCAGATAGCATACTGAGTCTGGTATACATCACCGTTTACCAAATCCTCTCCTGATATACCAAAGCTTGGCAGATGATCACCATACATTACAAGAATGGTATCCTCACCAAAGTTTTTAAGGGCTTTTGTAAGTTTTCTTAAAAACTTATCCATTTCATTAGTCTGCCATGCATAATACTGATACTGGTTTGTAACGTCTTCATCGTCTACACCTGAAACTTTAATAGGATAGTCATAATCACCACTTGTAGGATAACTTCCATGTCCCTGTACTGAAATAGTATAAATGAAGTCCTGCTTTTTAGTAGATTTTAATGCCTGCATAATATAATCCGTAAGGAAATAATCCTTTGCCCATCCCATAGGTGTAAAATCATCTATATACATATTTTCAATAGATTGGAATGTATCATATCCTAAATTAGAAAATACCACATTTCTTCCATAAAAGGTTGCAGTGTTATTATGAATGGCATGACAGCTGTAGCCATACTCCTTTAAGTTGTAGCATATGCTTTCACTGGTAGTATCTACTAATTTAGTTTTAAAAGGATATTCTCCCGGACCAAAGAAATCTAAATTAATTCCTGTCATAACCTCAAATTCCGTATTTACCGTTCCAGCACCAACTATAGGCACATTTAAGTATCCACTTGGATAATTTTTCATTAACTTTTCAAAATACGGAACAGGATTTTTTGATAATTTAACATTTTTAAGATTGTTCATATCAAAAAATGACTCTAACTGCAAGAAAATAATATTTGGTTTCTTCTTAGCCTTCTTAAGGGTTGTTTTATCGTCATCATCCTTCACTATTTTTTCAATAGTTTCACCTGAATATGAATTAGGCTTGTCAATTCCTGTATTTATAAGACTATTTGAAAAACAATAAACAAATCCGTAATCATAATACGACACTCTAAGTTCTCCAAATTTCATGGAAAGAAGTTCTGATGCCACTCCCAAATTAATTGTTCCCAGACCTATCGCCCAAATAACAGCAATTCCAATAATATTTCTTGCATATTTAATCTTGTGATTGACTTTTGGTGCCTTAAAGAACATAACGACCAGTCCTACTATTGCCAAAATAAGTGCAATAACAACCAAAACAATCTGAAATGTTGAAAAATACTTATTTATAACCCCTAAAGCACTATCAATAAGCATCAAATCCACTGCCGTAAAAGGTGTTACCCTGTTAGAAAGCAACACACCATTGGCCACTCCCAGAATCAACCAAATAACAGAAATCAATGTCATTCCAAAAAACCTTCTTTTCATAAGAAAGGTAAATGAAAGGGTCATTAATATTATCATTGCACTACAGATAAATACATACGGATTTCCTATAAGGAAATATATGCCCTTTAAAAATGACTTTCTGGCTAACATTTCAATAACCAGATTAATAAGTAATGCCGTTACCACATACATGTATATTATGTGCTTATTATATGTTTTGCTGAAAAATGCCCTGGCTGAATGGTATTTTTCCTTAGCTATTCCTATATATTTTTTTACTTTCTCTTTCATTAAAAAGTGCCTCCTAAAGCTGTTATTTTCCGGCTATCATATGTCTGATAGCCTCTACGGATACCTTTATGGCATTATCGGTATCGTAACAGTCCTCCTCACTAAATCCTTTTAATTTACGCTCCTGATTCCAGATAACATGAAATACCGAACCACATTTCACCCCCAGACTTGCTGCTACCGTAAACAATGCTGCCGATTCCATTTCACTGGCAAGAACTCCTAATCTCTTCCATGCTTCCCATTTATTAAGAAGTTCATATGATACAGGCATTCTGTCAGGATTATGCTGACCGTAAAATGAGTCTTTGCACTGCACCACTCCACAATGATAACGCAAATTATTTTTTTTGCAAGCATAAACTAATGCTTCCGTAACATCAAAGTCAGAAACTGCAGGGTATTCAATTGGTGCATATTCCCTGCTGGTGCCTTCGTGTCGCACCGCTCCTGTTGCTATAACACAGTCCCCTGCTAAAACTTTTAAATTAATACCTCCACAAGTTCCTATTCTTATAAAAGTATCAGCGCCACAGGCTACTAATTCCTCCATGGCAATAGCTGCTGACGGTCCTCCTATTCCTGTAGAGGTAACTGAAACTTTTTCTCCTGATATATATCCTGTATATGTTGTAAATTCTCTATTTTGTGCAATAAGCCTTGGTTCATCAAAATATCCGGCAATTTTTTCACATCTTCCCGGATCTCCCGGTAAAATCACATATTTCCCAATATCTCCCTTTGATATTTGTAAATGAAACTGTTTATCCATATTTTTGCTCCTTACTTAACAACTCTTTTATCCATAATGTCTTAGTAAATAGAATACCCATAATATTTGAATTTTCTATGAACTTTTGAATTTTTATACCAAATAACTGCTTTTTCTTTTATTTTCGTACTTTAAACTGTTGAATTATTGTAAACTTATGTTATACTATCATACGTGGTTAGTAGGATTTAGAATACTTATCTTTCTTTCTCCGGCTAACATTTTATAATTATACATTAAAGGAGGACGTTATGGGTAGTACATTTTTTAGAAAGCTACCAACTCCTTTGGAAATCAAGACAAGTTATCCTGTTCCAGAGGCAGTTGCAAATCAGAAAAAAATCAATGACGAAGAAATTAGAAAGATATTTACAGGTGAAAGTGATAAATTTGCCGTAATTATAGGTCCTTGTTCAGCTGACAATCAGGAAGCTGTTGAAGATTATATAGGAAGACTTGCAAAAGTTCAGGAAAAAGTTAAAGATAAACTTTTTATTATTCCAAGAGTTTACACTAACAAACCTAGAACAACAGGAAAAGGTTATAAAGGTATGTTACATCAGCCTGATCCTGAAAAGAAACCTGATTTATTGCAGGGGCTTATTACAATAAGACAAATGTTCTTGAAAATCATGGAGGATACTAAGTTCCCAATTGCAGATGAAATGCTTTATCCTGAAAATGCAAGATACTTTTCAGATTGCCTTTCATATGTTGCAGTAGGTGCCCGTTCTGTTGAAAACCAGCAGCACCGTCTTACAGCCAGCGGTTTAGATATTCCTGTAGGAATGAAAAATCCTACCAGCGGAGATTTATCCATTATGCTTAACTCTATTGAGGCAGCCCAGTCTTCTCATTCTTTCCTTTACAGAGGTTGGGAAGTTCAGACTGAAGGTAATGATTTAGCCCACGCCATATTAAGAGGTGCCGTAAATCAATATGGTCAGTGTATACCAAATTACCATTATGAGGATATGGTAAATCTTTATTCAATGTATATGAAAAAAGGATTTGAAAATCCTGCTGTTGTTATTGATTGTAATCATTCAAATTCAAACAAGCAGTATATGGAACAGATTCGTATTGCAAAGGAAATAATGCATAACCGTAAACATTCAGAAGATTTAAAACATTTTGTCAAAGGTCTTATGATTGAAAGCTATATTGTTGGTGGAAATCAGAAAATTGATGAACACTGCTACGGAAAGTCAATAACTGATCCATGCCTTGGCTGGGAAGATACAGAAAAATTGTTATACATTATTGCTGAAGAAGCATAAAACTTAAACTCCGGAATTTTCACTTATGTGAATATGACCGGAGTTTTTTACACACAAAAAGAGGCATCATCTAATGACAATACCTCTCAATATATCACCTTATTATTTATGCTTTCGGATGTGCCTTTTCATATACTTCTCTTACTCTACGGCTTGCAGGTGTCATATACATCTGAGTAGTAGATATATCAGAATGTCCAAGCATTTGTTGTACAGCCTTTAAGTCTGCCCCGTTTTCAACCAAATGTGTTGCAAATGAATGGCGAAGTGTATGGGGTGTTATATCTGACTTAATTCCGGCTTTCTTCCCATAAGCCTTTATCAGTTTCCAAAATCCCTGTCTGCTCATTTCCCTGCCTGAACAATTAGGATATAAAACATCACTATCCTTATTTTCTCCAAGCAAACTTTCCCTTCCATCTTTCAGATACGCAACAAGTGCGTTCTTTGCCTCTGTTCCAAAAGGTATCTGACGGTCTCTTTTTCTGTCATGACATACTACAAATTCATAATTAATATTAACATCATTTACCTTCAGTGTAATAAGTTCTGAAACACGCATTCCCGTTGCATACAAAAGCTCTAACATAGATTTATCTCTAAGTTCTTTTGGCGTGTTTCTTGAAGGTTGCTTTAAAAGATCATCAATTTCATTTATAGACAAAATCTCCGGTGCTTTTTTTTCTATCTTAGGAGATTTCATGTCAGAAGCAGGATTGTCTGTAATATATCCCTCCTGATACAAATATCCAAAAAATGCTTTCATCGACGCAATATTTCTTGATATTGTAGTAGGTGCTCTTCCAATAGTCTCTAATGATGAAATGTATCCTTCTAATTCCTCTTTTGTAATATCTGAAATATTATCCGTACTATAACTATTATTAAGATATATAAAAAGTTTCGTTAAGTCTCTTTTATATGAGACTTCTGTGTTGCTTGAAGTATTCTTTTCACTATGTAATTTTAAAATGAATTCTTCAATTAATCTTTGCATTTTTTCCTCGCTATACTCTATATTAAGAGTGTCAAATCTTATTATATAAGGCTTTTTCAATAAAATCAAATACAATTTTTCACAATTTTTTGAACAAAATTTAGGTTACATAAAAACGATACCACATATACTGACAAACATAAATTCCGACACAATATCTAGTAAATTTCCTTTAGAAATTAATTTTAGAATATGAAAAAATTTTGTAACAAAGATGAAATAATAAAAATCAAAAAACTTATTCCCCTTCCTACATTTTTCCTGTTGCCGTCACACATATATACCGTTCCTATGATTTTAGCCATAGTATCTATGCCTGCCCCCACAAGCAATAAAGTGTGTGAGCTTACAGATACAGTAATTATTCCTGCCAACACAAATGCAAAGTAAAAAACAAAAAACGGAACAATTTTATCTTTTATTCTGAAAAAAGATAAAATAAATATTCCCAGCAAAAACTTCACATCTCCTAAGAGAACATAAATTATACCATCAAACAGATTGTTAAATTTTATGTTTTCAACATTATTAAAAGAAAAATCTATGCCTAGAAAATTATACACAAGAGTTCCTGTTATAATTCCCAATATAAAGGCATAGATTTTGTAGTTTTTTTCCGCTAATTTATAATTCATACATTATTCCTTTGCCATTTATGGTATGAAAAGCAATATATTTTGCATTCTCATATGTTAATATATGAATCTAAATATGAAAAATTACTTTTCACAGTCCCCTTTTACATACTTACAATAATATGTCAAAAGAGAGGACACTGTTTTAGCATCATTAATTTCGTTAGCTATTATTTTCTCCATTAATTCATCTATTGTGTAAATTTCTAAGGAAATATCTTCATCTTCATCAAACTTCTGATGAGATTTTTCCAAATCAAAGGCAACATATACGTCTATTTTTTCTCCTGAATAAGCAATAGCCGGAACTAATGTCTGTAAAAACTCAACACGAGAAGATTTGTATCCCGTTTCTTCTTCTAATTCTCTTGCTGCACACATATTAGTAGGCTCGTTTTCTCCATCTCTTCCTCCGGCCGGAATTTCCAGAGCAAATCTGTCTATGGCATTTCTCCACTGTCTTACCATAATAATTCGTCCATCATCTAAAACCGGAATAACTGCCGCTGCACCCTTATGTTGTAAAAAATCCCACTTCACATGATGCCCCTTAGGTGTTATTATATCATCTTTACAAAAATCAAGAATTGCTCCTTTATATACAATCTGACGATTAATACGCTTAAACTCCTTCATAAAATCCTCCATTCCGTATTTTTTACTTATGATGTATTGTAGAAATTTGCATAGCAATAAAGCGATTCGATTACATCATTTAACCCCCAAATTCACTTTTGACACTTACATTATTTTATATTTACACATTTATCAAAGCATGCATCTGTAGCTGCAAAAATTGCTTTTCTAAATCCGTTTTTTTCCAATTCTTCAACACCTGCAATTGTAGTTCCTGCTGGTGAGCATACCATATCCTTTAATTCTCCCGGATGTTTTCCGGTTTCTAACATAAGCTTAGCTGAGCCTAACACTGTCTGTGCTACAAATTCATAAGCATCCTTTCTTGGAAGTCCACATTTAACAGCACTATCAGCAAGAGCTTCCATAAACATAAATACATATGCCGGAGAGCTTCCACTGGCACACACTACACTATTAATTAACTTTTCTTCAACTACTTTCATTTTTCCAATAGATTTAAAAATTTTTGTAATATTATCTATTTCGTCTCCTGAAAAGATTTCCTTATTGTAGCATACTCCAGTCATTCCTTCTCCCACCATAGCCGGGGTGTTAGGCATTGACCTTACAATTCTATTAGTTTTAAACATATCCGCCATCTGACTAATTGTAATTCCCGGTGCAAGAGAAATTAAAACATTCTCCTTTGTTATGTCCTGTGCAATTTCCTTTGCAACCTTTTCAAACATTTGTGGTTTTACTGCCAAAATAATATATTTTGCTTTCTTAACTACCTCATTGTTGCTTTCACAATAGTCAACCTCTTCTTTTTTTGAAAACTCAACCATTTTTTCTCTGGAATTTCTATGGAATATAATATTTTCCTTTCCGAAAGTCTCCTTTGCTCCGGAAAGCATTGCACTTCCCATATTTCCCATTCCGATAAATCCTAAAACTGCCATAATACACCTCACAATATTTTTCTAATAAATTTATATCTAATTAAGTATATCATTTTTTCCTGTTTATGGGTAAAAAAAATAAGCCACCATAATTTAATATGATGGCTTAATGTAGATTATTTATTTTGCGTAATCAATGGCTCTTGATTCCCTTACAATATTTACCTTAATCTGACCAGGATATTCTAATTCACTTTCAATCTGCTTTGAAATATTTCTAGCCATAATAACCATATCAGCATCTGAAACCTTTTCAGGGATAACCATAACTCGAACCTCTCTACCTGCCTGAATGGCAAAAGATTTTTCAACTCCTTCGTATGAGTTTGTAATATCTTCTAACTGTTTTAATCTGTTTGTGTATGTCTCAAGTGTCTCACGTCTTGCACCCGGTCTTGCTGCAGAAATAGCATCTGCCGCCTGAACGATACAAGCTATAAGTGTTTCCGGTTCAACATCACCGTGATGTGCTTCCACAGCATTAATGATAACCGCCGATTCCTTGTATTTTCTACATAAATCAACACCTAACTGTATATGTGTTCCTTCCATTTCATGGTCAACTGCCTTACCTATATCATGAAGCAGACCCGCTCTCTTGGCTACTCTTACATCTAAGCCCAATTCAGCTGCAAGTAAGCCTGATAAATGTGCCACTTCAATAGAATGCTTCAGTGCATTCTGACCATAACTGGTTCTAAACTTCATCTTTCCTAAAAGTTTAACCAATTCCGGATGTATACCATGTACTCCCACTTCAAGTGTAGCTGCCTCTCCTTCTTCACGAATCATGGTTTCAACTTCTTTCTTAGCCTTATTAACCATTTCCTCGATTCGCGTAGGCTGGATTCTACCATCTACAACAAGCTTCTCTAAGGCGATTCTTGCCACCTCTCTCCTAATAGGATCAAATCCTGATAAAACAACTGCTTCCGGTGTGTCATCAATAATAAGATCAACACCTGTAAGTGATTCAAGAGTTCTAATATTACGTCCCTCTCTACCAATTATTCTACCTTTCATTTCATCATTAGGAAGTGAAACTACAGAAATCGTAGTCTCAGAAACATGATCTGTAGCACATTTCTGAATAGCATTTACAACAAGCTCTCTAGCTTTCTTATCAGCATCTTCTTTTGCCTGTGCTTCTAATTCCTTAACTAATTTTGCAGTTTCAATTTTAATTTCTTCTTCAACAGTTTTTAATAAATATTCTTTTGCCTGTTCGGAGGTTAATCCAGAGATTCTTTCAAGTTCCTGTACGCGCTGTTCGTTTAACTTATCTACTTTAGCTTTAGTCTCTTTTAACTCTTCTTCATGAGCTTTAAGACTATTTTCTTTCTTCTCAAGTGCATCTGACTTCTTTTCAACAGACTCTTCCTTGTTAAGAACTCGTTTCTCATAACGTTGAACTTCTGCTCTTCGTTCTTTGATTTCTTTGTCAAGTTCATTTTTGGTTCTAAGATTTTCCTCTTTAGCTTCCAAAAGTGCCTCTTTTTTCTTAGCTTCAGCTGTCTTAATGGCTTCATCAATAATTTCACGAGCCTTATCCTCTGCTGAGCCTATCTTCTTTTCAACAGTACTTTTTCTGATTGTAACTGCCACAAAGGCTGAAATCAAAGCAACTACAACTGCAATTCCAACGCATAAGAGTGTCCAAGTAGTATCACTCACAGGAGCACCTCCTTATTTAGTTTTCATTGTACATCACAACATATCCATTTTACTTTATTAACCAAGTTATGTCAAGCAATCTCACCGTTTATGTGACAAAAATGTAACAAAAATGTGCTACCAGACAGTTTGGCTAATAGCACATTTCCTCCTATAATGACATATCCGTATCATGAGAATATTGTCTCACAGCCGATTTTACATCATTATAATTATATCCTTTTCCTACAAGATAACGATATAACTTCTGTAATTCTTTTGGTTCTTCAAGATTATACCTCTTAATTCTTTTTTCCAATATTTTATTAAGAGAATGTTCGTCTGTATAATCGCTTTCTTCAAAGGCCTTATCAATAACATCCTTTTTTATGCCTTTAGTCATAAGATCCTGAACTATCTGTCTTTTACTTTTAGATTCGGACTTATATTCAATATAGAGACCGGCATATCTTAAGTCATCTATCAGATTATATTCTAAAAGATATGAAATGACCGATTGAATAATATCCTCAGGATAATTGCCGGATTTTAACTTATCATATATCTGCTTTTTAGTCTTATACCCGTCATCTAATATATAAAGTGCCCTTTCTCTGGCCCTCTTATATAATATCTCCCAAATCTCATTATATGACTTTTCATCTATGGTGGCATTCTCACTGATTTTGTATCTTCTGACCTCCCCTTTATATAGAATAAAGGAGATGCCATTATCCAATGTAATTTGAATCCGACTACCCTTCGGTATAGTTTTTACTACAGTATACATGTTGTTGCAATATTACTCCGTTTCAGTATTATTATCGGCATCTTTTTCCTCACTGCCGTCTAATGCATAAAAATCACGTACTTTTGTCTCTATTTCTTCCATAATGGTCGGATTTTCAAGAAGGTATTTTTTTGCATTCTCTCTTCCCTGACCAATCTTTTCAGAATTATATGCATACCATGATCCGCTCTTTATTACAACTCCACAGTTAGCTGCCAAATCAAGAATATCACCTTCTCTTGATATTCCCTTTCCAAACATAATGTCAAATTCTGCTTCCTTAAATGGTGGTGCAACCTTATTCTTAACCACTTTAACTCTTGCACGGTTACCTACCATTTCACCACCTGCCTTAAGTGTCTCCACTCTTCTAACATCAAGTCTGACTGATGCATAGAACTTCAACGCACGTCCACCGGTTGTTGTTTCCGGATTTCCAAACATAACACCGATTTTTTCTCTTAACTGGTTAATAAACACAACTGAACATCCTGTTTTATTAACTATTCCCGTAAGCTTTCTAAGTGCCTGTGACATAAGTCTTGCCTGCTGTCCCATATGAGAATCCCCCATATCTCCATCTATCTCAGCCTTAGGTACAAGAGCAGCAACTGAGTCCACTATAATAATATCTACAGCTCCGGATCTAACCATAGTCTCTGTAATCTCTAATGCCTGCTCGCCATAATCCGGCTGAGAAATATATAAATTATCAATATCCACACCTATAGCCTTGGCATATACCGGGTCAAGTGCATGTTCCGCATCAATAAAGCCTGCCACTCCACCTCTCTTCTGTGTTTCAGCAATCATATGTAGCGCAACCGTAGTCTTACCACTGGACTCCGGACCATATATCTCAATAATTCTGCCCCTTGGAATTCCTCCTATACCTAAAGCTAAATCCAAACTTAATGAACCTGTAGGAAGTGATTCAACATTCATCTTATTACCTGAATCACCTAATTTCATAATGGCACCCTTACCATGCTGCTTCTCAATCTGTGATATAGCTGCATCTAATGCCTTTAACTTATCTTCTTTATTCATATTAATCCTCGCTTATTTTAATCGAACTGTTGTTCGTTATTATGATAGTACATTATCCTATCCTTGTCAATATTAATTTGTCATATTATTTTGTTAAATATAATTATATACTTTATTAAAATAATATGCAACATGATTATTTATTTTTTAGAAATCCTACATTATTATACATTCTTTAACTTTAAATATTCATCAATCATTTCGCCTATTCCTGTTTTTTCCAGTTTTATTGCATTCAGGCACATATCATAATTACCTGCATACCCCCACTCTTCTCCTGTATAATATTTGTGATAACTCCTTCTTCTGTTATCTGTCTCATCAACTATTATTCCTGCCTTTCTTTCAGACACATTATGTTTTATTGCAATATTTCTAATGCGCTGTTTTTTTTCACCACATAAAAATATTCTTACAACATCGTCCCTGTCCCTAAAAGCATAATTTGATGCCCTTCCAATGATAACAAAATCACCATTTTTGACAGTTTTCCCAAGAGCCTCTTTCGGCGTGTTTCTTAAGTGCTGTTTCATTTCATCTGCTACAGTATCCATCATTAATTCAAGGGATACTTCATTAAAGAAAAAAGGATATTTTTCGTAAATATGTTCTTTCTTTGCAATTTTTTCCAGTTCTTTTTTGGTGTAACAGGGAATATTGTATTTTTCAGCTAAAAATCTTCCAATATCATCTCCATTACATCCACATTCTCTTGCTATTGTTATTATCATATATCCTCATTCTCCTAATTTTATAATTAATCTTCTATTACATAAAATTTGCATATAATGATGACAGTGCTACCGTAAGTATTCCTGATACCGCTATGGCAAGACTGCTCATTGCCCCTTCAACCTCACCTATTTCCAAGGCTTTCGCAGTTCCTATTGCATGGGATGAGGCACCAAAAGCCAGTCCCCTAGAAATCGGTTCATCAATTTTAAATATTTTGCAAATTAATTCTCCAAAAATATTTCCCAATACACCGGTAATAATTATTACAGCTACAGTTATGGTTACATATCCTCCCAACTCCTCCGATACACCCATTCCTATGGCTGTTGTTATGGATTTTGGAAGTAAAGTTACATATTCTTCATGAGACAAACCACAAATCAAGGCTAATGCCAGAACTGTTGTAAGACTTGTTATTGTACCTGCCACAAGTCCTAACATAACCGCCTTAAAATTTTTAAGGAGTAATCCCCACTGCTCATAAAGAGGTATTGCAAGACACACTGTTGCCGGAGTCAGTAGCCAGCTTAAGTATTTTGCCCCCTCATTGTAAGTGTAATAATCAACTTTTCCTACAACCAGAACCACTATTGATACCACAATTGAAATTAATAGGGGATTAAAAATTCCCAATTTAAACTTCTTTTTTAACAATGTTCCTATTAAATATGCCACCAAACTTAAAGTTACGCCGGCAAACATTGACTCTCTAAAAAAATCATTCATCCCTATCTGTCTCCTTATTTCTGCTTTTTCTTATAATCCACTGGGACATTCTGCCTGTGGCAACCATTACCGTTATAATGGTAACAGCCGTGATTATACATACAGGGACAAGCACCGATGCAAGCTTTCCCCAGCTATTCATTAATCCCACTCCTGCCGGAATGAACATTAACGGCATAATCTCAATAAGGAATTTTCCCGTTTCCCTAACTGCTTCTAATTTAATTAATCCTGTCATTAATCCAATAAATAATATTGCCATACCATATATTCCCGCAGGAATCGGAAGGGGAAGTATATATTTTAAGACTTCTCCTGCAAAGGATATTCCAAGTATAATTAAAAGTTGTCGTATATATTTCATCTTTTCTCCTATATATGATTATTTTGTATGTTCTAAATTATTATATAACCTGATTATTTAATGTCAATGTTACCAATATACTGTATTTTGCACTTGAAATACGTAAAAAATATGCGGCTGTCCGCCACACAAATGTCTTTAAACCGCATATTTTAAAAATTAATTTATTTTACTGTAATTTTGCACTTTATAGTTTTTCTTCCTGACTTCACAGTAATTACTGCTGTTCCTTTTTACCGGACTAAAATCTACGATAAAATTCTTTGCGAAACTGCTGACAGACTTAGGTAAAATAATAGTTTTAAGATTAGAGCGATCTGCAAATGCTCCCTCTGGAATGGTATTTGCCGTGTCCGGTATTTTAAGGTTTTCAAGGCTGCTACAATTATAAAATGCTAATTTTTCAATACGACTTACATCTGAAAAATCAAATTTCTTCAAAGATGTACAATCGCTAAAAGCACCTTCGGGATTTTCTCCATCTTCTACCTGAATACCAGCTGCTTCAAAAGTTTTCCCACCATGGCTTATTGCGTCCATTTCAGTATTTGCATATACGATTGTTCCCTCTTTTAATACTGTACACATAACCATTGCTGCCGACAGTCCGATTGCTAAAATGTGTTTCCATTTCATGTTTCTTTCCTTCTTTGTAACACATATTGCCATTCAACAGACAGTATCCAATATGGTATTTTTATGTTCTGCTGAATAGTTAATCGCCCACACCGTTGTAAAGTTTATTGCGTCTATATTTAATCGTCAATAGTGAAAATATTTAAAGTATATTATTTAGGTATACTCTCTGAAACACACAAAGCTCCCCACCCTGCCTGTTCGTTAGGCCACCTTGTAAATCCCGGAAGTTTTCTGCTTCCCTTTATAAGATAACTTTTTAATTTCTGCCCGTACAGAAAAGGATCATTTCCCCGAACTATCCCCCATTCCATCATTAAGGCCGCACTGCCACACACAAAAGGGGTTGCCATGGA
>NZ_HF991871.1:223509-263618 GCF_000432355.1 Eubacterium sp. CAG:161
ACAATATCCGGTTTTACCTGATTTGTTTCCCTGGTAAATCCCCGTCCCGAAAAGGATGCCATTACATCATTAGATGAATTATATGCTCCAACACTTATTACCTTTGAAGACGTGGAAGGAACCGTAAGTGTTATATCGGGGTCAGGTCTTAAAAATGAGGTATTTTCGTTTATAATTCCTCCTTCCGGAAGCCACATATCATATCGTCCCGTAACTATATTTTCAGGTGTAAGTCTTATGGTCCATATTCCTGATTTCACATAATTTGAAACCGGTATAAGTTCAAAATATATTTCCTGATACTGGGTATAAGGCTTAGGAGTCCCATAAAACACATAAACATTTGTCTCATCTGTCTCATATTTATGTGCCCTGTTATAAATTTCAATCACATCTATAATAAAGCCTGAAGGTGCAATTATCTGTACCCTAAATTCATCTGAAAAGTCTTTCCATAACTGAATACTAAATGCCTTTTGAAAACGTGATACCTGAACTTCCACATCTGTAGGCTCAAATACATATCCTCCTGCATGACCGGCACTGTCTCCCTCATTTCCCGCCCCCACGCATATGGATACCCTTCTACCGTCAGCCATGGAATCCAAATAAGTAGAAAGAAGAGATGTGCCATCATGAGAACCATAGCTATTGCCAAAGCTTAAGTTCATCGCCAAAGGCATTTTATAGCTTTCCGCCACCTTTATCATATAATCAACGGCCTCCATTAACTGAGTTGTTCTTGGAAACGACCTCTCCCCTGCTAAAGCCATCTTTACAATTACAAGACTGCTTTTTGTTGCGATTCCCAGATTATCATTTTTATTTTCAGCAAAATTGCCTGCTGCAATTCCTGCCACATGGGTTCCGTGTCCTGAATAATCCACGGAATTTACCGATTCATATGGATTTTCTGATTTTAAAGCCTCGTTAATTTCTTCTGCATTATAAACTCTGTCATTTGTCTGGTCCCACAAATTAAGTATTCTTGTGGTTCCATCCTGATTTCTAAAAGCCTCATGGGTAAAATCAATGCCACTGTCAGCTATTCCCACTATCACTCCTTCTCCAAAAAGACCATTGTTTTCATTATTTGCAAAGGTCTGCTGTACCTCATTTATGCAGGATGCCTGTTTTCCCCTAAGCATTGAAAATATAAGTGCTGTAGGCTTCTCAATGTAGATAATCTCCTCCACATTAGCCACTTCATCTATCAATTCCTTTTTTACATTTAAAACGGCATAGCCGTTAGAAAGCTCTCTAACATCTACGCCGTTTATTTCCCTTACTTTATCTAAATTTCCTGTATACCTTACAATAAGTTCCCATACATCCTCTTCTGAATCAAAACCTGTCATTAATCCCTGAGATTTCATTAATTCCTCCTGTGGGATTTCCAACGCCAAACTAAGCGAATTATCTGATTTTTCCCCCATATTTCCCTCTTCTAATAAAATAATACATTAACATGCCTGTTCAAACTGACTGTTATACAAATCTGCATAAAATCCGTTTTTGCTCATAAGCTCCTGATGATTTCCACTTTCAATAATATCTCCATCCTTTAATACGAGAATTAAATCCGCATTTTTTATTGTAGACAATCTGTGGGCAATTACAAATGATGTTCTGTTCTTCATAAGTTCATCCATGGCTTTCTGGATTTTCTGCTCAGTTCTTGTATCAATAGAACTTGTAGCCTCATCTAAAATCAAAATAGGTTTATCAGCTATCATTGCCCTGGCTATTGTAAGTTGCTGTTTCTGTCCCTGAGACAGGTTAATCTGATCATTTAAAATAGTATCATATCCATTTTGAAGTGTTCTTATAAAGTGGTCAAGACCAACTGCCTTACATGCTTCCCTCATTTTTTTCTCTGATTTATTTTCTGAACAATAAATCAGGTTTTCCCTGATACTTCCTTCAAACAACCATGTATCCTGTAATACCATACAGAATTTTGAGTGAACATCCTCTCTTTTAATATCTGCTGTGGATACTCCGTCGATTTTTATTTCACCACTGTTTATTTCATAAAAACGCATTAACAAATTAACCAGTGTAGTTTTTCCAGCACCTGTAGGCCCTACTATGGCTATTTTCTGACCTGCCTTCGCCTTAGCCGAAAAATCATTTATTATTATTTTGTCAGGCTCATACCCAAATCGTACATGAGAAAACTCCACATCACCTTTGGTATTGGTAATTATTGCCTTCTTATTACTTTCATCCTGCATTTCCTCTTCACCTAAAAACTCAAAAACACGGGATGATGCGGCACCTGCTGACTGCAACTGCTGAAATGCCTGGGCTAACTGTGACAATGGCTGGGTAAAATATCTTATATACATCATAAACGAAACAATAACACCAAAAGAAATATTTCCATTCATGGCAAGGGCAGCTCCTACCACGCAAACTGTAACATAACCGAAATTACCAATAAAAGTCATTAAAGGCATCATAAGTCCTGACATTGCCTGTGCCTTAAAGCCACTGTTACTTAAAGCTTCATTTAATTCATCAAACTGCTTCTTTGCTTTATCTTCTCCATTATAGGCTTTTACCACTGTATGACCTGAATATATTTCTTCTATATGACCATTTATTGCTCCAAGATTCATTTGCTGCTTTGTAAAATATTTCTGGGAATGTTTCATAATAACCATCATAAGGACAAAGCCTAATAATGTTGAAAGAACTCCGGCAATGGTCATTACAACATCTGTTTTTATCATCATTATAAGAGAACCTGCAAACAATGTAACAGCAGAAACCATTGTTCCGATACTCATGTTAAGAGATGTAGCAATCATATCTACATCATTTGTAACACGGGATAACACATCTCCAGTGGAATTATGATGATAGTAATTCATGGGAAGCTTATTGATTTTTACTGAAATGTCATTTCGAAGTTTTCTTGACACACACTGTGTAACTGTTGACATTATAAATCCCTGAGTTGCTGAAAGAATGGCACCAACACCATATAAAACAGCCAAAATCATTGCTGTTGACTTAATTTTATCCATATCCATTTTGGCATTAGGCATTATACCTTTAATAATGGTATCTGTAATTTCCGATATCTTATCAGGGCCAATCAGTGTTAAAACCGTTCCTCCACAGGCACATATTATTGCAATTATAATAAATGCCCAATAATTCTTACAGTATTTAAGGAGCTTGCTCCATGTGCCTTTCGTTACCTTTTCCTTTGACATTGCTACAGGCATTCCCGGATGTCTCATTCCTCTTCTATTTGTTGTTCTACCTTCCATTACGCCAATTCCTCCTTTGATAACTGAGAGTATGCGATTTGTCTGTATTCCTCACAGGATTCCATTAACTCACTATGAGTTCCTTTTCCTGCGATTTTTCCGCCATCTAACACAATAATTAAATCTGCATCCCTTATGGTTCCTATTCTCTGGGCTACAATTATTTTCGTAGTGTCGCTACACTGTTTTTTCAAAGCCGTACGCAGCTTTCTGTCAGTTTTATAATCAAGAGCTGAAAATGAGTCATCAAAAATAAGTATTTCTGCCTTCTTTGCTATAGCTCTTGCTATTGATAAACGCTGTTTTTGTCCACCTGAGAAATTATCTCCTCCCTGTGCCACATAACCATGGTATTTATCCTTGAGATTTTCCACAAAATCATCTGCGCATGCAATTTTTACGGCTTCCTTTACCTCATCAGGCGTAGCATCTTTCTTCCCATTATCACCATATGCAACATTTGATTCTACGTCCCCGGAAAATAAAATTGCCTTTTGGGAAACATATCCTATTTTATTTCTAAGTTCATTTTGTTTGTAATCTTTAACGTTTATTCCGTCAACTAACACTTCTCCGTCTGTTACATCATAAAACCTTGGAATAAGATTAATTACCGTACTTTTTCCACATCCTGTAGCTCCAATAAAAGCTATTGTTTCACCTTTATTTGCCTTAAAACTGATATTTTCCACAACATTTGCCGCAGCATCAGGATATGCAAAAGATACATTTTTAAACTCAACAGTGCCTTTTTCCTTAGTATCTCCATCTAAGCTACCGTCTTTTATGGTTATATCAGTATCTAAAACTTCTGTGATACGATTTGCAGCTACTGATGCCCTAGGCCAAATCATAAAAATCATAACCAGCATGATAAACGCCATAATAACCTGCATTGCATAGGAAGAAAATACAACCATATCTGAAAATAATGTAAGTTTCTTATTCATTGCCGCATTATTAATTAATATTGCCCCTATCCAATATATTGCAAGGGTAAGACCATTCATTACCCCCTGTATTCCCGGCATAAGAAATGCCATGGTTCTGTTTGCAAACATATTAGCAGATGTAAGTTCATTGTTAGCCTTTTCAAACTTTTCTTCCTGATACTCTTCTGCATTATATGCTCTTATTACATTTAATCCTGTAAGATTTTCCCTTGTAACCCTGTTTAAGTTATCAGTTAATACCTGCATCTTTTTAAATTTCGGAGATGCAAGAACAATACATGTAATAACAATTAATAATAAAATTACCAGTGCAACTCCTGTAGATGCCGTCCACTGCCAGCTTTTATTATAAATTTTAAGTATTGCCCATACAGCCATAATAGGTGCCTTGGCAATTGCCTGAAGTCCCATTACAATTAAAATCTGAATTTGTGATACATCGTTAGTAGTTCTTGTTATAAGGCTGGCTGTGGAAAACTTTCCAATTTCCTCCATGGAGAAATCCTGTACCTTATGAAACAACTTTTCTCTGATGGTTGCAGCAAAATCAATACCTGACTTAGCCGCCAATACTGCCACTGAAATACCTGAAACCAAACTTCCAAAAGCACACGCAAGCATTTTCCCTCCTGCAATTAAAATGTCCTGCATACTGCTGTCAGGGGTTTCAACTAACACTGTAATTTCAGACATGTAATCCGGAAGTTTCAAATCAAGCCATACCTGGGCTACAATGAAAACTAAAGCTATTAAAATAAAACATCTGTCTTTTTTCTCTAAATTCTTAAAAAGTTTAAACATCTATTAGTCTCCTTTACATACTATTAACTATCTGCGTTTTCACACAGCTTTATTATTACATTTACAAATGTATTAAGCTCCTCCTTTGAAATGCCTTTTGTATATTTTTTAGCTGCATGTTCCATATCTACGGCTGCAATACTGCAAAGCTTTATTCCTTCTGCGGTAATACGAACCTTTTTTATTCTCTTATCAAAGGGATCACCAAAACACTCAACAAATTTTTTCTGTTCCAATCTCTTTACAATACCTGCTGTGGTAGATTGTGCCAAATGCAATAATTTTTCAAATTCTTTCAGGGTGCATTCTCCCCCTCCATCTTTATTTAACCTCATTAATGCTCCAAGCTGCATCATTGTTAAATCATATTTTTTTAATGCATTATTGGCACTTTTTTCAATGTTATCATGCAACTGCTTTATCATATAAAAGCAATCTTTCCTCTTATCTGTTATTTTATTCATAATATCCTCCGAAGTAGTGAATATACTAACACTTCAATCGCATACTGTCAATAGTGTGCGATTGAAATAATCGTAAAAAATTTGTGCCTTATTTTTAAACTAATCATTATAATTAACATTATATGCCACATATTCATGGGAAAAATGATATCCTAATTTTTCTGCCATTTTTACTGACCACATTATTCTTGCGTCCCAGCTTGGATACCATCCTTTTTTGATACATTCAAGAATTAATTTAGCACCACATATGCTTGCAAGACCTTTGTGTCTGTAATCTTTTCTTGTAGCAATTTCCACTTCAATTCCATCCTTAAATCCGGAATAAGAGGATGCAGCGGAAATTAATTCTCCATCCTTTAATATTGCAACACCCATTCCCTTTGCACTGTACATTTCATATGTATCATATTGTGCTACAAAGTCCCGGCTCCACTGCTCCTTAAAACAGGCATTGTATAGTTTTTCATCAATTATTTTTATTTCATATTCCTTTGATAAACCTTCTGCAATGCTTTTTAAATGCTCTACATTAAAAACACCTTTTTCCTTTTTCATTGCATATCTGGTTGTTCTTTCTGCCTTGTTTCCAAAGCACTTTTCAATTAAGTTGCCCCATTCTGTATCTTCCGGCCCCATAATAATGGAATTTTTTAATTTATCCGGTTTAAACATTACTAATTCTTCATTTAATTTTCCTGCAAAATAGCAGAAATCCCCTAAAATAGCCATGGCAGACGTAGGATTATTTAAATTATCCACATATATATCTCCCATAACTTTTTCAAGGCATCCCCATATTACTCCTTCATCCCATTTTTCAAACAGATAGTTTACAGTTTTTGTATCCTCTAATTTATATATCATATTTTACATTCCTTTTTACTTACATAAACGTATGCCGCTAATACCGCAACTCCCGTTATAATCCATGAAACAGGATATACAATAAGCAAAACATCATATGAATGATATTTTACAAAAACAGTGTATATCCATACTAATCTCAATACACAGGTTCCAAATACCGTAAGGGCTGCCGGTGTCATGGAGTGTCCCATTCCTCTAAGGGCTGCACCACCTATTTCATAGGAGCTTACTAAAAGATAAAAGAACAGTAGCAATCTCATTCTTGTTACTGCATAGCCTGCCACTGCCGCTTTTGAAGTGAATATTGAAGCAAAAAAGAAACCGTTTAATGCCACAATTATTCCCAAAGCCTGTGAAATCACTACGCTGTATATCATACATATACGGAATACTTTTTTAACTCTGTCATAATTTCCTGCACCAAAGTTAGTGCTAACAAAGGTTACCGCTGTCTGACTGAAAGCACTAACTATAAAATATATAATAAATTCATAATTAAGTGCCACCGCAGAACCTGCCACCACATCAGAACCAAATCCGTTAAGAGCCGCCTGAATAAATACATTGGCAAAAGAAAATACCATTCCCTGTATTCCTGCCGGCACACCTATTTTTAATATTTTACTTAAATCCTGCTTTGAAATGCCTAATTTCTTAACAGAAAGTTTAACAGGTTCATTTTCATGAATAAGTATATATGTAATCATTAATGAACTTACAATATTAGAAATAACTGTTGCAATTGCAACACCTGTTACTCCAAGATGAAAAACAATAACAAGAAAAAGATTAAGGGCTGCATTTAAAACACCTGCCACTGTAAGGCAATACAGGGGGCGTTTTGTATCTCCGATACTTCTTAATATAGCTGCGCCAAAATTATATAGCATAATAAAAGGCATACCAAGAAAGTATATTTTCATGTAATCTACTGCCAGATTCAAAGTGTCTGCGGGAGTGTCCATTAAAACAAGAACCGGTCGTGCCACAATAATTCCTATTACAAGTAAAAAAATGCCACTTACCAAAGCTATAACAATCGATGTATGTACGGCACTTTTAACTTTATCATCCTTTTTACTGCCTAAATAATTGGAAATGACAACATTTGCTCCTACTGAAATACCTACAAACAAATTAATCATTAGATTAATAAGGGAACCTGTACATCCTACTGCTGCCTGGTCCTGACTGGTGGCAAATTTTCCCACTACTGCCACATCCACAGAATTAAATAACTGTTGCAAAACACTACTTACAGCCAGTGGAATGGCAAACATCAAAATATTTTTCCATAAACCACCATTTACTATGTCTATACTACGGGTCGTTTCTGATTTACTTCTATTCATTTCTCTGCCTTCTTCTCTAATATAATATTTTACTATTCTGATAATCTCAAACTTAACTGATACTGGAAAGAATCTAAACTGTTATTTTTCAGTGACAATGCTTCTTCTAAATCATAATCTACCAGCAAATCATTTTTAATAGCTACTACACGGTTTTTTCTGCTTTCTTTTAAAATCTCAACAGCGTAAGCTCCCATAAGTGAACCATACATTCTGTCCTTTGCCGATGGCTGTCCACCTCTTTGAATATATCCTAAAACAGACACCCTTGATTCTATGCCGGTTTTCTCCTGAATAAGCTTTGCCAATTCTTCTGCATCTGTTACGCCTTCCGCAACTACAACTAAATAACAGTCCCGTCCGTCAGTATGATGCTTCTTTATGGCATCAGTAACACTGTCAAAATCTCCCTGCCATTTTTCCGGTAACAATATAGCATCTGCTGATGCCGCCATCCCTGACCACAATGCAATATATCCTTTTTTTCTTCCCATAACCTCCACAACACTACATCGTCCGTGAGATATTGAAGAATCTCTGATTTTGTCAATTGCCTCTGTGGCAGTATTTACGGCAGTATCAAATCCTAAGGTATACTCACTGCACCCCATGTCTCTGTCAATTGTTCCCGGAATACATATAACATTTATACCTTCTTCCTTAAAATCAATTGCACCACGAAGAGTACCGTCGCCTCCAATTGCCACTAATGTATCAATGCCGTTTTCCCTTAGATTTAACGCCGCCTTTTCTCTATATTCCTTTTTTAAAAATCTGTCACTTCTACTGGTAAAAAGTATAGTGCCTCCTCTGTTGTTTATGTTTCTTACATCATCCATACTAAGATGAACAGTTTCAAAATCTATTAATCCGTCGTAACCACGAAGTATACCAACTACTTCAATGCCTAAATTACAGGCACTAAAAACTACCGCACGAATAGCTGAATTCATTCCCGGGGCATCTCCACCACTGGTTAAAACGGCAATTTTTCTTATATTTTCCATGAATTATCCTTTATCTTAAAAATCCATTAACAATCTGTTCTTCCGCTTCCTGTTCATTAAGACCTAATGTCTGAAGCTTAATTAACTGCTCTCCGGCAATTTTTCCTATTGCTGCCTCGTGAATAAGGGAAGCCTCTAAATCATTTGCAGTAATTTCCGGAATAGCACTTATTTTTGCATTGTCCATAATAATGGCGTCGCACTCTGAATGTCCATTGCACTTGGCATTTCCGTTAATTACCGAGAAAAATGTCTGTCTTGAATCGTCTCTTGCCACTGAACGGGAAATAACGTTTGCACTGGAGCCGTCTCCATTCATGTCCACATTAAAACGGGTTGTTGCATGCTGTTTTCCGTGGGTCATAATACGCTCGGTAATTACTATTTTTGCATCTTTGTCAAGTTTTGCCGATGTTACCCTTTCTGTTGAATCAATGCCTTTTATCTGCACCGTTTCCATTTCCATAAATCCACCTTCTTCTATATTAACTATAGTTGTAGGATTCATTACGTTTTCGCCGTTTCCGTCTCCCTTACCATAATGCTTTTCCACATATTTTACCCTGGCATTTTTCCCAATGTAAAATGTATGAATGCCATCATGCTTAGATAGTTTATCCCCACTGTTGTGAATTCCACATCCTGCCACAATAAGAACATCGGCACCTTCACCTATGTGGAAATCGTTATATACGCATTCCTCTAAACCGGTTTTGCTGATAACTACAGGAATATGAACACTTTCATTTTTGGTTCCCGGCTTCACATATATATCTATGCCATCCTTGTCTTCCTTAGTTACTATATTTATGTTTTCAGTAGTATTTCTACTGTCCTTTTTGCTGTTTGCCCTTATATTATAAGCACCCTGTGGTATTTCATGAAGTCCCGTCAGCTGCTCAAATAATTCCATCTGTATCTTATCCATATTACCACTCCTTACGCCTGTAATTTTTCACAGACATTGTTATTATTTCCTAAAACAAGAGGCATGATTTCCTCTTTATCTCCATGTGCCCTTATCTTTCCATCCACTAGAAGAATTATTTCATCTGCAATATCTAATATTCTCTCCTGATGGGATATTATAAGAATAGAGTTAGTGTTCTTATGCTGCATCTTTTCAAATACTTTAATAAGGCTGTTAAAGCTCCATAAGTCAATTCCTGCCTCCGGCTCATCAAAAACAGATAATTCCGTTCCTCTTGCAATAATTGTGGCAATTTCTATTCTTTTTAATTCACCACCGGAAAGACTTGCATCTACCTCTCTGTTTATATAATCCCTTGCACAAAGACCTACCTCTGACAGATACTCACAGGCTTCGCTTATGGACAACTGCTTTCCTGAAGCCATTCTAAGAAGGTCAATTACCTTTATTCCCTTAAATCTTACAGGCTGCTGAAAAGCAAAGCTTATTCCTAATTTTGCCCTGTCTGAAATGGACATATCTGTTATATCCGTTCCATTGTATATGATTTTACCTGATGTAGGCTTAATTATTCCTACAATAAGCTTAGCCAGTGTGGATTTACCACTTCCGTTAGGACCTGTTATGGCAACAAACTTACTTTCATCAATTTTAAGGCTGATTCCATTAATTATATCTTTTTGTTTTCCATCATCTTCTTTAACACTAAATTTAATATCTCTAAGTTCAAGCATATTGTAAAACTCCTTTTCCGCCTGTACTACTTACTTTTGCCAACGCACCTTCTATTATTGAAAACTGTGGTCCCTTATGACCAATATCTGCATCAAAAATAACCGGCACATCTAAATCTCCAAGTATGGACATAATAGCTTCCTTATATGGCTGTTCAATCCACGAATTATACATTAAAGGTCTTCCAAAAACAAAGCCCTTTGCATATTTAAAATAACCTCTTTCCTTCATCTGCCACAAATGGGTTACTAAAACAACATCCTCCATATTAAAGCTTTCCAACGCCCATATTATACCATCTTTTTTATATTTTTCCACAAATTGTTGTGTTCCGTCATATTTAGTACCAATAAGGAAAGCTATAACATCAAGGCACCCTCCTAAAAGCCGCCCTGATATTTCTATTTTTTCCTCGCCACGGCCGTTTACCCAGCTTACTTTTTCATCATTATAATATCCCTCATAACCTGTAACATATTCATGGCGTTGGGATTCGTAATAGTCAAAAGATTTTTGAACCTTAACTTTTCCTTCTAATACTCCCAAAGCATTCTCCACCGGCTTTTGCCATGGATTCATTCCGAAATCACCTATATGGCATCCATACACTGCTGCCACATCACAGGTTGTTACAATGGGATATACCAGTCCCGTATTATCTGAAAACCCCTGAAACCACTTTGGATTATTCTTAAACTGCTCAAAATCCACATAATCAAGCATTTCCATAAGATAATCTCCACCAGCTGCGGAAAAAACAGCTCTAACATTTTTATCTGACACTAATTCATTAAACTGTTTTCCCCTTTCTATTCCCGTAGAGCTGCAACCTCTGCTATCTGACTTATATACATTATCTGTTAATTTAACATTGTATCCTTTACTTTTTAATTGTTCTGTTGCATTTGCAACTCTTTTTTGTTTTAACTCATTAACTATTCCTCCGGAAGTAGCTGTAACACCTATAGTATCTCCCGGTTTTATAAACTCTGGAAAAATCATTGTCATTCTCCTTTATCTTCTTTTTTAATCTCTGCTTCCTTACCTAATGTCACAGAATAAATTATCATTTCCTTAACATTTATTTGAGAAATTCTCTCTATGGCAAGCTTATAACATTCTAACTGCACATGATAACGTTTATCAAGTTCCTCCATGGTTTTAACCTTATCTGTTTTGTAATCAGCAATAACAAACTCACCATCTTCTTCAAAGCATACATCAATTATACCCTGAATTATCATTGTTTCATCTGAATTTGACCTGCCATTTATTTCATTAGCCTTAACTCCTAACAGAAACTTCCGCTCCCTGTAAAGCTTACCTTTCTTATATGCCTTTTTCATTCTATTAAACAAATCAGTTTTTGTAAATGAAATTATATCTTTATAGTAAATACACCCTGCCTGTTCTTTAGTCATAAGTCCTTTATCCACAAAGGATTCTATCATTTTCTTAACGGTATCTATGGTATATTCCTCCATGTCAAAATCAAGAAGTTCAAATACCCTGTGATATGCGGTGCCCCGTTCTGCACCGTATAATGTTTCATTGCCCGATATATCTTCTCTGGCAAAATCCGGTATTATTTCCGGCACTTCAGTTTCCTTATGAAACTCCTGATTTCCATCAATTTCCTCTACATAAGCCATACTTTGCTTCTTTATTTCCGTTACACTTGCCTTTGAATGTAAAGTAACATCATCTAAATATTGGTATGTAAAGTCAAATTTTTTCTTAACATCATCTCCATTATCAGCTTTTAGATTAAAAATCCTATCAAGCTTTTTGCTGTCAATTTCATCCTTAATAAGAGCCTTTCCTTCCTGATATAACATATCTTCCGCTTCCACCGTATTTATTACAATGTCTGCCTCTGCATTATACATTTCATCCCTGGCCTTTGTTCCATTAAACTCTCTTTCCGCTATGGTGTCAAAAGCCTTGTTTTTAGCCACGGTTTTACCAATCCACGTAAACATATTTGGTGCATTAACAATGTTTGAGTATGACATTTCATCCTTTACGTTATACATACTTTCCTTTAAATCAGAAATAGTCTTTGTAAGTTTCTTTGTAACACCGGTAATAATCAGCTTTTCCTTTGCTCTTGTAAGGGCAACATAAAGGATTCTAAGCCTCTCCGCCATATCCTCCTGTTTGTTCTTTCTCCTTATAAGTCTTTTTACAATAGTTGGTGACTTTACTTTCAAATTTTCATCTATCATGTCAACGCCAATATTTCCATTGTCATCTACCACGATTTTGTCTGTGTCATTTCTGCCGCCACCGTTGGTGTCACACAAAAACACCACCGGAAATTGAAGTCCCTTACTTTTATGTATGGACATTATTTTTACTGTATTATCATTTTCCTGACTAATTCCTGCCTCACCGTCGTCGCTGTCTAAATACTGTAATTTTTCTATATATCTGATAAAATTAAATACACCTTTGTAACTAATATTTTCATATGCCACGGCTTTTTCTTTTAAAGCCTCAATATTTACATGCCTTCTTTTTCCTCCCGGCATGGATGAAATATAATAATCATAGCCTGTTTCATTTACCAGCTGTTCTATAAGCTCATACACTTTTATATATACACTACGTTTTCTGTAATCATCAAGGAAATCCAAAAACCCCTTAACCTTTACTTTAATTTCTGCATCAGAACCCGTTTCCTTATACAGTAAAAGGTTGTCATACAGATATTCACAGATGTTTTCAGCCTTAATTACTGCCAGCTCATTTTCCGTAAATGAAAACATGGGACTTATTAAAATTGTTGCTAAAGGAATATCCTGATATGGATTGTCAATAACTGACAATGCACTAACTACTGTCCTAACCTCTATAGTCCGGTAATATCCTGTTTTAGAATCTGCCACTGCCGGTATTCCATTATCCTCTAATGCCTGAAGGTAAATATCGCTTACCCCCTTAAGACTTCTTAAAAGTATGGTAATATCGCTATATTTTACCCTTCTTTTATTTTGCCCCTCTTCTGTTATTTTAAGACCATTTTCCGGGTCTGTTATTTCGAGTATTTTTTTTGCCACAAAATCTGCTTCATCTTCCCTTCCCTCTCCTTCTACCATAAAAATTTCAGTAGAATTATCCTGCTTATTAATGGATTCATCGTATTTTGCACCACATGTAAGTCCGTTTCCGTTTTTGTAATTTATCCCTCCTACTTTTTCCGTCATAATATAATTAAATATATAATTAACACTGTTTATAACTTCCCTTCTGCTTCGGAAGTTTTTATCTAAAATTATTTTACAGCAGTCTTTAGTTAAATCCTGAGAATATGTGTCATACTTATGCAAAAAAAGTCCCGGTTCCGCCTGTCTGAATCTGTAAATACTTTGTTTTACGTCACCAACCATGAAAATATTATTTACTCCCTGACCTTTTGAAACGCTGTTTAAAATATCCTCCTGAACGTAATTGCTGTCCTGATACTCATCAATCATAATTTCCTTGTAATTTTCTGCCATTTGTCTTGCCACATCTGTAGGATATACATTTCCCTTTTCATCTTCAGAAAGTAATATCTTTAAAGCAAAATGCGCCTGGTCATTAAAGTCCATTATTCCCTTTTCCCCTTTTTTATCTGCAAAACGTTTCATAAAATCAAGGGTTAATTTAATTATCATAGAGACACTGTCATGACTTTTTATAATATCAGATGCCATTTCTTCAACAGTCTGTTCAAACAATTCCGATTCTAATTTACCAAGCCTGTCCATGGCCTTTTTCTTTATATCCTGAACCTGCTTTTTCTTTGCCTCATCACATCCCTTTGCACCTCTTAGGGTGACACTTTTAACACCTCTAAACGCCAGACGCATTTTATTGTAATTATTCTGCTTTTGTATTTCAGAAATGCTTTCCATAAGCTGGGTCAATCCATCCACGCATCCCGGTCCGTCTGTTTCCATGGAAATTTTAAGTGCCGTATTTAAATCTTCTAAAATGCCATCTAACTCTAATTTGGCAAAATTAACTATTTCTCCTAAAAGCTCTGAATTTTCAAATTCTTCTAAAGTTTTAATATTATATATATTTCCGCTGTTTTTTACCCATTTTTCCGGGTCACTGTGACCGCAGGCATTTTTGTATAACTGTTCAATTAATTCTTCAATATTATCTTTAAGCCTTCCTGCCGAATACTGTTTTGCCAGACTCATAAACTTTTCATCTGCCTCTAAATAATAGTCTTCAAGCATTTCTCCTATAACATCCGCCTTAATCATTTTTATTTCAGTTTCATCGGCAATTCTGAAATTAGGATCTAAATCTATTTTGTCAAAGTTTTCCCTTACAATCTTTGCACAAAAACTGTCTATGGTAGATATATCCGCATTATGAATAAGTGAAAGCTGTTTAATAATATTTTCATTGTCAGGATTTTTTTCTATCGCTTCTTCAAGGGCAGCCCTTACACGTTCCTTCATTTCAGAAGCCGCCGCCCTGGTAAAAGTAACCACAAGAAGCTCGTCGATGTTTACATCACTTTCTTCATCAGTAATCATATTAATAATTCTCTCAACTAAAACTGCGGTTTTTCCGGAGCCGGCTGCTGCTGATACTAAAATATTTCTGTTTCTTGTATTAATTACATCTAACTGTTTATCTGTCCACTTCATATTTACTCTCCTTTATTTTCCTCAGTGTTTAGACGGCTAATAACCTGTTTTAAGTCTAATTTTTCTAATTGTCTGTATCTGTCTCCAACCTTTAGGTCAAAACCGCACACGCCACCATATGGACAGTAAGTGCAGGCGTTTTCCGTAGGATTAATCTGAATATTACCATCAATAATATCCTTTCGCATATTTTCAGCCATATCATAAACATGATTTATGAATTTCATATAATTATTGTTTTCAATCACTGTACTTCTGCTGCTTAATCCTGTTTTTGTGGTTCCTACTTTAATTATTTTAGAATTACCTGTTGCCTGTGACAATTCCTTATCAATTGCTTCTATTACATTAAAATCAGAATTTACAAGTCCACTCATTCTATAGCATTTATACTGCTCATCCTGAACTTTTTCTTCCATTAATTTTTCATCAGATACTGTTTCCTTTGTGCCTTTTTTTCTGTATTCTTCCCTTACTTTTCTTATATCCGGGCGGTCAATATATGGATTTTGAATATGGAAATAAAGTCCTGCTCCCGGAAGAACAGTTTTATCGGGATTTTTCTTTTTTTCAAATTCTATGGCATCCTTTAAATAAACCATAAGCTGCATCTGCATTCCAAAAAAGGTATCTGTAACATTAAATTCCGTTGTTCCTGATTTATAATCTATAACCTTTACAAAAATTTCGTTATTTTTTTCATAGGTATCTACCCTGTCAATTCTTCCATGAGTGATTCTAAGCTCATATTCTGACGGCACAAAATCTCCGGAATTAATATGTCTAATCAACACATCAATTGTTTTTTCTGCTGTTTCCCTAACCTGATTTTTAATAAAAATGTTACGTGCAGAACTGTCTAATGCATCATTTTCATAATTTTCCATTGTATCCACAACGCAATTATTAAGGATGGCATTATAGGTTTCCTTTTCTAAATTTTCCCAATGCAATCCTTCTTTTTGCACATTAACAAAAAACTTATTTATTACCTCATGATATAAATTTCCAATGTCATAAGCAGCTATCTCATATTCTCTTCTTTCTCCTAACTTAAGACCATTTCTTAAAAACTGGGAATAGGCGCAGGCTGCATATTTTTCTAATCTGGTTATACCTATGTTTTCCTTCTCTTCGTATAGCTTTCTGGCATTTTCCCTGCTGAGATAAGGCTGTCTTCCCTTATAAAATGTTCCTTTTTTAATTAATTTAAGACACTTCTTAGCATCTACATCATCAGATAATACGGAACAAAGAACTTCAAAAAGCCTGTCTTCCTTTCCTGATTTGTATTCTCCTGCATTGGCTGCAATATAATCTAATGCCTCTCTTTTAGTTGTTATTTCTTCAAGACTATTTGCATATTTTTCTTCATCCTTAATTTTTAAGTCTGAAAACATTTTTTGCAAATCGCTTATTAAATATGATTTTCTAAGAGTCTTTCCTGCATTGTCAGTCTTACTAAGGGTAAGAATGACTTTTTCCGTAGGCTTTGCTAAAAGTGAATATAAATAAACCTTCTGCTTAAATATATTTTCTCTGGCTGTAGGGGCTAAAACAAAGCCTTCCTTTTCATCTGCTTTAAGGAAATCCCTGTCTGAATCTGTAATTATTCCACCATTGGTTGCCATTTTAGGAATAATTCCGTCATTAACTCCTAAAAAGAAAATAATCTTCTTTGTATCCTTAAGTCTTGTTCTTTCAATATCTCCCACCATAAGGGTATCTAATCCGGGAGGTATTATTCCTACTTTAGCCTCTAAAAATCCCGCCTTTAATATTTCCACATATTCCTTTGGAGAAACTGTTTCTTCCCCCATTAAATTAACAATTCTTTCAAGCATTAAAATAATAACCCCATATATCTGCTGATATTCTTTTGATAGTTCAGGTTTATTATCTTTTTCAAACATATCTACGTAATCATTTATTCTTTTTTCCATGTTAGTGGAAAGAATAAAATTATAAAGTGCTAAGGTGAAATCTTTTATTGTGGCTTTTTTGTCCTTAAGAGTGGTTCTTAAAGCTAAAATATCATTATATATTTTCTCCCTTACATTATTAACCGTAACAAGTCTCTCTTCAAATCCCTTATAACATTTTTCCCATTTAGCAGAATAACTTTTAAAACCGCGACGACCAAATCTTCTAATATAATTTTCAAAAACATCAATGTCATTTCTGTTTATTTCCAGCAAATTAAGTCTTAACATTCTCATAACAGCATCATAAGAAAAGTCCATTGCTATTACGTCAAGCACTGCTATAATCCCGTCCACAAAAGGATTAGATGAAATATCTCTTTTGTGGTCAATAAACGCCGGAATATCATATTTTTTCAGTTCTTCTTCTAAATAAATATAGTAGTTTGCCATATCTCCGGTAATTATGGCAATATCGTTGTATCTGTAGTTTTTATTTACAATTAAATCTGAAATTTTTGCCACCACAAAAGCTACTTCACTGCGGGGATTTGGCAGGGAGTAGATTTCAATGGCATCATTATAATTTTCATTTTTTTCCAATTTCTTATTTCTGAAAATGTTTTCTTCAATATGGCATAATGCTTTATTATTTTTTATTCTATAAGGAACCTTACCTTCTCCGGCAATTAATGTTTCATTTATGTTTACATTATTTCTTTTAGCTAAAGTTTTAAGCTTTGCTATGGTTTCCTTGCTTAAGGAAAACAACTCATATTTATTAAATGTGGTAAAATCTTTCTCATTTTCAGGCAAAGTAATACTTACCATAACGCCTTTGGAATACTTCATTAACAATTCCAATACTTTATACTGAATTGGCGTAAATCCTGTAAAACTGTCAAAATAAAAATAGGTATTTTTTATAATTTCAGATTGTCCCACATATTTGCAAAATATATCCAGCACATCCTCTGTTGTTATCATTTTATCCTGTATGTACTCATCAAAGGCTTTTCTAATCACCAAAATATCCTTTAGCTTATGATAAAGAGCCGGTCTTTTTCCACACAAATCAAGCATATTATCCATATCTGTATCTGATATGTAATATTGCTTAAGCTCTGACAAAACCGACTTTACCTTTTCCACAAATCCCGGCATTGCTGTTTTATTTTTGTATATAATAAGCTCCTTTTTACACTGTTCCAGCACTTTTCTTATAACAAGGGATTTCCCCAAATCATCCATTACCTTGTAATTAATTATACCCTGCTCTTCAAATATTAAATATGCCAGACGGTTAAGACTGGTAACTTCTATGTTAAAACTACCTCCTAGTCCATATTCCTCGTTAATCATTGTAAGTATCTGCTTTTGGGTTTCCATGGAAAATTGCTCCGGAACCACTGCAAGGATATTTTTATCCGGATTATTCATGGATGTATCTATTAAATTCTTATATAATAAAGTAGACTTTCCTGAGCCTGCCCTTCCTATAATAAACTGTAATGACATATTTTCCTCCACAATATCATTTCAAAATCTATAACTTATAACTTTTGAAACACCTGATGTGTTTCTTTCTATGACTTTTGAAACGGTATCGGATTACCGTTTCAAAAATTTGCTTCGCAAATCACGCCCCTTCGGGGCTGGTCAACTACGATTTTGAAACACCTGATGTGTTTCAAAATCTATATTTAAGTATAGTATATAGGATGTGTCAATTTCAACACATACTTTTGTCATACTTTGCCCCTGACATTAATAAATTAGAATATAATCAAATTTAAAGTGAGGAGTCAGTATGGGAAAAAGTCCAAAATTCATGGTATTTCATTTAAAGGAGCTTATATACACCGTAGTATTTGTACTCCTTGGTATTGTTCTTGTGATTTCATTAATTTTTATGTTTTGTAATAGAAACAGTGATGAAAAAAAGGAAAAAAGTTCCTCAGGGCAATATGAGGCCGGAGTATATACCTCCTGTGTCACACTGAACGGAAATCCAATGGAGGTAACTGTCACTCTTGATAGCAATCACATTAATTCTATTACGGTGGACAACATAAGCGATGCGATAACGACTATGTATCCTTTAGTAGAACCAGCTTTTGAAGATATTTCAAAGCAAATTGTGGATACCCAGTCAGTAGACAATATTAAGTTTTCGGAAGAAAGCCAATATACATATTCTTTACTATACAACGCCATTGTAGACACTATTAACAAAGGTAAAAAATAACAATAGCCTTAAGTATAAAAAGACGGGAACTCCCGTCTTTTTACCTTTGCTTTTTTATTTAATTTCATCCAGCCATTCTTTAACACTGGCATCACTAGGCATTCTTAAATCTCCCCTAGGTGATACGGCAACTGTACCTACCTTTGGTCCATCCGGCAGACAGCTTCTCTTAAACTGCTGTGAGAAAAATCTCCTGTAAAAGGTCTTAAGCCATTTTTTTATAGTTTCTGTATCATATACCCCATCAAAGGCAAGTTCTGCAAGAAACTGTATTTTTTTCGGAGTATATCCAAATCTTAACATATAGTAAAGGAAGAAATCATGAAGCTCATAAGGACCTACAAGCTCTTCTGTTTTCTGGGCTATCACTCCGTCCTTTGGTGGTAAAAGTTCAGGGCTCACCGGTGTATCTAAAATATCATACAAAATGTTGCTGATTTTTCCTTCATTTACATCTGCATAATATTTAACTAAATGCCTTACAAGAGTTTTTGGAACTCCTGCATTTACCCCATACATGGACATATGATCTCCATTATAAGTTGCCCATCCTAATGCCAGCTCCGACATATCTCCTGTTCCAATTACCATTCCATTGTATTTGTTTGCCAAATCCATCAAAAGATACGTTCTTTGTCTTGCCTGGGCATTTTCATAAGTAACATCGTGATTTTCAATATTATGTTCTATTTGGGCAAGATGCAATGTAACTGCTTCTGATATGTTAATTTCCTTAAAGTCACATCCTAATTCCTTAATTAGCTCCACTGCATTTAAGTATGTTCTGTCTGTGGTTCCAAAGCCCGGCATTGTCACTGCATGTATTCCTTTTCTGTCAAGTCCCAATGCATCAAAAGCCTTTACTGTAACAAGAAGTGCCAATGTGGAATCAAGACCACCTGAAATTCCTATTACTACATTTGAGCATCCTGTATGTTCAAGACGTCTTCTAAGTCCCCAGGTCTGAATTTCCAATATTTCCTCGCATCTTGCATTTCTCTTATTTGTATCTGACGGTACAAAAGGTGCCTTGTCAATATATCTGTCAACTTTCACTTCTTTATTTTTAAGTTTAACAGATACATTCATATAATCCTCATTATCCGGGTTTACATAGAATGTTGTCATTCTTTGTCTTTCTGTGGCAATCTTATCTAAATCTATATCTCCATAGGTTATATTACTGCTTTCAAAACGCTTTGACTGGGCTACCATGGTTCCGTTTTCCGCTATGATGTTATGCCCTGCAAATACTAAATCGGTAGATGATTCACCATCTCCTGCATCTGAATAAATATATGCACAAATGTTTTTTGCCGACTGCATTTCCACTAACTTTCTTCTATAATCAGCCTTTCCGGTAATTTCATCACTGGCAGAAAGGTTTAATATAACATTAGCTCCTGCTAAAGCATGGTTTGTACTTGGTGGATTTGGTACCCACAAATCTTCACATATTTCAATGGCAAAGGTGAAATTCTCTATATTGCCACAATCAAAAATCAAATTTGTTCCAAATGGGATTTCTCCCCTTGTTTCACCTTTTTTAATTCCCTCTCCTGATGTAAAATGTCGTCCCTCATAAAATTCTGAGTAACTTGGAATAAATGATTTTGGCACTATTCCTTTAATTTCTCCTGCATATATTACTACTCCGCAATTATACAGTTTATTTTTATGCCTTATTGGTGCCCCAACTACTGAAACAATTTCCATATCTTTCGTATCTTTTGATAACTCATTTATTTTTTCAAATGCCAAATCTAACATATTTTTTTGCCAGAACAAATCCGATGCAGTGTATCCTGTAATGCATAGTTCCGGAAAAACTATAAGCTGTGCTCCGTTTTTATATGCTTCTTCTGTCATTTTTGCTATTTCTAATTTATTGTGACCACAGTCACCTATAACAATTTTAGGTGTTGCAGCTGCAACCTTTACATATCCGTTATTCATTTTTTTCCTCCTTAATTAATAGGACAATTTTATCATTATACGTTAATAAATACAAATAAAAGTTTCAGGCAACAGATTAATGAACCTTAATCCTGTTTTTGTCACCTGAAACTTTTTCATAAAATCAGCTTCTTATAAATGTATTATAGCCCATTGCCCTAAGCCTTTGTTCCATTTCTACAGCATTATCAAGGCTTTTAAATTCTCCTTCCCGGACTTTGTATAATCCGTCTTCGAAGACCACCATAGCCGGAAACTGCATGGCTTTAAGCTGGGCTGCCATATTATTGGCTAACTGTCCGTTCCTAAATGCTCCTACCTGAATAGTATAAACCTGGGCATCCGTGGCAGAAATTCCACTATCATCTAATGTATCAATTATGGCATCTGCAATACCCTGAGCAATTTCATTAAAATTATTATCAAATAATTCATTATCTTTATCTGAATTAATAAATCCTGCCTCAATTAAAACTGCCGGCATTTTTGTACGCTTTAAAACCACAAGATTTGGTCTTTCCACAATTCCCTTATCTTCAAAACCGATTGCCGTAAGATTTTTGTTAATGTTTTCCGCTAATTTTTCCTTTAAACCTTCCCTGTTATACACCAAAGTCTGTACTCCTGTGTAAGTATTAGGTACAGCTGAGGAATTTCTGTGGAAAGATACAAACAAATCTCCGCCTGCATTGTTGGCAATCATTGCCTTTTCAAAAGGAGTATTATATACATCAGCAGTTCTGGTATATTCCACATCAAAGCCTGCATTAGTTAAAAACTTTCCTACTGCCATGGCAAGTGCCAATGCATCATCCTTTTCCTGTCTTCCATTAAAGTTTGCCCCCGGGTCAGAACCACCGTGCCCCGGGTCTAATATTATTTTATAAGCCATATTAAACCATTACAAAACTATTTATCATAATAGATTATGCTTATTTTTAATAATTGATACCCTTATTTTTTAGTTGTAGTGTTATTCTGTGTTGTAGTATTTTTCTTAGTTGTATTGTTGTTATTGTTGCTGTTATTTTTATTATTATTTCCATCCATATCATCAATAACATCATCTACGCCGTCTTTAATATCATTTCCAATATCATCTACCACACCGTCATTTTTTGTTCCGTTATTATCTGCATTTCCATTATTTGTGGTATCGTTAATAATACCTGAATTTGCACCGTTTTCTGTTGTAACATTCTCTGTTGTTGTGGCATTTTCATCATTGTTTGTGTTGCCACATGCTGCAAAACATAATGCAGACACTAACAATGTCATGGCTAATAAGTAAATTTTAAATGTTTTCATACTATAAATCCTCCAAATGATTTTCCATATCTTATCGGTTTTCTCAAATTTTTCTCTTTGTTTCCACCCGATAACAATATTGTTTTCACTTTTTTAATTTTTATACAAAAAATAGACTGTGTTTTATTGATTTTAATCAAAAAAACAACAGTCTATTTAAAAATTCAATAAATTAGTCTATTACATCTGCCATATTATATAATCCGGCTTCTTTTCCTTTTAAGAACTTAGCTGCATCAATGGCTCCCTTAGCAAAAATTGCCTTTGAATATGCTGTATGCTTAATTTCAATAACTTCATCTATTCCTGCAAAGATAACTTCATGTTCACCTACAATTGTGCCACCACGAACTGCTGAAATTCCAATTTCGTTTTTAGCTCTCTTCTGGCGTACAGTGCTTCTGTCATATGTGTAATCGTACTGGTTATCTAAAACCTGATTCATACAATCTGCCAGGGCTAACGCTGTTCCACTAGGAGCATCAACCTTCTGATTGTGATGTTTTTCCACAATTTCAATATCAAAACCTCTGTTAGCTAAAACTTCCGTAGCAGTTTTTAAAAGTTTCATAAGTGTATTAATACCTAATGACATATTAGCTGAGCGGAGAACTGCTACCTTTTTGCTGGCCTCGTTCACTTTTTCAAGCTGCTCTGCAGACAGTCCTGTTGTACATATAACCACAGGTGTTTTAGTGCTGACAGAATAATCTAATAAATTGTCAATCGCCGATGTGACAGCAAAATCAATTATTACATCTGCCTTTACGGTACACTCCTTTATTGAAGTAAATACCGGATATTCATTATCTATACCTGTATAAGCATCTACACCGGCTACAATTTCTATATCATTGTCCTGTGACACAAGATTGGTAATGACTCTTCCCATTTTGCCATTACATCCGTGCATTATAACATTAACCATCTTTAACCTCCGTGTTTAGATTTTTCTTCTAAATGTAAAATGCTCTTTATAGGACTCCGTAATCCTTTAATGCCTTTTCAAGTAATTCCTTATGAGCATCTGATAATTCAGTAAGAGGCGCTCTTACGGGACCTGCCTTATAACCTAACATATTCATAGCTGCCTTAACAGGTATAGGATTTACTTCGCAAAATAATGCTCCAATCACATCTATAGCCTCTAACTGAAGCTTTGTAGCTGTAGCTGTATCTCCGTTTAAATATGCGTATACCATATCATGAACCTTCTTTGGAGCAACATGTGACCACACTGAAATAACACCTTTTCCTCCTAATGATAATATAGGAAGTACCTGGTCATCATTTCCTGAATATATATCAATACATCCGTCTGCTAAAGCTGCTAATTTAGCAACAGCTGAAATATTTCCTGATGCTTCCTTAATAGCTACTACATTTTTAACTTCTTTTGCAATTCTTACTGCTGTTTCAGGCTGGATAGTTGTGCCTGTTCTTCCCGGTATGTTATACATAATAATCGGAATATTAACTGCATCTGAAATAGCTTTATAATACTGGTAAAGACCTTCCTGGGTACACTTATTGTAATATGGTGTAACACAAAGAAGTCCGTTAGCTCCAACCTCCTCAGCTCTCTTCGAAATATTTATGGCTTCACGTGTACAATTTGAACCTGAGCCTGCAATAACAGGAACTCTTCCTGCTACCTTTTCTACACAATACTTAATTACTTCAATATGCTCATCGTGATCCATTGTTGATGACTCACCTGTTGTACCACATACAATAATGGCATCTGAACCACCACTTATCTGGTCATCAATAATTCTCCCAAACTCTTCATAATTAACTGAACCATCTTCATTAAAAGGTGTAATAATGGCTACACCGGCACCTGTAAAAATAGACATTTTCTATTCCTCCTATATTTTATATGTACTTGTAAACCATAGTAAAAGGAGCTTAAAATAAGCTCCTTATAAGAATTCTGATATAAAACTTATAAGTAGCTCCCCATACATAAAATATGTATGACAGTCATATGGCTGTTAACCACATACCCAGGAAACAATCTCCGGAAACCATCTCCTTCGGCGCTGCATCCTTTCTGCTATAGTCATCTGCCTCCGGGACATCATATAACCTACTAATAATTAGCGCAACCTCTACTATCGTTCAACTACGTTTATAATAACACTGACATTAAATAGTGTCAACTAAAATACTTTTATTTATTATATGTTTTTTTAGTTAATTATGTCATTATTTTACTATATCTTTTTGTGTATTTTTTTCTTTTTTAACTTTACTACTATTTTCATATCCTTCAGGCATTCCAAGGCTCTGATATAGTTTTCCTAAATCCGTAATTTCACCTGTAGTTATATCAAGTAATGCGGAACCTCCGTTTCTGTAATCTGTAGGATTAAAAGAGAACCATGAATACCTCTCCACATAATCTCTTTTATCTAATTCAGGAATAACACCCTTCATATAATCAATAACTGATTGTCTCATTTGCTTTGTTCTGTAAGGAACACCACTTATGGCAAATTCCGTTATCCAAATTGGCTTGTGATACATCTCCCATGTTTTGTCAACTAAATCTAAAAATGCCTGTACCCCCTCTTCATTCCACCAGTTCCAATAATGATGAATAGGTATAAAATCAACATCCATTTTTTCTTTTTTCATTTGTTTCATAAATGGCACAAACCAGTCATCTGACCATGGAGGACATAATGCCGTGGCAGGAGAACCTACATAAATATCCTGATTCATAAATGCCTTCATTCCCTCTACTGCATCTTCTACTGATATATTGGACTGTTCTTCCAAATCCGGCTCATTAAATGCCAGCACATACTTATATCCCAGCTTAGGCAATACCGATATTTCCTGCTTATCTGTAGGTGCTGTTGTCCACATCATTGGCACAAACTGTAAATCTCTAAAACTGGTGAAATTATGTTTGGTTATGCTCCAGTTATAATACCATGAAACTCCCCAGTTACCGGCATCAACATTTCTTGCCATATCCTTATTCATGCACAATCCCTTTTTATTCACGTAAAAAGGAATAACATCAGAATAAATTTTCGAGCCTTTTTCTATTTGTGCCTCTATGTATATCTTATGTAACTTAACCTCTGTGGTGTAATACTCATAGGTAGTGGTTTTTCCGTTAGTTTCTGCTATTTTTTTATCATCTGCATAAATTACATACTTTTTAACCTTACCTATTTTTTCAGCACTGTTCCAATTTATTGTAATATATCCTGCCGGTTGTAGTGTTCCTGCCTCAGGAAAGGTTATGGCATTTTCCTTCCAGCTGCTTTTATTTGCATTAATTTTTTGTATTCGATTCTTGTCATTTATTTTAAAACCTGCCACAAGAGATACTATTATTAGTCCTAATAATAAAATCCCCATAATTACTTTCTTTCTGCTTTTTAACATAATACTCTAAATCCAATCTTATGATATTAATTAAGGGGCGGCATTACCACCCCTTAATATGGTTCTATTTTTTTATTTTTACTTTATTTGTTTTGCTCCACTTACAATAGTATTTCTTTCCATTAATTACTTTGTAAGCTCTCACTCTTACATAATACGTTTTCTTCTTTGTTAGCTTTTTAATTGTGCCGTTTTTAACTGTAGCACTTGTTGCTGAAATATTCTTTGTTTTTGTTTTGTATTTTTTCTTTGTGCTAAACTTCTTGTTTAATGAATACTGAACCTGATATCCTGCGGCTCTTTTTACAGATTTTATGCTATAGCTAAAGGCCTTCTTTTTAGCTGTCACACTATAAACTGTAGTAGGCACTGCCGCAACGCAGGAAGCCATAGATGTATTCTTTGAAGTTGTATATGATACATTATACTTTTTAGCATTATATCCTGCCGGATTTCCAATATTTGCATATATCTGTCCTAAGGTTGTAAGCTTTCCCGTATCATAATAATAAATACCTGAAGCACCTGTTTTTGAATCTTCCGGATTAAAATCGAACCATGAATATCTTTCAACATAGCTTCTTTCATTTAATCCCTTAAGAACAATTTTCATAAATTCCTGAACCTGTGCATTATGCTTGGCGTTTTTAGGATTAAATACATTTCCTGAGTCCGCTACTGCAAACTCAGTAATCCAAATAGGCTTTTTGTATTTTGCATATATTTCATCTATTGTATGAAGGTACTCTAATGCCGTGTCAGCATTGTCATAATAATGCTGATATGCATGCACTGCAATAAATGTCATATTATTTTTCTGCGTTTGATTTAAGCCATTCCAAAATGGTGTCCACCACTTGTCAGAATTAATCTGAAATGTTTCTGTTGCAGGAGAACCTAATCTGAGACTTCCTTTGCTGTCAATCATTTCATTCCATCTGTATCTCATTGTATCAGGCTGCTTATTTGATTCCCCTTTTAAATCCGGCTCATTATATGACAACATATATTTGTAACCTTTTCTGTTGGCATACTCACATCTTTTAGAAATATCTACTGAATCGTCTCCCCAAATCATAGGAACAAACTCTAAATCATAAAATTTTTTATTTTTATAATTCCAGTCTTTTAATGATTTGTAGTCCCAGTCATAATACCATCCGATATTCATTGATGCCGGATCAACTGCTGCACCCATATCTCTTCGGTTGACACATATTCCTTTTTTTGTTACATAAAAATTTCTTACATCTGATTTTACAACAGTGTTATCCTTTAATTCTGCAACAATTTGTGCTGTATATCCCTTCACATTGGTAGTATAAAATTCAAATTTCATAATGTCCCCTGATGGTGACATTGTCTTTTTTAATGTTCCGTCAATATAGACCTTATACTGCTTTACATTTTCCAATGTATTATTCCATTTAATATCAATATATCCCGCACCAATTAACTTATTTTGTTCCGGGCTTATTATTGCTTCACCTGACCAGGTATTTGTCTCGTCTGCCTTAGTTACAGTATTGTCAAATATCATTCCTGAAAATAATAATGCAACGGATAAAACCATAGCCAATATTTTTTTTATTTTCTCCATATAAATTATGAAAACCTCCTAGCATTTTCATCATAAACCCTAACAAATGCCTATAAATAAAAGGGCAGAAAAAGTTATTTAAATATATAACCCTTCCACCCTTTCAAATATTTAAAATCTAATTATTTAATAACAATAGATTTCTTTACAACTTTTTTGCTGTATACTTTCTTTCCTGCTGAATCTAAATTGTATGCTCTAACCCGGAAATATGTCTTCTTTCCTGATTTTAACTTCTTAATCGCTATACTTGATTTTGTTGTTGTCTTTGTTTTAGCCTTTTTCATTTTGCTGTTATTAGCATACTTAATTTCGTATCCCTTTGCATTAGAAAGCTTCTTAAATCTTAATTTAGCACTCTTCTTTGCAGCCTTAAATGTTACTTTTGCCTTACCCGGCTTCTTTGTAGCTGTGTAAACACATGTAATATTTAAGTTGCCCTTTACAGGTGTAGAAAGATTGTATTTTGATGAACCTACTTTGTATGCAGAGAATGTCTTTCCCTTTACAGCGAACTGATGTCCTGATGCCTTTTCTCCGGCATTAACATGCTCTGTATATGACTGATTTCCACATATGTACTTAACTGTATACTGGTTACCTGCTGTAACTTTGAAATCATCAACAAAAAGGCTACCCTTCATTGCTGTTTCATCAGGATATGTTGTAATATATGAACCGGCTGTAAACTGAACACATATTGCGTTTCCTGCATATGTCTTTGGAACCTTTACTGTTACCTTTACAGTCTTTTCGCCTTCAACACTGCTATCTGCTTCAATACTTCCACCTGATGTACATCCTGAATATGAAGTTAAATCTAAGCCGTTATTATTGGCAGGATTAATAACATTAAAACCTATGTGCTTAATGTAATTATCTTCCTGTATCGGATCATTATTTTCATCTAATACCGGAATTCTTTCACCGTTTTCATCGTATTTGTAATCACCGTATTCATCTTTTTCATATATAGTTTTCTTACCTTTAAGTGTACTTCTATATTTGAAAGATACAGTATATGTACGACCTTTTTCTACAGGAATATTTGATGTATAAAATCTAAGTCCGTACGGATTATCACCTACTAATGAGCCGTCACGTTCATTATACTGTCCGTCCCATCCTGTATTAGCTGCCCAAAACTGAGCTTTAGAAGCTGTTGCTCCCGGTGCAACCCATCCCTGTGTTGCAAAATCTCCTAAAGGAACTTGACCATTAGGATAATCCTCAGTTCTAATATGTGTCAATGCATGATACCAACAATACTTAACCTTCTTACCATCTTCTCCATCTACATGTCCATTATGAAGCTTATCTAAGCTTGATTCTTTTCCATCCGCAGGAATTATTGAAAAATAGTTCCATGTAATATTTGAAGCAACATTAGCTCCATTGCTGGCATGTGATGCAGCCGGAACAATATTAATTGAACCAACTACCATAGTAAGAGCTAAAGCAACTGATGATACTTTCTTTAAAAATCCTTTTCTCACTTCTTGTCCTCCTGAACAAATTGATAAATTACCTGTTATTAAACAGTTACCCAATGCATAAGCATTGGGTAACATTTATATAGTATGCTGTCAAAAATTATTTTTTAATTTTAATTGACTTTTTAACCCATGCACTTGATTTGTATCCACTTGCAATTGCACGAACCTTAAATGTGTATTTCTTACCCTTTTTAAGTTTCTTAACTGTTAATGTATTCTTCTTTGCGCTATATGTCTTGCTTCCAACCTTAATCTGGTACTTCTTAGCCTTTGAAACCTTCTTCCATGAAAGCTTAACAGTTCCTTTTTTCTTGTTTACAGCCTTAAGACCTTTAACCTTTGCAAGTGTTTTTACAGTAGGCTTTGTTGTTGGCTTAACTGTAGGTTTTACTGTTGGTTTCTCAGTTGGCTTAACTGTAGGTTTTTCTGTTGGAATTTCCGGTGCCTTTTCATAATCCGGATCAACACCTAAATCTTCAAAAGTGATATCTGAGAATGTAACTGTACCTGTCCAGTTTGCTTCTTTAGCCTTTACGTTTTCATTTACAACCGGGAAAGCTCCTAATGAAATAACCATCTGTAAAGATGTTGTTGCCTGGCTCTTAAATTCGGTGTATGTAAATGTCTTTTCATCAGTTCCAAGTTCTGCTTCTGTTTCACCAAACATATAGTCACCTGAACCTGTATTAAATGCAAGGTTAAAATACTTAGTTGATGTAGCTTTTGCCTTAAATGAAATATTATAAATATGACCCTCTGTAAGTTTGATATTATCCATTGTCATTCTAAGTGACCATGGATTGTTTAAACCATTACCATAGTCTGCCTGCCAACCATTGCTCTTGATATTAGCTGCAAAACCATTTGCAACCACGCCTGAATCAGTTATTCCTCCAACAACTTCACCATTGGCATTTGTTGTTGCTGAATTGAAATTTGTAACTGTTGTATTAGCTGAATCAGTAAAAGTAATTGAATTATATGCTGACTCCTCATAATCACCCCAAGCATGTGGTGCAGTTCCTGACTGATATACCTGCCATGATGATAACTGTCCATCCTCTGCCTTTACTGTTGTCTTATTAACATCAGCTCCTACAAATAAAGCTGCAACCAATGCAACTGACATTGTTCCTGCTAACGCTTTCTTGAAAATATTTCTCATTTTCATTTCCTCCTTTAAATATTTCTCCTTTTTTGAAAACGCCTAATTTTCAGTTACCTGTATTGTAACATTTTTTATAAAGATAATCAATATAAAAATGTTTCAATTACGCACTTTTCACAAATAAAAATACTTTTATCCATTTCAAATGTGATTTTTTTCACATATTTTATTTATAACCACTACCATATATTGGTATAATTATCACAATTCAGTTTTTCATACCTTATATACATAAAATCATTTTTACATCTTTTCCTGAATATCTTATATTTTAACCGTCAGATTTTTTCTTTTAAGTCAAAAAAATATACTGTTGTGGATTGCTCCTTACCGGAACTAAACACAACAGTATATTTTTAATCATCAATATATTCTAACTTACTTACCGAAACTTCATAGGCTACATGCTTTTCAGTCTCTTCCTCACTAATCTTCTTTACATATTCCCTGCTCTGAACTCTTCCCCAGATTTGAATATGTCCTCCCACTTCAAAGTTAGATGCATATCTCGCATTTCTCCCCCATGCAATACAAGGTATATAATCTGACTTTCCATATGGGCGATTTACAGCAATAAGCAAATCAGCAATTTCCCTTCCTAATGGCGTTTTTCTGTAAATTGGTGCCTTACAGATATATCCATCCAAAAAGATTTGATTAGTTTTTCCTGACTCAAGATTCTCTTCTACCTCTTCCCATTCTCTTACGAATATGGAAAGAACCAGCTTGTTCTTTGTCCCCTCGTGCCTGTTATAGGATCTAAACTGACCTGAAACCTCTACCAGTCTGCCCTGGTAGTCTTCGTTAATATCTACCAGTCTCTCAGATACCATTAACGGAATTACATCTGTTAAATCACTTAGTCGGTCTACAGACACATCAACTATGTAAAATCCCTCTCCAAAAACTTCATGGCTAAATCTGAATTCTGATACGATTTCTCCTATAATACTCACTCTGTTGTTCTCAATAACTTTGTCAATCATTGTATTTCCCCCTTACCACACTTTGGTGTATTATTTTTTTATCAATATTATTATACACTATTTTTTCCTAAAAATGTAAAAAATCGTTCGACTTCTTCCGACTTATAATAGTCTTTATATCAAATGCCTAATTTTTTGGTATTATAACGTAAAAAGGACCGTCATGCAACGATCCTTTTCATATACTGTAAACAGTATTATATTATTTTTTAACCTTAACTGTTTTCTTTGCACTATATGCACCTGCAACACCTGATGATTTTGCAACTGCTGCTACCTGTACACTTACTTTCTTTCCAGCCTTAGCTTTAACTGTAACTGTTGTTTTTTTAGTTGTAGTTACCTTTCTTCCAACTTTCACTTTGTATTTGGAAGCTCCTGCAGCCTTTGCAAACTTAACGGTAACTTTGCCCTTCTTTGTTGACTTAACTGACTTAATCTTTGGCTGCTGAACTAATGTAAACTTAGATACAGTAATTAACGTTGATGATGAGTAATCTCCATTAGCATCAACTGCAAGTCCGTCTGCCGGTTCCTGCTTAAACTGTTTTCTAAATACCTGATATCTTGTAGCGGCATCTCCGTCTTCTGATACGCCTTCTCTGTCACCGATATCTCCACCAAGTCCAAAATAAACTGAGTTTGCATTAGCTTTTGCCTTAAATGTCTTGTTTACCTTAACTGTCTTGTTAGCAGGAATCTTTACCCATGTTGAGTATGCTAATGTATCACCTGTAGCAACCTTAACATATGCAAACTTTGTGATATTTGTTGCCTTAATTGTAAATGAAAGTGTGTATGTCTGTCCCTTCTTTACATTAATGTTTTTAGCATTTCCGCTTTTAGCTCCATCAATGTAAACCTGAGCTCCCCAAACACCCATCCAGCCTACAGAATCAATAGCTGCTGTAAAGCCTGATGCCTTGTTTGATGTTAACTTTCCTTCTGCTCCTTCGTACCATCCTTCTGTAGCAACAAAGTAGCTGCCCCAAGTTGCTGCAAAACATGTAGTTCCCATAGCAATTACAAGTGTAAGTGCAAGAACTGATGCTGCAAATTTCTTTGCCAATCTTTTCATGATTGTTCCTCCTTTAAGATATAAAATTTTAATACAATTTGGGAAATATCCGCTCTCCCATATCAAACCGTATTAGATTTTGTGTTCTAACCGACGCCCCTTTTGTTTTATTCTATAACATTTATAGGGGTTCCTGCAAGCCATTTTTGCAAATTTTCTGAAACGATTTTAATAAGTCGCGTTCTTGTCTCCAACGGAGCCCATGCAGCATGAGGAGTGATTATAATGTTTTTGGCATTAAGTAACTGACAATTAGGCGCCATCGGTTCTTTTGATACCACATCTAATGCCGCTCCACATATAACATCATGGTTAAGGGCATAGACTAAATCATCCTCATCCACCACACCTCCACGGGATGTGTTAATGAACAAACTGTCACGCTTCATTTTGCAAAAGAATTCTTTGTTGCACATTTTTTCCGAATCCCTGTTTAATGGGCAGTGCATTGTAACAATGTCTGACTTCTTAAGAATTGTATCAACCTGTGCATATTCTGCAAATGACTCATTTTTTAGTATTGTGCCCTCATTTTTTAGTGCACTTCGACTGTAGGCAAGCACATTCATGCCAAAGGCATTTGCAATTTGAGCCACCTTCTTTCCAATAGAGCCATATCCTATTATGCCTATAGTTTTTCCACTTAATTCCTTCATTTCCATAAACGGGGAAAATTTGTCGGTTTTTATCCATCCGCCTTCTTGTACAAAATAATTATACCTTGAAATCTTGTTGTAAAAATGAAGAATAAATGCAAAAACATGTTGTGCCACCGCCTCTGTGGAATAGCTTCCTGCGTTACATACCGTTATTCCCTTTTTACGGGTGTACTCTAAATCCACGTTATTATATCCCGTTGCAAATAACCCAATATACTTAAGTTTAGTTGCTTTACACAGCGTCTTTTCAAATAATGGTGTCTTATTACATAATACAACATCTGCCTCACTTATCCGTTCAACTATCTGATTTTCCCCTGTGCTTCCATATATTTTAACATTTCCATATTGATCAAATGCTGAAAAATCTATATCATTATTTAAAGATAATGTTTCTGCATCTAATATTACTATGTTCAAAATTCAGCCTCCGTAAATAGTCTTTTTTATTTTTTTATACTTACTTTCTTAGCCTTAGACCAACTTCCGTATGTTTTTCCGTTAACTCCTCTTATTCTGAAGTAATATTTTTTCTTTTTAGTAAGTTTCTTCACTGTATAAGTAACTTTTTTAGTTGTAACTGTCTTAGTCTTATACTTCTTTGCTGTTCTAAACTTCTTATCTAAAGAATACTGTACCTGATATTTCTTTGCATTCTTAGCACTTTTCCATATTAACTTTACAGAAAGTTTCTTAACGTTAGTTGCTTTTTTTACTGAAACCTTTGCAGGTTTTGCCTTTTTTTTCGGCGCTGACGTCGTAGCAGGCTGTGTTGTTACATTTTTCTTTGTAGTAGGTTCCTGCGTAGTAGTTTCCTCTTTTTCCACATACTTATTAGTTATAACTGATAACTGATAGCCCTCAGGATTTCCCAAACTTGCGTACAACTCTCCTAACTGGGTAATTGCACCTGTTTCATAATCAAATAATGCTGAAGCTCCACTGTATGCTGCTCCGTCTATTTCATTGGCACTGTTAATATTATAAGGGAACCATGAATAACGTTCAACATATGGACGTTCTTCTAATCCTTCCACAATTTCCTTCATGAAATTCTCCACATTTTTTCTTGCCGTTGGATTCTGATAACTATTGTTAGTAAGTACCGGATGCTGTCCCCATACTGAAACCTCAGTCAGCCAGATTGGCCTGTTATATCTTTTATACAATTCATCAATTTTGTTAAGTAATACCTGAGCCTGTCCTTTTTCAGGAAAGGCTGTGTAAAAATGCATAGGTATTGCATCGCATCTTAAATTCTCGTCCTCATCTACCTTTTTAACAAATGCATCTAACCACTCTGTACTTGATGCTACAGCCGGAGCTACCGTTCTACGACCTGTAGCTGTAATGTCTTTCCACAGTTCTACAGCTTCATCCACCGTAAGATTAGACTGTTCAGGATGATCCGGCTCATTAAATCCAAGTATATATTTATCCTTTGATGTAATGTCAGGAATCTGCTCCATTACATCCTTACCCCATATCATAGGTGCAACAGGAATTTCGCTAAAATTATCAACTACGGAATTAAACTGTGTTGGTGCCCAGTTATAATACCATGCGCAGTTCATATCACTTAATTTAACTGTTGAACTCATATCAGCACCAAGGGCAACACCTTTTTTGGAAACGTAAAAAGTTACTTCATCACTTTTAACCTCTGTTCCATCGTCCATTGTAGCTACAACATATGCCGTATGGGCAGATACCTGTGTAGTGTATACTTCACACTTTGCTTCCTTAGAAAGCCCTTTGGCATCAAATGTCATCACAGCCTTAGTTCCGTCAACTAAATCACATTCATTTTTTCCATCAAAATAAACCTGATAACCTGACGCATTTTCTAATGTTCCATCGAATTTTATATCAATGTAACCTGCTCCCACAAGTTTTCCCTGTACCGGAGCTGTTATGGCATTCTTCTGCCAATCACTTTTTTCATCTGCCTTTGTCAAATTAGTTGAACTGACAGATATTAACGACACCATCATTGCCATCGTTAATAAAATACTAATAATTCTTTTCACTTTCGTGTCCTCCTTCAAAAAATTATCTAAAGTCATTATAAAAAAACGAGACCATGAATGCAAGCACTCATTGGTCTCGTTTTTTTATTTAAGGTATCTTTTTATACTCTCTTTGAGTATTCACCTGTTCGTGTATCAATAACAATTGTTTCGCCCTGTTCAACAAATAAAGGAACATATACTGTAGCTCCTGTTTCAACTACTGCCGGCTTTGTAGCATTAGTAGCTGTATTTCCCTTGAAGCCAGGTTCTGTCTCTGTAATCTGTAATTCAACTGTAATAGGTGGTTCGATGGCAAATACATCGCCTTTGCATGAACAAATCTTTACTGTTTCATTTTCCTTTACAAATTTCAAAGAATCTCCAACTTTTTCTGAACCGATGGCAATCTGGTCATATGTTTCTCCATCCATGAAGTAATATAAATCACCATCATTGTATAAGTACTGCATATCCTTTCTGTCGATATGAGCATTTTCAAATTTTTCAGTTGGTCTGAATGTTGTTTCTACAACACCGCCACTCTTAATATCTTTTAACTTTGTTCTAACGAACGCTGCGCCTTTTCCCGGTTTTACATGCTGAAATTCGATAATCTGACAAATCTTTCCATCGTATTCAATTGTAATACCGTTCTTGAAATCGCCTGCTGTTACCATAATATTTCCTCCTAAAAGTTCGTCTGTGATTGCTCACGTTATTCCTATTATATGATATATCCTAATATATTTCAACCTTTTTCTTCCAGCTTACAAAGCATGTCGTAGCAGGTTAAAATTCTGTCGTTACTATCCACATTAACCTTTATATCCGCTACTGACTGATACCTTGGTTCTCTCTTCTCCATAAGACTTTTTACATGGCTAAGACTCATGTCATTGTTAAGTATCGGTCTGTGGGTATGATCCTTTACCCTGTCAAATATTGTTTCCGGTGTAGCTGTAAGAAGTACAATAGTTCCGCTGTTTTTTAGTATGTCCACATTTTCATCTTTTAACACGGCACCGCCGCCACAGGAAATTATCTGATTTTTGTTATTTGCAATTTCCCTAAGGCTTTCTGTTTCTAAGTTTCTGAAATATTCCTCACCGTATTTTTCAAAAATTTCACTTATGGACATTTTTGCCTTTTCTACTATATACGCATCCACGTCAATTTCCTTAAGTCCCGTTATTTTTGATAATGCAGAAGAAACTGTGGTCTTTCCTGTTCCCATAAATCCTATTATGGCTATGTTTCCCTGCAAAGGGCAATGTTTGTTTTCCTGTAAGAGCTTTCTCACAACCTTAATACCAGGCTGTCCCGGTGCTGAAGCACTTACTCCTGCTGCAAAGGTAACTGAAGTTTTTGTGATTTTAGGTATAACCCTTGTTACGGCTCCTAATTCACCCATAGACATTGTAATAATTGGTGCCTTTATTTTTTCATCTGTCTCCTTTGATGCTTCAATTAACACTTCGACGTCTTTTTTATCCCTTGGCATAACTGCTAATTTACAAACATCTGCCCCTGATTTTTCTATGGTGCTTAATATTTTCACCATTTCTTCCTTGTCCGGAGTTTTGTCAAAATGATGATTAGAACCTATAACATTCATTCCCTTTTCATGAAGGCCATTAATCAATTCATTAGCCTTATCATCCTTAAATACTTCCACGTCCACAAATTCTACATTAAATTCTTTGCCTTTTTCTGCAATAAATAAGCACAAATCACAATATTCATTCCAACCTATCTTTTTATTTCCACCTTCTGAATCTGTTCTTATTGTAAATATAACAGGAATATTTTCATTAACGTCTTTCATTTGTTTTAGGACATTCAGGTATCCTTCATTGTTATCGGTTTCAAAAAAATCTCCCCGCCACTCTATTATATCCGGTTCCATTTCTACGACACTTTTTAACTGCTGTAATACTTCTTCCGTAGTTTTTCCCATAACCGGAACACAAACTCTTGCCTGATTATTTGACAAAGTTATTTTCCCGAAATTCTTTTCCTTCATTTGTAACCTCCACGCTGACAATAAATAGAGTATAGTTTAGCCTTTAAATTTAGTCAATGCAAAGGTTTACATTTTTTTCCTGACACTTTATACTTAATAAGGATTTTATTTGAAAGGTGGTATTTTCATATGGGATATATCAATGAAATTACAGGACATACAAGACTCACCGGACTTTTGGGAAGTCCCGTGGCACATAGCAAATCCCCTTTAATGCATAACGAAGCATTCAGACTTTTAAGACTTGACTATGTATATCTTTGTTTTGATGTTAAGGAAGACAGCTTAAAAACAGCTTTTGAAGGATTAAAAAAATTAAATGTTGCAGGCTTTAACTGTACAATGCCTGACAAAACCGCAATCTGTGAGTTATTAGATGATTTATCTCCTGCTGCTAAAATGATTGGTGCCGTAAACACCGTTGTAAATGAAAATGGCAGATACATAGGTCATAACACTGACGGCATCGGTTACATGCAGTCAGTAAAGGATGCAGGTTTTGATATTAAGGGCGAAACCATGACTCTTCTTGGTGCCGGTGGTGCAGCATCTTCCATCTTTGTTCAGGCAGCATTAGATGGTGTTAAAAAAATCAACCTTTTCAGTATTAAGGACAGGTTCTGGGAAAAAGCAGAAAAAATGGTTGATATGGTTAATTCCAACACAGATTGTGATGCAAAGCTTATTGAGTTAGGCAATGACGATATATTAAACGAAGCTATCTCAAACAGTAAGATTTTAACCAATGCCACATCTGTTGGCATGGCACCAAATACTGATAATTGTATAGTAAAGGATTTTTCAGTTTTTAATGAAAACCTTATTGTTTCAGATGTAATATATAATCCAATGGAAACTAAGCTTTTAAAAATTGCCAAAGAACATGGATGTCCTACCTTTAACGGCATATATATGCTGTTATATCAGGGAGCTGAAGCTTTTAAGTTATTTACGGGAAAAGATATGCCTGTGGAAGAGATTAAAAAGAAATATTTTTCATAAAATCGAGTAGGCTGACTCCTACCCGATTTTAGCTAGCGGACATCTCAAAGCATAGCTTTTCGATGTTCTTACGCCCGGCAAATAATATTTCGTGCGAGCACGATATTGCTTGCCGGGCTTTTGCTACAAAAAAGTGCGTAGGTTCATTACTTACGCACTTTTCTTTTCCATAACCAGAGAATTAATTTTTCCGGTATTCTTTTTAAAATAATCTGTATTTCCTCTTTTTTGTCAATTTGCTTTAACATTACAGTTTCTATGCCTGTTCTGTTTGCCCCCCAGATATCCGTAAAAATCTGGTCGCCAATAAACAATGTGGATTCTTTATCAGTATTCATAAGCTCCATTGCCTTTTTATAGCTTTCCCTTGAAGGCTTATGAGCATCATATATGAATTTTGAATTAACTGCCTTTGCAAAAGGTTCAACTCTTAGTTTCCTATTATTTGAAATAAGACATGTATCTATTCCCATTCCATGTATTTTTTCAAAAACCTTAATTATATGTTCATCTGCCGGTGCTCCGTGAGGCACCAGTGTATTGTCTATGTCCGATACTATTCCACGAATACCTTTTTTGTAGTACATTTCAAAATCAATGTCATCAATGGAATCAAGGTATGTATCCGGGTATAATTTATTTAGCATTTAAATCTCCTTAGGGTTAAAATGTTAAAACATAATTATTTAAGTAATTTTGCCAGTTCCTCCATAAATGTGTTTACATCCTTAAATTCACGATATACCGATGCAAAACGCACATATGCCACCTGGTCTAATTTCTTTAATCTGTCCATTACCAGTTCTCCGATAACCGCACTGGAAACTTCCTTCTGTTCCATGTTAAATACGGCATTTTCAACATCTTCCACTGCTGAAACAATCTGTTCATAGGAAACCGGTCTTTTATGGCATGACCTTAAAATTCCTGCCTCAATTTTGCTTCTGTCATAGGGTTCACGTATATTATCTTTTTTTATAACAATAAGGGGAATGGATTCTACCTTTTCGTACGTGGTAAATCTCTTCTTACATACTTCACACTGACGTCTTCTTCTAATGGCATTATTCTCTTCTGCCGGTCTTGAATCAATAACTTTTGTATTTTCTTCTCCACAATATGGACACTTCATAGTTGTTCCTCCGGTTCTTTTTTACCACATAATTATAGATAATATTCCCTGTAAGGTCAAGGGTTTAGAATCCAGGCTTTTCACTGATTATGAGTATTTATTACCTCTAAAACATCTTTATTTTATGTTTAACCTCCGCCTCATCTACCTTTACCAATATAATATCAGGTCCCACCTGGGTAATACACTTAAAAGGGATTACATACTCGTAATCACTACATACTAATCCACACCATTTACTTGGTCCTGGCACAATAATTGCCTCAATACATCCTGTGCAAATATCAAATGCTATATCATCTGCACATCCTAATATTTTGCAATTGCAACAGTTTATAACCTCTTTCCTTTTTAAATCCTCTATTCTCATTTAAAGCCTTTTTTATTATCTTATGCAGTATCCCTGTTTTGTCTATCAATTTGTGGTGGGACATTCTCTTATTTCATGTAATTTTTCATACTTTTTAATGCGTTTTTTTCCAATCTGCTTACCTGTGCCTGGGAAATACCGATTTCATCTGCAATTTCCATCTGAGTTTTTCCGTTAAAAAAACGCATATCGATTATTTTTCTCTCCCTGTCTGACAAACCGTTTAAAGCCTCATTTAGTACAATGTTTTCCACCCATTTTTCTTCTTTATTCTTTTTGTCACTAATCTGATCCATTACATAAAGGGTGTCTCCCCCCTGGTCATAAACCGGGTCGTACAAAGAAACAGGACTTTGAATGGCATCAAGGGCATAAATAATTTCCTCCGGTGTTGCTCCAATGTGCTTTGCAATTTCCTCAATGGTAGGCTCAGTATTAGTTTCCTTTATTATGCTTTCCTTGCAATATATTGCCTTATAGGCAATGTCCTTTATGGAACGGCTTACCCTTATGGATGCATTATCCCTTAAAAATCTTTTAAGCTCCCCTGAAATCATTGGCACTGCATATGTGGAAAATTTAACATTTAAGGTATCGTCAAAATTATCCACAGCCTTAATCAGTCCGATGCATCCGATTTGGAACAAATCGTCCACATTTTCACTGCTGTTGGAAAACCGCTGCAAAAT
>NZ_HF991871.1:263643-266740 GCF_000432355.1 Eubacterium sp. CAG:161
CGCTGCAAAATACTAAGTACCAGTCGCAGATTTCCCTGAATAAATTCTTCTCTTGCCTCCATGTTGCCTTTTTTTATTTCCTGAAACAGTTCTTTTTTTCTTTTTTCACTTAAAAGCGGCAACTTAGATGTGTTTACACCACATATTTCAACTTTAAAAAGAGCCATAAAAATCCCCCTGCAAAATATCTTTCATAGATATAATTTGCCCAATTTATGGCTCCCTATTCTTAATTATTATATTTATTCAAATTTTACTATTTCCCTTTTTAACCTTTTAATTATTTTCTTTTCTAATCTTGAAATATATGACTGGGATATTCCAAGGCTGTCTGCCACCTCCTTTTGCGTCATTTCCTCCCCATCAACGTTGTTTAATCCGTAACGCATTTCCACAATTACCTTCTCTCTGGTATTTAGTTTTTCTATAGCCTTATATAAAAGCCTTTTCTCCACCTCATTTTCAATTCCTCTTGAAATAACATCTTCATCGGTTCCTAATATATCGGAAAGTAATAATTCATTTCCGTCCCAATCCACATTCAGCGGTTCATCTATAGAAACCTCCAGCTTAGTTTTATTGTTTTTTCTTAAATACATTAATATTTCATTTTCAATACATCTTGACGCATATGTAGCCAGCTTTATGTTCTTAGTTGGATTAAAGGTGTTAATTCCCTTTATCAGTCCGATGGTTCCTATGGATATTAAATCCTCCACTCCCACACCTGTATTATCGAATTTCTTTGCAATATATACAACTAACCGCAAATTATGTTCAATAAGCTTAGAACGTGCCTCCATGTTTTCCTCTTCAATTAAGCTTTTTATACACTGATATTCCTCTTTGGCACTAAGAGGCGGTGGCAGCACTTCATTTCCTCCTATGTAATGTAAATCCCCCTCTTTTTTTATTATTATTCCACTAAAAAATGGCAATTTATTAATATTTACAAAGGTTTTTATTGTTTCTAAAAGCATTGTATTCTCCTTATTTATTTAATATATCCGGGTTCAAAATCATTTCATACTTATTATTTTGGCTTAATTTTCCTTTATATATTCCTATTATTGCCTTTTCCGTGGTAATGTCATTGACTACAAGTTTATCTACCACAAAAGCTTTCATCAGTCCGTGGGATTTTCCAACAGTATTATAGGGTACAAAAATATATTTCATATTCTCCATATCGGCTTCTGCCAGTTTATCCTCCTCAATAATTGATACCGGCTTTTTTGTGACAGGTTCTATAAGGCTGTTTCCCGTGTCCCGCAATGCTATCGCCGAGATTTTAGTGTCATTAATAAACAGGTAAGCCGTATAAATATTCCCTACTCTTTTTATATAGTTCAAAATTTTTTCCCTTCCATACTTCACAATAACGCATACCATTATTCCCACAAGCAATATAATAAAAATATTTGTTTTTCCATAATATGTATTTTGAGCTCCCTGCACTATATTTTTATTTTCCAAATTAAAATACAGAAGGTTAAGAAGTCCGTTAAGTAGAAATGTTATGGAATATAAAATTGCAATATTTCTTAAATTAGCCTTTAAATTGTCCCCACCAAATGCAATTACAATAAGAACTTCTGCCATAATCATATATGTTAAAAAGTATGTTATCCCCCCTTCCAACTTTAACATTAATACAATTGTTGCATATATTCCTCCGATTATGGCAGAAATAACGGTTCTTGCAATATGTTTCTTTGTTTTAATTATTATTCCTAATATAAGCAAAACTAAGAAATCCATTAGGAAATTAAATCCAAAATAAACATCTAAGTATATAGTTTGTGTCATCTTTGTCCCCTTTTAAGTTAATTATACCCATATGTTTTTTAAAAGTCTGTCGAAGTGTGCACCGGTTGAAAATTTAATCATATATATATTCCATTGGTTAAGCTTTTTTCTTAAATACATGCCTATAAATAAAACACATAGTCACCTGTGCAAGTTAATATGTATTAAGCACAAAAAAGGACACCCGATACATTACACTCGTTAATGTACCGGATGCCCCGATTCAAATACCTTTTCCTCTAAAATATTATCAAATAAAACTACTTAATAAACTACCTCTCCCTCCAAACTGGGGATAAATCCGTTTCTCTTCAAATGACTTCCTTGTCATTCTCCCACTTCTACTATCATTCTATTCACTTCTTCGTATTCTTTATCCGTAAGACCTTCCTACATCCTAATTACTTATATGCCTTCTTTAAAATATTTATTTTAATGTTCCAGGCTTCCCATCCGTAGCATCTTACCTTTTGTTATCAGCTGTTTCCGATACAACCTTTAACTTCTACGAAGCATTCTCTAAATTTATATGACAATATTTTTAGAAGATTTTCTGTATTTAGTTTTCTTGTTTGTAGTTACAATTTACTATATTTTTTTGATTTTGTAAAGTATTTTTGTGCATTTTATTCAATTTTTGTCGATTTCGACAATACAGAATAGTTTTAAACAATTTTATGAAACGTTTTTTTGTCGTTTTGCACAGAAGAAAAAATATATGCCAAATGTATTTAATTTACTTTGATTGTTCTTTCTTTGCTAATTCATTATCAATGTATTCTTTCACAAAATTATCATTTTGATAATTAATAATCATAAGTCCCTGTTCATCGATAAATGCAAGTTTTTCCTTATCCTTGTCCATATATGTAATATATAATGTTGTTTTTAACAAATCCATAGATGAAACTTTTTCTTTATAATCTAAAGTATACTCAAAAGAAACTTTGTCTCCTTTTTTCACCGATATACCATCAGAAAAATCAGTCTTATTTCCGTTGACTTTTACTGCCAAATTATTAATTGAAACAAAGTCAAGACAATTAAATTCACTTATTGTGCAATCATTTTGAATTTCTAAAGTAATTATCTGAACATCATTCTTTGGAATATTTTGAAACAAAAAAGTTTTTTCACAATCATATACAAAATCTCTTTTTTTAGTATTATATTTTTCGCCCCAATAACCTTCCGTGTTAGCAAAATGCATTTTTGAAATATTATATTTTATATTCTGATTATTAACATTAATGTTTACAGAGTCTACTGAAAAATCTGCTTTTACATC
>NZ_HF991871.1:266795-268271 GCF_000432355.1 Eubacterium sp. CAG:161
CGAAATAATAATACCAGCCATTATATTTTTCTCCGCCTGACAATTTTTCATATTTTATGTCATAGCTACCCTCTCCTGATATATTGTAATCTTCTATTTCAAATGAAGTAATTTTTTGATTAGAGATAATAGGTAATTCATATGCTAAATAATTTCCATTTACCATAAGAGTGTTATTTTTTACAATATCACCACCATACACCTGCAATTCTTCCTTTTCGCTGTTGCATCCACTTAAGCCTAATAACGCTAAAATAATGCAAACAACAATCAGTTTTCTCTTAAAGATTTGTTTCATTTTCACCTGCTCCTATCAATTATTCCTGTATAAGTTTTGATACTTATAAATCTTTCATTTTCACCGGAAAATACATTGCGTATCCCGGTTGACCAACTACTGTATTATAAGCAAAAACAAATGGTTTGTAAATCCTAAACTAATAAAAAAACACGATTGCCAACAATAATTTGCAACCGTGTTAGAAGACTATAACCCCAAATAGATAATCTTAAATTTCCATAAAACGTTATCCTTTTATCTTTGATTTACTTTTCCATTCCCGATACTTTTTTCTCAACATCCCCACAACATAAATAATTAATGTCGTAACTATTATAATAAAAAATAATATCCTTGTTTCCTTGTCGTACTCCAAACTCAATATAGATAAATACACGGTTATCCAATGATTAACCTCCGGATCTGGATGAACTACATATGAAGTACCAAAAAATGCACCTATAATTAAATGTACTCCAAATAAAATAATCATAAATTGCAGTACACCTGTTTTTTGACTTTTTTTGCGATAATAACAGCTAGTACAACTGCTATTATTATTGCAACACAAAACACATTTTCCTCTTGTGAAACTGGATCAAAGTATTCACAAACCCAACTCATTTCTTCTGCAGTCTCCACTCGTGAATACAGTATGTCAGAAACATAATATAAAATTCCTATTACCATCATATATATACAGTTAAAAATACATATAAATGCTACCGAAAACATACCGTCATTCTTAAAATACCTATCCACTGCCACGAAACCTACGCTTAGTATTAATGCCCCTGCTATCATTACAAATATGTTTTCAATTAAAATGAACCCTGCCAGCGAACCAAATATCCCACCATTATAAACCGAGCACACTTTTTGGACTGTTTTAGGAGACATTTTACATGACTTAACCAACAAAAACCCCCCAAAAAAAACAAAAGAAGTTTAAACGGCATCATAATTGTTCTATCATACATAATTGTTAAAATACGACTAACACTCCTCATATTAACCTCCCCTAAAAATTAATGTTGTAACATTTGCAATGATTTTTATTGTTATATGACTTGCCCATTTGTAGAATATCGTACCCGTTATATGTATACTTTTTGTATCCTGCGTTCGCTAATCCATTTTCTTAAATACACGCCTATAAACCAAAAAGAACACACAGCCTCTTGTGCAAGCTTTGA
>NZ_HF991872.1:0-12858 GCF_000432355.1 Eubacterium sp. CAG:161
GCCGATGCTAAGATTGTCCGCTCATGTTCTACAGGTTATGGTGAGGCTTTAATTAAGGCTGCACTGCTTTTAGATGAAGGTGAGGTTGAAACTGTTGCCCATTATTATGCTGCAGCATTTTTTGAGCCACAGGTTGACTGCATTTTAGATATTGGCGGTCAGGATATGAAATGTATCAAAATAAAGAATAATTCTGTTGACAGCGTTCAGTTAAATGAAGCCTGCTCATCAGGCTGCGGTTCTTTCATTGAAACCTTTGCCAAGTCATTAAATTACAGTGTACAGGATTTTGCAAAGGAAGCCTTGTTTGCTTCTAATCCTACTGATTTGGGAACGAGATGTACCGTATTTATGAATTCAAATGTTAAGCAGGCCCAAAAGGAAGGTGCCAGTGTTGCCGATATTTCAGCAGGGCTTGCTTATTCCGTAATAAAAAATGCTTTGTATAAGGTTATTAAAATTACTGATGCTAAAGACCTGGGACGTAAAATCGTAGTTCAGGGTGGTACTTTCTACAATAATGCCGTCCTTAGAGCTTTTGAGAAGGTTGCCGACTGTAAGGCTATCAGACCTGATATTGCAGGTATTATGGGTGCTTTCGGTGCTGCCCTTATTGCAAGAGAACGTTACAAAGGTGAAGAAACAACCATGCTCAATTTGTCACAGCTTGAAGCTTTTTCTTATGAAACTTCCATGACGAGATGTAAAGGTTGTACCAATTCATGTCTTTTAACAATTAATAAGTTTTCCGACGGTCGTCGTTTCATAAGTGGTAACAGATGTGAAAAGGGTATCGGCGGTCAGAAAAACAAGGAAAACATTCCTAACCTTTTTGAATATAAGATGCACAGAATATTTGATTACGAACCTCTTGATGCTGACAAGGCTCCACGGGGTGTAGTTGGTATTCCACGTGTTTTAAATATGTATGAGAATTTTCCATTTTGGGCAACATTCTTCAAAAATTTAGGATTTAGTGTTATGCTTTCACCTGTTTCATCCCATAAGATTTATGAAATGGGAATTGAATCCATTCCTAGTGAATCAGAGTGTTATCCGGCGAAACTTGCTCATGGTCATATTGCATGGTTGCTTCAAAACGGAGCTAAATTTATTTTCTATCCTTGTATTCCGTACGAGAGAAATGAAACTCCTGATGCCAACAATCATTACAATTGTCCAATTGTTACATCCTATGCAGAAAATATAAAAAATAATGTTGAGGAATTAAATGACCCTGACATTAATTTTATGAATCCTTTTATGGCACTGACTAATGAGGATACCATCACTTCACGATTAGTTGAGGAATTTACCAAGGCATTTGGCATTAGTGAGGCAGATATTAAGAATGCTGCTCATCTGGCATGGGAGGAATTACTTGCTTCTAGATCTGATATGGCTAAAAAGGGTGAAGAAACATTAAAGTATATGGAAGAAACAGGCAAACGTGGCATTGTTCTTGCCGGTCGTCCATATCACATCGACCCGGAAATCAACCATGGTATTCCTGAAATGATTAATTCCTATGGCCTTGCAGTTTTAACTGAGGATTCCATTTCACATTTAGCTGATGTGGAAAGACCTTTAATCGTATCTGATCAGTGGATGTATCATTCAAGACTTTACAAAGCTGCCAACTATGTTAAGACCCGTGATGATTTGGATTTAGTTCAGCTTAACAGTTTCGGATGTGGTCTTGATGCTGTAACTACTGACTGTGTCAGTGACATATTGACTAAGTCAGGAAAAATATATACTGTTTTAAAAATTGACGAAGTAAACAATCTAGGTGCTGCAAGAATCAGAATCCGTTCTCTTCTTGCTGCTATCAGAGTTCGCAGTGAAAATCATTTTGAGAGAACAATTCAGCCTTCATCAATTAACAAGGTTGAATTTACAAAGCAGATGTATGATGACAAATATACTATTCTTTGTCCTCAGATGAGTCCTATTCACTTCAAAATGCTTGAATCCGCCCTTAATTCATGTGGATACAATTTTGAAGTAATGCCAAGTAACAAGTCCTGTATTGATGTAGGGCTTAAATATGTTAATAATGATGCCTGCTATCCTTCACTTATTGTTGTTGGACAGATTATGGAAGCGTTGCTTTCAGGTAAATATGATTTGAATAAGACAGCGGTTATTATCACCCAGACCGGTGGTGGCTGTCGTGCTACAAACTATATTGGTTTCATTAGGCGTGCATTGGAAAAAGCCGGCATGGGTCATATTCCTGTTTTGTCCTTAAGCTTTACGGGAATTGAAACTAACAGTGGATTTAAGATTACTCCTCTCTTTGCCGTAAAAGCAGTTGAAGCTGCCATGTATGGTGATTTGTTTATGAGAGTTGTATATCACACCCGTCCATATGAAGTAAACGCAGGTGAAACTGACGCCCTTCATAAAAAATGGGAATATAAATTATGTAAAGAGTTATCCGATAAACATTTTGGCATTCATCGTTTCCGCAAGAATATGAAGAAAATTGTTGAGGAATTTGATGCCATACCTGTCATGGATATCAAAAAGCCAAGAGTTGGTATTGTAGGTGAAATTTTAGTTAAGTTCTCTCCTACTGCCAACAATGATTTGGTTAACTTACTTGAAGCTGAAGGTGCTGAGGCTGTTATGCCTGACCTTGTGGATTTCTTCCTTTACGGATTTAGAAATGCTACATTTAAGTATGAAAAGTTAGGCTTTAGCAAAAAATCTGTTTACATTAATAATTTAGGTATTAAAGCTCTGGAATGGATGAGAGGCTCTGCCAAGAAGGCTCTTATTAAGAGTAAACATTTCACTCCTACTTCTGATATTTGGGAAATGAGTGAAATGGCAGAAAAGGTTGTTTCCATTGGTAACCAAACCGGTGAAGGTTGGTTCCTGACAGGTGAAATGCTTCACCTTATTCATGATGGTGTACCTAATATTATTTGTACCCAGCCATTTGCCTGCCTGCCAAACCATATTGTAGGTAAAGGTGTTATTAAAAAGCTTCGTGCCATGAATCCTGATGCTAATATTGTAGCTGTGGATTATGACCCTGGTGCCAGCGAAGTAAACCAGCTTAACCGAATCAAGTTAATGCTTGCTACAGCTAACAAGCGCTTAAAAAGCCAGGAAAAAACGGAAAAAGGCAAAGTTAAGTAAGTTCCGGTAGGAATGTTTTTAGGGTGAGCACGATTTTGTGAATATATGTTTGATGTTTTTAATCTTATAGCTGTGGATTTTGATGTTTTTTAAATTTTGTGGCTGTGGAATTAGTGATTTCTCTGCAACATTCTAGCGCAAATTGTCTCTTTTTCGGCTTGTAACAAAGCAAATCGCATAAAAAAGCAGATTTTTCTATTACACATAGAACAATCTGCTTTTTACTTATAATTATATTTATTTATAACTAACTTCTCTACAATTTTGTATTTCCAATACTCAAACTCATGATTTTCATAATTAATATATCATTCCCTATATATTCTCAATCTGCCAGTCTATCGGCTCCACCCCATTGGCTACCAAAAATTCATTTGCCTTGCTAAAGTGTTTGCATCCAAAGAATCCACGATATGCAGACAACGGACTTGGATGTGGTGCTTCTAAAATTAAATGCTTAGGATTGGTAAGCATTGCCTTCTTACGTCTTGCAGGTGTTCCCCACAGAAAATATACAATAGGTCTGTCCTGTGCATTTACAGCCTGTATAACTGCATCTGTAAACATTTCCCAGCCATGTCCCTGATGGGAATTTGCCTGATGTGCCCTGACAGTTAAAACAGTGTTTAACAGCAAAACACCCTGGTCAGCCCATTTTTTTAAATATCCGTTATTAGGGATATAACATCCCAAGTCATCATGCAATTCCTTATAAATATTTACAAGTGATGGAGGAATGTCATTTCCCGGCAATACTGAAAAAGACAAACCATGGGCCTGATTAACATTATGATACGGATCCTGCCCCAACAGTAAAACTTTCACATCCTTAAGTGGTGTGAAATGAAATGCGTTAAAAATATCATCCGCCGGTGGGTACACTATTGTCTTACTATATTCGTCCCTTACGAAATTATATAAATCTTTATAATATGGCTTTCTAAATTCCATAGATAAGGGGTCTACCCAGTCATTAGTAATCATTCCCATATTTCTATCTCCTTATATCTAATTTCAAAACAATTTTTCCATTTTCATGTCAGATTTCCGGAATTTTAATGCTTATCTTTGTATCTGACCAAAACAATTATTAATACCTATTTTTCTAAAATTTCGTTAATAAACAATCTGTCATTAAAAACCTGTACTGCTCTTTTATCTATTTCCAATTCAAAATGTTTTGAAGTAAGCATTTCCCCATCCACATTAAATGTGTAAGGTTCCTCACAATCTACCGTAATCTTTGAATCTTTATATTTCTTAATAGCCTTGTCATTTTCATGTTTTCCCCGGATTAATTTTAAAAGCACAGGCAATATTTTAATCTTAGACATTTTTTCCACAACATAAATATCAAACATTCCATCATCTAATATGGCATGAGGAGCAATTCTAAAACCTCCGCCATAATATTGTCCGTTGCACACAGCAAAAATAGTGCAATAATTACTTACCGTTGTTTCGCCCATTGATATCGTAAGTTTCTTAAATTTGTACTTAAAATAAGTGTATACAAGACTTACATTATATCTCTGACTTACCGGAACCCATTTTTTATTCCGAATTACTGACACATTATTTGCCACATCTGCATCCAGTCCCACACATGCTAAATTAATAAAATAATGGCTGTTAATTTTGCCTAAATCAATGTAATGAATTCCTGACTCAAAATTTCTTAATGTCTTATCAAAATCATTTCCACTACCTGTAGGTATATTCCCAAGAATCTTATTTTTTGAGCCTACAATACCGTTTAAAACCTCGTTAAGACTTCCGTCACCACCAACTGAAAAAATTACACACTCTTCGTCAGGAATCTGAGATGCCATTTTCTTTGCCTCGCCTTTCCTTGATGTGTATATAATTTCATAAGGAATTTCCCTTACAATACAGGCTTCCCTTATGTTTTTTTCAATTCGGCTCTTATCTATTTTTCCACTTTTAGGATTAATAATAAAATAATACTTCATGATTTTTCTGCTGTATAACCTAAAATTATCAGATTCTCACAGACACTCCTTTTTCATCAAGATAATGCTTCAAATCCATTATTTCCAATTCCTTATAATGAAACAGCGATGCTGCCAATGCTGCATCTGCATGACCTGTAGTAAGAGCATCATAAAAGTGCTCCTTACTTCCGGCACCACCTGATGCAATAACCGGAATAGAAACATTATCTGCAATAATTTTTGTCAGTTCAATATCATAACCTTTTTTTACTCCATCACAGTCCATACTTGTTAGGAGAATTTCCCCTGCGCCTAAACGGTCTGCTTTCATCGCCCATTCCACGGCATCCATTCCCATATCAACACGACCACCGTTTTTGTATATATTCCAACCTGAGCCGTCTTCTCTTCTTTTGGCATCAATTGCCACCACCACACACTGACTGCCAAACTTATCTGCCGCCTCGCTTATAAGATTAGGATTCATAATGGCTGATGAGTTAATAGAGATTTTGTCTGCGCCTTCCCTTAATAAAGCCTTAAAATCATCAACTTTTCTTATTCCTCCACCAACTGTAAAAGGAATAAAAACCTGCTCAGCAACCTTTCTAACCATGTCCACAACTGTTTTTCTATGGTCACTTGAAGCTGTAATATCTAAAAAAACCAGTTCGTCAGCTCCTGCCTTATTGTACGCCTTTGCCACCTCCACGGGGTCTCCGGCATCTCTTAAATTAACAAAATTTGTTCCCTTAACCACCCTGTTGTTATTTACATCCAGACATGGAATAATTCTTTTTGTATGCATATCATTCTCCAATCCGTACTAAAGTTTTGCAAAATTTGATAAAATCTTAAGACCTACGTCTCCGCTTTTTTCAGGATGAAACTGGCAGGCGAAAACATTGTCCTTTTCAACTGATGCATGAATATGAGTAACATATTCCGTACTTGCCTTAACCATTTCCTCATCCCTTGCCTTTAGATAATAAGAATGAACAAAATAAACATATGCATTTTCTGCAACACCGTCAAATAATCTTCCATTATTTGTAAGCTCCAGTGAATTCCAGCCAATATGTGGAATCTTATATCCCGGCTTATCCGGTATTCTTAAAATATTTCCCGGTAAAATTCCCAAGCCACTGACTCCCGGTGTTTCATCACTACTTTCAAATAATAACTGTAGCCCTAAACAAATCCCTAAAAATGGTATTTTTTTATCTACCACATCATATATGGTATTTACCAGATTATAATCCTTAAGTTTATTCATTGCATCACCGAAAGCTCCTACTCCCGGCAAAACCACTTTATCAGCGGATAAAATTTCATCGCGATCTCTTGAGAGAACTGTTTCTTCACCTAAATACTGAAATGCCTTTTCAACACTTCGTATATTTCCCGCATCGTAGTCTAGTATCGCTATCATATGTCTAACCTATTTTCCTTCCTTCGGATTAATCCTGCTGTCTAATTCAAACCAAAATTCCACACCGTCTGCGTAATTGTTTACACCGCATCCCATACCATGCCTGTCCATAATTGCCTTAACAATGGACAAACCGATTCCGTTTCCACCGTAAGCCCTCGTTCTTGCTTTATCCACCTTGTAAAATTTAATCCAGATATTTTCAAGTTCACTTTCCGGTATCTGTTTTCCTGAATTAAACACCGACACTCTTACTATACCATTTTTTTCGGTAATTTCCACATTAATTATTTTCTTAGCATCAACATGATTTATGGCATTACTTAAATAATTGGTTATAACCTCCTCAATTTGGAACTCATCAGCCCACACACTTACAGGTTCCCTATGTCTGAAAGTAATATTTACGCCCTTTTGCTGTGCCTTAATTCCTATTGAATTAATAACACCTTCAATAACTGACACAATATCAAATCTCTCCAGATTAACCTGAGTTCCACCAAATTCCAACTGATTAAGAGTAAGCAGGTTTTTAACCATTTTGTTCATTTTAGCTGCTTCATCTACAATTACATCACAATAATACTGAACATCCTCCGGATTGTCACTTATGCCTTCCTGAAGACCTTCCGCATATCCCTGAATCAGTGCTATAGGAGTTTTTAGTTCGTGGGAAACATTTGAAATAAACTCTTTTCTCATTTCATCCACTTCCTCTTTTTTGGCAATGTCCTTTTTCAATTCAATATTAGCTGATTTAAGTTCAGTAATTGTCTCTTCAAGCTTTTCGGACATTTCATTTATACTTTCTCCCAAAACACCCAGTTCATCTTTATAATGTCCCTGATATTTAACGTTAAAATCCAGCTTTGACATTCTTTTTGAAATATCCGCAAGGCTTAAAAGTGCCTTTGTGTACCGGTTCATAAAGAATAAAATCACAATGGTTGTAATTAAAATTACAACAACCCCAAGAATTAAATAAAACTGATTAGTTATGGCAACACTTTCCTTAAAGTTTTCAACAGACATCCTTATAACTGCAAAGTTTCCATTATCTAAAACGGAATATAACTCGTAATGCTTGTCTGATGTTACATCATCAACCATATATTGAAGTGTATAATCCTTCTTAGACTCTATAACGGTACCTTTATTGCCATTAATATTTTTTCCATAAACAAGGCTTGCCCATCTGTCTGCCAGATTTTTTCCCGGTCCATAGGAATATACCGACTGACCTGAAACATCCACAATTATCAGAGTTGCTCCGTCTGTTTCGCATATACTGTTAAGCTTGCTACTGTTTTTTGAATCCTCAAGGTCCGGATCTTTAGCCACAATTTCCTGTAATGTTTTATATACTTCCTTTATGGCAGCCTGTTTTTTATTTGTATAAAATTTTTCCATGAAAACGGTGCTGAATACTCCAATGCTTCCTACGGAAATTGCCATTATTACAATAATCAGCGCCGTGATTTTGTATCTGATTGAATGTTTCATTAATTAACCTCAAACTTATATCCCATACCCCAAATAGTATGTATGTATTTTCCACAGTCGCCTAATTTGCTCCTTAATTTTTTTACATGGGTATCTATAGTTCTGGCATCCCCAAAATAATCATAATTCCATACATTATTTAAGATATTTTCCCTTGACAATGCAAGACCTTTATTCTTTACAAAATAAGTTAAAAGTTCAAATTCCTTGAAACTTAATTCAACAATTTCACCCTTTACCTTAACTATATGGGCAGCTTTGTTTATTTCAATATCCCCTGCCTGCTCAATCTCTCCCTGGTCAATATTGTTGGTTCTTCTTAATATGGCATCAACCCTTGCAACCAAAATTCTCGGGCTGAAAGGTTTTGAAATATACTCATCAACCCCCAACTCGAATCCAAGAAGTTCATCACTTTCCTCACTTTTTGCCGTGAGCATAATAATAGGAACCTTTGACAATTTTCTAATTTCTCTGCATACTTCCCAGCCATCCATTTTAGGCATCATTACATCAAGAATAATCAAATCAAAATCATTGTTTTTGATAAATAAATTAATGGCTTCTTCTCCGTCTGCCGCCTCAACTACCTTATACTGCTTTCTTGTTAAAAAGTCATTAACAAGCTTTCTCATTCTTTCTTCATCATCTACAACAAGAATTTTCAACTGTTCCATAGCGTACCTCCATATCTTTTACATTTTATCAGTTATCCTGTGATATTACAATTTTATATTTATATTAAATAACAAATATGTGTAAAAAAAATGAATTCCTGTATTTTATAATTGCTGTTCTAAAACCCTTCCCATTTTCTATCACCTGACTTTACTTTAATTTTGAGCACAAAAATAGAGCCTTGCAATATACAAAGCCCTATCATATACGCAGACACCCAGATTTGCACACGGGGTCTCCCTCAATTAAGGTACTCTCCTCCTGAGTTATAATCTGCTAATAACAAATAATTCCTTTTTAGGAAATCTATACGTTAATTAGACGTTGCTCTTCTTAAGCTATTATTTGTTATTTACACAATTGTTCCATATAGATTTAACAAGTTCAACCCTTCTCTTTTCTTCTGTCGCTGACCCAACGTTGTTCCCTTAGACAAACTTTATTCTTAAAGTTCAATTGACTCTAAATCATCCGGAATTAAAAGTACTCCATTAAAATACTTCTTCCCCTCATTACTGTAAAGTTCTTTTCGCTGTGATATATTTCTGTCCTCAGTATGATATAGCAGCAGATTTTTCACATTAAGTTCTTCTGCTAACTTACAGACATCTTTTACTGTTGAGTGGTGTTTTTCGTAAGGATGAAATATATCTGCCTGGCTGTCTAAACAAAATGCCTCATGTAACAACCATGTGCTATTTTCTGCATACTTCTTTTCACAAATATTGTAAGTTTCATCTCCACAACAAGTCAGTTTTTTATTTTTCTCCAGTTCCATACAAAATCCGAACTGTTTCGCCTTTGTTGATTGTATATCAAAAAATGTAACTTTTTTGTTTAAAATATTAATTGATTCTCCATCTTCAACTGCCACCAAATGAAGACGTTTACCAATAAAATCTATTTCTTTTTTCTGCAACAGTTTTTCAGCCAGATCCCGCAACAAATTAATAACTTCATCATGAGCATATATTGTTGCTTCTCCCTCATATTCTCCCTGTTTCATATACTGACATATCATACGAATCATCCATAATATACCCGTAATGTGATCAATATGTTTATGTGTCACAAAAATATTTCTAACATTTTTCCAATCAATTCCTGCATATTTTAATTGATGAAGTATTGTGCTTCCACCTCCACCATCTACCAAAAAATATTCATTATCTTCCTGCAGTATAAAACAAGTATTATAACACTCTGTAACAAGTGCATTTCCGGTACCTAGCATTGTAATATTCATATATTTTCTCCTTAATGTAGTGCCGCTCTCATCGATCAGCATCAATCCGACGTAAACCTCCCTAAAAAGGACTTTGTTCATTTTGTTTTTCCCTATTTTGTGCTTTTCTTCAAGATTATTTATCTTGATTTTGTTCCTTTCTTCAAAATTATGTGCTAAAATTCGTTATTTTCTTTGCAACGACATAATTTTATACTATTCTTCCGGTATATACCAATACGAATGAAAACCACTAAGAAATGTTAATGCATTTTTTGGTATTTGTGTAATGGCAAAATAAATATTACAAAAATCGCCTGCTCCCATTGAAATGGAAAGCACGCCTAACCATGAGAAAAATGACATTTCCGGATTTATAATGAATATCAACAATGGCAGGAAACCAAATATAAGGGTGGGAAATAAACTCATCCAAATAAATTGACCTTTAGTGCAATCTTCTGTGCTTATAACAAACAGTATCCCCCTTTTTATATTTGTATACATCAAAACATCCCCCTTCATCCATATGGCATGTAAAAACTCATGAGGCACTAACACAAGTAACGATGCTATTATTCCCCAAAAATTATATTCTGCTCCTGAAAGAAAAATAAAAATTAAACCAACTATGAATATTCCACATGCAATTCCGTTGGCGATAATTGCAAACTTATTTATATCAGGTTCTTTAAATTGAACTGCACCTTCTTGAACCCGCGTAGGCAAGCTATTATCATCCTTATATTCTCCCATAAACTTAAATGATTTCATTATCTAAACCTCCATCAGCTTAAAATCAGAAATTTACCCCATCGGCACTTTTCCGTCATCCTTTGATAAATTCATATTCATCATACCATAAAAATAACGGCACTGTATATCACTTCCGTAACATACGATGCCGTTTTTTTTCTTTGATACACCAAACAAAACATATTTCTGTGTATGATAATATCGTATACAGAGTTCGACTTGCTCAGTTTTAGCGTGGCAGACGTATTAAAAGGCAAACTCTGTTCCCAGGTGCCTGCGTGCTTCATAAGGATTCCTCTCACCTTCGGTGTGTTGCCCCTACTTAATACAAATAACGTTTTTGAAAATATGCAACACAAAATACAACCAAAAATAAAAAAATCCCCTTTAAATAAGGGGATATAAGAGTGTAGCAGACGCATTAAAAGGCGAACTCCGTTCGCAGGCGTCTGCGTGCTTCATACGGATTCCTCCCACCTTCGGTGGGTCCCTCCTTATGAAAACTAGTGGACTAGATGGGAGTCGAACCCATGTCCAAAAACCCTTCCATCGTTCTTCTACTATCATAGCTGATTATTTGACATTCCCTCTGACTGACGAAAAACAGCATCCTTCAGTCTTCAGTAGCTTCATGTTACTCCTACATACTCAAAGCTTTGTATATAGGGTTCCCTACAAGTGTCGATGCCTGAATCTAAGCCGTAGGCCTCTTAGATCAGACAGCTGCAACTAGGCAGCGTATGCTAAATTATCTTCAGCGTTTAATTTTAATTTGTGATTTGACGCATCACCTGCGGATAGCTTCACCAACTTCCAAATCCCTGTCGAAACCAGTACTAGCCCTTAATTTAATTGTATGAGTATACTAAACCAAAATATTAAAAATGTCAATGGCATATTTGCATCTCTTACTACATATAATACTTGTGGAAATGTTTCATCCTATACTTTGGAGGTAATAAATGTTTAATTTCAAAAAAATCACACTTTTAAAATTTACCATTTTAGGGATTATATTTACGGTAATTACCGGAACCTTATTGCATTTTGTATATGACCTGTCTAACGGAAATCCTGTAGTGGGACTTTTTGCCCCAATTAATGAAAGTGTGTGGGAGCATTTAAAACTCCTTTTTTATCCTGCTACCTTATGGATTACCATAGGCTATAAGAAATTTGGCAAAAACAATTGTAATTACCTTTTTCCTGCCTTTTTAGGAGTGGTATCGGGACTTATTACAATTCCGGTACTTTTCTACCTTTACACATTTATTCTAAAAAAAGATATTTTAGTTTTGGATATTCTGATTTTCATAATAGGTGTAATTGTGTGTTTTTCAGTATTCTATTTTGCTCAAAAAAATTATAACTTCTGCTTTATATCAAATAAAAAAGTAATCCTTTTGTGGGAGATTGTTTTTATACTTTTTATACTTTTTACAGTATACCCACCGGCTCTCCCACTATTTAAGGATTACTCTTAATTATTTGTCTTTTCTTGATATAAACCAGTATGCCGCACCTGTCATACATCCGCCTAAGATATTACCTAAAGTTACAGGCAACAGATTTCCTACAAAAAATCTGTACCATGTAAGGGATGATACATCCACACCACAATTACCGTACTTCATGTTGGCAAATATACCACCACTAATATATCCCATATTTGCAACGCTATGCTCAAAGCCGCAGACTACAAATACAAAAATCGGGAAATACAGAGCTGCAATCTTTCCACCTGCCGTTTCAGCCATAAGTGTCATCATAACTGCCACACAAACTAAAACATTACATAAGATACCTCTTGTAAATGCATCAGAAGCCCCAAGGGATGCCTTAGTAACGGCAATATTAATAACTCTTGTAGTCATGGCATTATCAAAGGACGAATATACATGACCTATGGTTATAATTCCTGTAACCAGCATTGAACCTAAAAGGTTTCCAATATAAACTACCACCCAGTTTTTTATCATGGATAAAAAGCTTATCCTTTTGTCTAACAAAGATATAACCAAAAGGTTGTTACCTGTAAAAAGCTCCGAATTGTTTAACACCACCATGGCAAGTCCTGCCGGGAATACCAGTGCCATAAGCATTCTTGCTATAGAATGGTTATCGACGGTTGCAGCTACAATAGATGAAGCTGTTCC
>NZ_HF991872.1:12891-14839 GCF_000432355.1 Eubacterium sp. CAG:161
CAATGAAATAAACATACCTGCCATAATTGATAAAACAAGCATTCTTCCTATAGGCATATTAACCTTGTTTATGCCACTTTCTGAGTATTTTATAGTCGCATCTTTTGCTGTAATCATAATTTCCTCCTGATGTTCATTAATAAATAATATTGCCGAACCTTTTTCATTTTAATTGACCACAGCATATTATATATTTTTAATAAGATTAATTCAATTGTTTATGGTCCTTTTTTTGCACTTTTTTAAGAGTAATATAGAAAATGACCCCATTATCAGTATTTTCAAAACCATATTCTGCATTATGCAGCTTTGCAATGCTCTTTACTAAGTACAATCCCAGTCCGCTTCCCTTTTGTCCATTTAAAGTTTCATTTACATCTCCGCTGTAGAAAATATCCCATATTTTGTCTTTATATAATTCATCTATATGCTTTCCCATATTCTCCACTTCAATACGGACTGTTTCATTTAAATCCAAAACCCTTACCGTAACCTGTGATTTTTCATCACTGTGTTTAATTGCATTAGACACATAATTTGACACTGCCTGCTTTAAAAGTTTTCCATTTATTTGTGCATAAGTATCAATATCGTATTCTTCTCTCAAAACAATATGATTTGAGTCAAACAGCTTTTTATATTCACTGCATATTTTCCTTACCACATCACTGACATTTTCATTTTTCACTGTGAGATTTTCATTTTCATATTGAACTGAAAAAATAGAAATCATGTCATTTATCATCTGGGACATATTTTCTGTCTCCTCAATAATTGACTTACAATATTCTTCTCTTTTCTCTTCATCATTTAAATACTGTATCATCTCCACCTGGGTAGAAATAATGGCAAGAGGTGTTTTCATTTCGTGGGAAACATTGTTTACAAACTGCTTCTGAATATTTTCCGCCTGTTCTTTTCTTGCAATTTCCTCCTCAAGAATTTCTATCTGATTTCGTATCTGACTAATCATAGTATTAATACTCTCCGCCAAGCCCGAAAGTTCCTTAAATTCCTGATTTTCATCTATTTTTACATTGTAACCGTTTTTAACAGCCAGTCTTGTATTTAGTTCAATCTGCTTTATCGGTTTACTAATACGGTTAGCAATAATCATTGATACAATCATTCCTATTGCAGCGGCAATTAAAACTACAATGGAAAAGAATATTGCATAATATGAAAAGAGTATATTCTTTGTTGTTTTTATTTCATATATGTAGACATAATATTTATGGTTCCCCTGTTTTATTATGCCTCTTCCTTTTATACGTCTTTTGTTATTAACTGTTTTAAATTCATCTTCATCAAATCTGTTAACCTTATCAATAATTCCCCCTTTAATTTTTGCCTTTGCACTTCTTCCATCTATTACTGCGCCTTTTCCCTTACCGTTAGCTGATACATAAATCTGCCTGAAATTTTCATCTGCAATAACAAATCTAAGTTTTTGCTCCTCAAAATTTACGATGTTAAAATCTCCATCTTTTAGTTTTTCTAAATCCTTCTCCTGCAATCTGTTAAATGCCTGATTCATCAGTTTCATTTTGCTGTTATAGTAATATCCCTGTGCTCCTGATAAAAACAGAATCAAAAGCACACCTAAAACCACCACAAGCATCATTCCCTGAAACAGTACCATTTTCCCCTTAATTGATTTAATCATTATTCCACCTCAAATATATATCCAACACCATAAATTGATTTTATATAACTTTGGCAATCACCTAATTTTATTCTAATCTGCTTAATTATTGTATCAACGGTTCTATAGGTGCCATCGTATTCTTCACCCCAGACCGCATTTACAATCTGTTCTCTTGTTAAAGTAACTTTTTGATTCTTAAGCATAAAACGCAAAACATCAAACTCCTTAGGAGTTGTTACAAAATACTTACCATTTACATATGCCTTTCTTGCAGCACAATCTAACTTAATGGCTCCTCCC
>NZ_HF991872.1:14861-44008 GCF_000432355.1 Eubacterium sp. CAG:161
CCCCTGCCTCTAATTCATCCACTATTGTTTCAGGTTTTGTTACTCTTTTTAATACAGCCTCGATTCTTGCTTTTAATAAAACCAGCATGAAAGGCTTTTTGATGTAATCATCAACACCGTTTCCAAAACTTTTTATCTGTTCATAATCTCCTGATTTGGCAGTCATCATTATAACCGGAACTTCAGACAATTCACGTATTTTCTTTAACACATATTGTCCGTCAAATACAGGTAGCATTATATCCAATAACACTAAATCAATTTTCTTAATGTTTTCTTCAAAAACTTTTATTGCACATTCTCCGTCTTTTGCCTCTAATATTTCGTAATCATAAATTTTTAGGAAATCCGCAACTGTCATTCTTAATTTGTCTTCATCCTCAACAATTAATATTGTTTTCTTATCCATCTCGTACTCCTATTGATTTATTTTATTAATATATGAACAGGCAGCTAAAGCCGCAACAGCTCCATCTGATGCTGCTGTTGTAAGCTGTCTTACCTGTTTTGTTCTGCAATCTCCTGCCACAAATACACCTTCCGTATTTGTAGTACATGTTTCATCCGCCTTTATATAACCTTTACCATCTAATTCTACCATATCTGAAAATTTTTCATTGTCAGGCATTTGTCCAATTGCTATAAACGCTCCCTGAACCTTTATTTCAGATAATGTATTCTTTTTAACATTTAATATTTCCAGTCCTTCTACTGATTGCTCTCCTTTTATTGACTTTACAACACTGTCAAAAACAAATTTCACATTGCCTTTTTCTTTTAAAATATCTGTCAGTCCCTTTTCCCCCCTAAATTCATTTCGTCTATGAACAACATAGACCAAATTACAATAATCAGACAAAAACAATGCATCCTCTAATGCCGTGTTTCCTCCACCTACAACTGCCACATCTTTTCCTCTGAAAAATGCCCCGTCACAGGTTGCACAATAAGAAACACCTGCACCGGTTAGTTTATCTTCGTTATTAACTCCTAAGGGTCTGTTTTTAGCCCCGGTAGCTATAATCACGGTTTTTCCCTGATACTTAGTCTTATTAGTTACCACTACTTTATAACCGGAATTATTCTGAATTTTAATAACTTCTTCAAACTTAAATTCAGCGCCTAATTCTCTTGTCTGATTATAAAGATTATTTGCAAAAATAAATCCGGACACCTTTGAAATTCCCGGATAATTTTCAACCTCCGGAGTATTTATTATTTGTCCACCATAATTTTTTTCCTCAATTATTAAAACTGTTTTCCCGGCACGTCTTGCATATATTCCTGCCGTCATTCCGGCAGTACCTGCGCCAATTACAATAACATCATACATAATCTTGTCCTTAACTTAGAAATTTTATCAAATAACTTTGATATAAAAAAGTCATTTCCCACGAAATTCATTACACCATAAATTTTATCATAAAAAAACGGATGTGTATATTATTCTCTATATACCTATCCGTTTTAAACTATAATTATTTATTAATAAGTTCTAATAACTCTTCCTTAGATATGAGTCCAATAGATTTCTGTGCTTCCTCACCATTTTCAAATAATATTAATGTTGGAATTGACATTACATTATATCTCAAAGCAATTTCCGGCTGTGTGTCAACGTTGAGTTTGCCTATGATTATATCATTTCTTTCTTCTGCAACTTCGTCAACAATTGGTCCCATCACCTGACATGGTCCGCACCATTCCGCCCAAAAATCTACTAAAACAGGCTTATCTGCCTTTAAAACTGTATGCTCAAAATTATCCTTTGTTATTTCAACTACTGCCATAACGTACCTCCTTTCGTTTTATCACTTTTAGTATATCCACTTTTTTTAATACAATTTATCCCTAATATATTTTACTTTTCATTCCTTCCCTTATATAATACCATTTTATACAGCTGTATTAAAGCTGTTGGTGCAAAAGCCAGTGCAATGGCAAATACCAGATTTCTTACTCCTATATTTGCAATATCAAACAAACCACTAAGAGGTGTTATAACAATAACTCCACCAATAAAGATAAGTCCTGCCACAAATGCCATTACGCTAAACTTATTTGACAATAATTTTATCTTTGATATTGGTTTATCATTTCTGCAATTAAAGCAGTGGAACAATCTTGCTATGGTTAATGTTAAAAATGCCATTGTTGTTGCAAATCCACTACTTACATTTAAACCTATATAATAAGAAATTACTGTTGCAATTGCAACTAAACCACCTTGAATCAGGATTTTTTGTATAAAATCTTTTGTTAAAAGCCCCTCTTTATGATTTCTAGGAGGCATTCTAAGCAATGATTTATCTGACGGTTCCATTCCAATGGCAATTGCCGGAAGGGAATCTGTCAGCAAGTTCATAAACAAAAGGTGTACCGGCGTAAATGGTGCCGGAAGCCCTAATAAAACTGTATAAAGAACAGTAAGGATTCCTGCCATGTTACCGGATAAAAGAAATATAATGGCATTTTTAATGTTTCTAAATACATTTCTTCCATTAGAAACTGCCTTAATAATAGTTGCAAAATTATCATCTGCCAAAATCATGGTTGCAGCATCTTTAGAAACCTCTGTCCCTGTTATTCCCATGGCTATGCCTACATCCGACTTTTTAAGTGCCGGTGCGTCATTTACCCCATCACCGGTCATGGCTGTAATATGTCCTCTGTTTTGCCATGCCTTAACTATTCTTATTTTATTTTCCGGAGAAACTCTGGCATACACCGAAATATTTTCAACGTTTTCATTAAGCCACTCATCATCTTTTTTATCCAGCATAAGACCTGTAATAGCCATATCCCCTTCCCGGTATATTCCTGCTTCCTTAGCAATGGCTACAGCTGTCGTTTTGTGGTCTCCTGTAATCATGACTGTTTTTATGCCTGCACTTTTAGCATCCATAACCGCAGGAATCGTTTCCTCCCTGAGAGGATCTGCCATGGCAACTAATCCAATAAATGTATAGTCACATTCCTCCTCTAATCCTAACTTATGGTTAGTTTCCTTGTATGCAAAAGCAAGAACCCTTAGTCCATTTTCTGAAAACTTTTCGTATGCCTTAACAATTTGCTCCTTCTCGTTAATTGTCATATCAACCACTTTATTTTCATGTTTTACCCGGATACATTTTTCTATAAGTAAGTCCGGTGCCCCTTTAGTAAGAATGGTCTCCCTTCCATGCAGCTTACATTTGACACTCATCATTTTTCTGTCTGAATCAAAAGGAATTTCCTCCATTCTGTTAATCCATTTTCTAATGAAATCTGTATCCAGCTTCTTCTGCTGATTTAAATTAACGTTATCTGCCATTTCCATTAATGAGTACTCAGTAGGATCACCAATGTATTTCCCATTAGACAAAATAGCATCATTGGCAATAACAGCATCATATATAAGATATCTGTGCACATCCTTAGTTAAATCAATTTCTTCCGGCTTTATATTCCTTCCAGCTGTGAAAATTTCTTTTACAGTCATTTTGTTTTTAGTAAGGGTTCCTGTTTTATCTGAACATACAACAGAAACACATCCAAGGCTTTCCACTGCTTTTAAATCCTTTATTATGGCATTTTCTCTTGCCATTTTACTTGTTCCAATTGCCTGAACAATGGTAACTATAGACCCTAATGCCTCAGGTATTGCAGCCACAGCCAGTGCCACCGCAAACATCAGTGCATCCAGCGGATTAGTTCCACGGTACAAATATAGTGCAAACACAATGGCACTTATAATCATAATGGCAATGGCAAGGCCTTTACTAAATTTATCAAGATTTTGCTGTAATGGTGTTTTATTGTCCCCTACGGCATTTATCATTCCTGCTATTTTCCCTAGTTCCGTATCCATTCCCACAGCAGTAACTATCATTTCTCCACGTCCATAAACTACTAAGCTTCCGGTATATACCATATTTTTTCTGTCAGCCAATGCCACTTCTTCGTTAATAATTCTATTGTTCTTTTCTACCTCTGAGGCTTCCCCTGTAAGAGAACTTTCATTAACCTTTAATGAATAACTTTCCAAAATCCTGCCATCTGCCCCAATGACGTCTCCGGCTTCCACCAAAATCACATCTCCCACAACGATTTCCGAAGATTTAATTTCAAGTTTTTGTCCGTCTCTTTTCACCTTAACCATGGGGGATGATAGCTCCTTAAGGCTTTCCAATGATTTCTCGGCTTTTACATATTGTACAGTACCTAATATAGCATTCATAATAAGAACTACTATTATAACAATTGTACTTTCAACGCTTCCTGAAACAGCTGAAATAATAGCTGCAACTACCAATATAGCTACTAACAAATCAGCAAATTGTTCCACAAAAATTCTAAGTATGCTTTTCTTATGTGCCTCCTCTAAAATGTTTTCTCCATATTTTTCTTTTCTGCTTTCCACATCTTTACCAGCCAGTCCCTGTTGAGAAACTCCCAATTCCTTTAGGACTTCTTCTTTTCCCATTCTCCAAAACTCTTTCATATAGACCTCCTCAAATACTTAATAAGTATTTTTATGCGAAAAAAGAACGAGACCTTTATCGCACAAAAATAACGGCGATAAAAGTCTCGTTCTTTTAGAATGTTCTAACTGCACTTCCCGGTTTTAAAAAAAACGTGATGACGACAAGTGCACCAACTTACGTTGTGAACTACTCCCTAATATCTTCTAATAGACTAACACATATATTAACCTTATGCAAGTATAACACAATTTTATTTTTTTCAGATATTATTTATGAAACTCTATTCCATAAGATATATTTTTTTCATTATTAGCTGATAATTTGCACTCTCCAGCCTTGTCCTTTAAATCTCCGGTAAAGCCATCGTTATCTGTTCTGCCATACCACGGCTCAATACAAACAAAATCAGCCTCTCCCTTTGACCATATACCTACATATGGAAAACCTGCACAATAAAGTGAAATAAATGGTGTTCTGTCAGGTTTTAATATCCTCACCGTATGTAACTGACTGTTTTCAAAAATCAGTGCATCCTTATCAAACATATTTCTTGCAATATGACATGCATTTTTGTTTAATACAAGAGGATGTGATTCATCCGGATATGCTAAACCATTGCTTTGATTTATAAGAATGTAATGGGCAAATGTCTTTTCCGGAAATTCCAGATAATAATCCTCTCTGCTACATCTGTTATCTCTTGGAATGGCAAATCCCGGGTGTCCTCCAATAGAATAATACATATCATCGGTTCCATTATTCTTAACTTTCCATTCCACCTCTACCATTCTTGGATTGTCTGCTGAAAATCTGTGAGTAACTGTTAATTCAAAATCAAATGGATAGATTTTAAGACTTTCTTCATCAGCCTTTAAACAATGGGAAATACTGTTTTCTGTTTCAGCTACAAGTTCAAATTCCCTATCCCTTGCAAATCCATGCTGTGTTTTCATTTCGTATTCTTTTCCATTATATCTATAAACTCCATTATTTACCTTTCCTACAAAAGGAAATAAAATTGGTGCATGTCTGTTCCATACGTCAGGATTTGCACACCATATACGCTCCTCATTATTTTCCTTGTCATACACACTTACAAGTTCTGCCCCTTTATCTTCTATAGTTACTTTTAAATAGTCATTTTCAATTATGTGTTCTGCCATTTTAAAACCCCTCTTCATAGTATTTACGTTATAATCTGTTCATATTATACAATAATATAATAAAAATTTTAACCCAAAATTAATTATTTATTTGCATTTGTTATAGGAAAATTTATTTTTATGCAGTTTCTAAAGAAAACAAAAAGCCATATCTGCACAAAAATACAGTTATGGCTCTTCTATATATTTTATAATTAATTTATGCTTCAAGCATTTTTTCAATTGTGGCAATCTTTGTACAAACTATAAGGATCTTGCTTGCCTTAACTAAATCTTCAGGTGTTGCATAGGATGGTGCAATTCTTATATTGCTGTCCTTTGGATCCTTTCCATATGGGTATGTTGCTCCTGCTCCTGTAAGAATCATACCTGCATCCTTACACATTGAAACAACCTTCTTTGCACAGCCTTCCATTACATCTAATGAAATAAAGTAACCGCCCTGTGGTTTTGTCCATGCGGCAATTTCCGCATCCTTTAATTCCTTGTCAAGCATTGATAATACAGCATCAAACTTTGGTCTTAAAAGAGCTGCGTGTTTCATCATGTGTGCTTTTACACCATCAAAATCCTTAAAGAACTTAACATGTCTTAACTGATTAATTTTGTCATATCCAATAGTCTGAATGCCCATCTGTTTCTTAATAAAAGCAATATTTGCCTTTGATGTAGCCATTGCTGCCACACCTGAACCCGGGAATGAAACCTTTGATGTTGAAGCAAACTCATATACCATATCAGGATTTCCTGCTTTTTCACATTCTTCCAATATATTTAATATTTTTTCCTGTTTGCTTTCATCTTCATATAAATGATGAATTGCATAAGCATTATCCCAGAATATTCTAAAATCCTTTGCCGCCGGCTTAAGGGCCGCAAAACGTCTTACAACTTCATCTGAATAAGCCACTCCTGTTGGATTTGCGTACTTCGGTACACACCAGATACCTTTTATTGCCTCATCCTCTGATACAAGCTTTTCTACCATATCCATATCAGGACCATCTTCATTCATTGGCACATTAATCATTTCCACGCCAAAAAATTCTGTTATGGCAAAATGTCTGTCATATCCCGGAACAGGACACAACCACTTTACCTTATCTAATTTACACCAAGGTGTTTCACCTAACACACCATGTGTAAATGAACGTGACACGGTATCATACATAATGTTCAAACTTGCATTACCGAAAACTATAACATTTTTCGGTGAAACTTCCATAATATCTGCCATCATCTGTTTTGCTTCAGGTATTCCGTCTAAAAGTCCATAGTTTCTGCAATCAAAACCTACTGTTGTCTTATAGTCTGAATTTCCGTCAAGAACATTCATCATTCCCATGGAAAGATTTAACTGGTCTTCTCCCGGCTTTCCTCTTGACATATCAAGACTAATGTCTGAATCAAGAATCTTTGCATATTCTTCCTTTAATTTTACAAGTTCCTCATTTAACTGCTCTTTTGATAAAGTATTGTACCCTGCCATTATTCCTTCTCCTCACATAAAATAAATTAATTCTTCAGTACATCTATATTTTTAACCACATAATCAATCATTGATATAATTGTAAGGGCAAGGGAAATCCATATAAGAATTTCTCCTATAACATCAAATACTGCATATGGTAAATTTAATATAAGTACTATAATCATCAACATTTGAAATGTTGTTTTAAACTTTCCCCACCAACCTGCTGCAAGGACGATTCCCTGATCAGCAGCCAATGTTCTAAATCCACTGATAAACAATTCCCTGCTAATAATAATTATAACTATCCATGCAGGAATTTTATCCGGTGTAAGACAGATAAGCGCTGAACATACCAATAGCTTATCCGCTAATGGATCCATAAATTTTCCAAAATTAGTAACCAAATTATATTTTCTTGCGATTTTTCCATCAAGAAAATCCGTAAGACTTGCCAATATAAATATTGCCACTGCAATATAATTATTATATGTAATCCCATCTGCAAGTAAAAATATTACAAACACAGGAATACACAAAATTCTAAACACTGTCAATTTATTCGGTAAATTCATATAGCCTCCTAAACTTTACAAAACCAATTCTCCAATCAGGTCATAGTCATTTGTTCCGGTAACCTTTACCTTTACAAAATCTCCTGTCATCAGTTCTTCGTCTGTTACAATAAAAATATTACTGTCAACTCCCGGTATATCCATATATGTTCTTCCCATATATGCATGTTCACCGGATATATGTCCCTCTATAAGTGCAACAAACTCTCTTCCCACAAGCTTTTCAGACTTTTCAAATACAATTTCCTGTTGTAATTCCATAATTTCATTACGACGGGAGATTTTTACTTCTTCATCTATCTGGTCTTCCATATTAGCCGCCGGAGTATTTTCCTCTGCTGAATATGTAAAAACTCCAAGTCTGTCAAATTCCATTTCATCAACAAATTCCATGGTTATCTGATGGTCTTCCCGGGTTTCTCCCGGAAATCCTGTAATTAGAGTAGTTCTAAGAACAATGTCCGGAATCTTACTTCTAAGCTTTGCGATAATATCTCTTAACTGTTTATTGTCTGTTCTTCTTCCCATTCTCTTTAAAACATTATCACTGGCATGCTGAATAGGAATATCCAGATAATGGCATATCTTACTTTCTGATGCCATTACATCTATTAACTCATCATATATTTCTTCCGGATAGCAATATAATACTCTGATCCAGTACACTCCCGGAATTTTTGCCAGTTCTTTTAAAAGAACATGTAATGATTTTTTGCCATATAAATCAACACCATACATGGTTGTTTCCTGAGCCACCAAAATAAGTTCTTTTACACCGCTTTCAGCCAGCTCCTTAGCCTCTTTTAAAACGTCTTCCATCTTAACGCTTCGGTAATTTCCCCTTATTTTAGGAATAATACAGTATGTGCAATGTTTGTCACAACCTTCTGCTATTTTTAAATATGCATAACTTCCTGATGTGGATAAATTTCTCGGTGCATTTTCCCCTGCATGAATATCAATATTCTTAAGACAAAAAACCTTTTCCTTTTCCTTAAAGAAATTATTAAGTGCATCTGCAATGCTGTCTATTGCCGTTGTTCCTATGCATATGTCAATTTCAGGAATTTCTTCCTTAATTTCATAATAATAACGCTGTGCCAGACAACCTGCTAACACTAGTGCCTTGCAATTTCCTTCTTCCTTGTATCTTGCCATTTCAAAAATGGTATTAATGCTTTCTTCCTTTGCATCATTAATAAAGCAACAGCTGTTAATTACTATAATATCAGCTTCTCTTTCATCATCAGTAAACTGATAACCTGCTTTTTCAAGTATTCCCGACATATGCTCAGAATCCACAAGATTCTTATCACATCCTAATGATATAAACAGTACTTTCAAACAAAAAACTCCTTATTTTAAAATAAAGCCTAAGAAAAAGTGTCGTAACCGACACTTTATTCCTCTTCTTCGTCTTCGCCTAAAATTCTGATTTTAGAATTATATAATTCATCTACAGCTATTGATAATGGTTTCTTACCTTCTGCATTGTCAATAAGTGGTGTATCACCTGCTATTAACTGTCTTGCTCTTTTAGATGTAGCCATTACAATTGAATATCTGCTCTGTACTACCGGCTGTTCACCGTCTTCAACCTCACTGTTTGCAACTGCCATTAAATCTGAATATGATGGATGTAACATATTATTCTCCTCTCTTAAAACCTAAAATATCTTTTTTAATCTGTTCAACGAAATCCTTATCTGCTAAATCAGGATTATCATCATTTCTTATGCCATCTATGTTTTTGGCACATGTTTCAACTTTATCATTAACGACAAAATAGTCGTATTTATCTAAATTATCTGTTTCCTCTGCTGCCTTTGCCAATCTGTCATTTATAACTTCTATGCTTTCTGTATTTCTTCCCACCAGCCTTTTCTTAAGTTCCTTAGCACTTGGTGGAAGAATGTATACCATAACTGCTTCCGGCTTTTTCTCCTTAACCTGCAGGGCACCCTGAGTTTCTATTTCCAGAATAACATCTTTTCCCTGATTAATGTTATCCTCAACAAACTGCCTTGGTGTACCATAATAATGGTCTACATATCCTGCATATTCAAGTAGTGCATCTTCATTTACCATTTTTTCAAACTTGTCGTTAGTAATGAAGTGATAATGAACACCATTTATCTCATTTTCTCTCGGCTGTCTGGTTGTTACTGAAACTGAAAACTCATAATTGTCATAATTATTTTTCAAATATTCCATAACAGTTCCTTTTCCAACTCCCGAAAATCCTGAAACAATAATTAATTTTCCTTTTTTCATGGATGTCACCTCTACTCTATATTCTGAATCTGCTCTCTAACTTTTTCAATTTCTGTTTTAAGTTCAATAGCCATATCTGATATTTCTGCATCAGTTGTTTTTGATAAAGTGGTATTTGCCTCGCGGTTCATTTCCTGGGCAATAAAGTCCAGCCTTCTGCCAACAGCTCCTCCCTGAATCAGGGTATCTTTCATGGTTTTTATATGACTGTCCAATCTTACTAATTCCTCATCAACACAAATCTTGTCTGCAAATATGGTAACTTCCTGAGCAATTCGTGCCTCGTCGATGCTTGCCTCATCTAATAATTCATTAATACGTGTAGTTATTTTTTCCTTATATTCTTCTACAATAACAGGAGACTTTTCAGTAATTTTTTCAACTAATACAATCATGTCATCTAATTTTGAAATCAAATCTTTCTTCAGATGTTCACCTTCCACTCTTCTGGTTTCAACTAACTTTTCAGTTGCCTGATCAATAGCTGAAATAACAAGTGACTGTATTACTTCTTCATCATCCTGACCGCTTTCTACCGTAATAACATCAGGGCTTTTAACTATAAAGCTGGTTTTAATGTCATTATCAATGCCTAAATCTTCACTGATTTGTGCAAAGCAGTCGTAATACTCCCTGGCTAATTCCTTATTGTATCTTATGCTTTCGCTTCCCTCACCGAGGTTTTCATAAGTTACAAAAACGTCAATTTTTCCACGCTGCACGTATTTCTTCATTTCGTTACGCACCGCGCTTTCTAAGAAATTAAGCTTTCTTGGTAATTTTATTCCTAATTCTAAATATCTGTGGTTGACAGATTTCATTTCTACCGTAACTTTTCTGTCGCCTTCGGTAACTTCCGACCTGCCAAATCCTGTCATACTTTTTAGCATGTTGCCTCCTAATGAACTATTTGCCCATAATTCACTTTATTATAATTCATAGAAGCCTTACCGTCAAGGTTTGAGTTTCCTTGACTTAACCCTTATTTAATATTAAAATTTAATTTGTTACATTTTAAACAAAATTTTTAACTAATTAAGGAGACCTATATGGCTTTTGATGGAATAACCGTATCTGCTCTTGTTTCGGAATTTAATTCCCGTTTAGCAGAAGGTAGAATATATAAAATTGCCCAGACTGAATCTGATGAGCTTATGATTACATATAAGGCAGGAAAAACCCAGCATAAAATGCTTATTAGTGCTAATGCAAGTCTTCCCCTTGCTTATTTTACTGAAAATAACAAGCAGGCGCCTTTAACTGCGCCTAATTTTTGTATGCTTTTAAGAAAACATATTAATAGCGGAAGGATTTTAAGTATAACCCAGCCGGGACTTGAACGTATTATTGACTTTGAAATTCAGCATTTAGATGAATTAGGGGATGTAAAGGTAAAACATCTTATTGTTGAGCTTATGGGAAAACATAGTAACATAATTTTTACTGACGATAACAATACAATTATTGACAGTATTAAGCATGTAACTTCCGTTATGAGCTCTGTAAGACAGGTTTTGCCGGGGAAACCTTATTTTATTCCTGAAACCATGGATAAGGCTAATCCTCTTGAAATCACAAGAGAAGATTTCTTTAATATTGTTTTTTCAAAGCCTATGGCATTGTCTAAGGCAATATATACCAGTTTTACCGGAATCAGTCCTACTATTGCCGAAAGCCTGTGTTTTGAAAACAAATTAGATTCTTCAATGCCTGCCAACACTATTGTTCACGGTGACCAGAATCTTATATGGATGAGTTTTTATTCTATGATTAATAAAATTAAAAAGCAGGAATTTTCCCCTGTAATTTACGAAAAGGATGGCAAACCGGAAGAGTTTAGTGCTATCCCTCTTTCAACTTATCCTGACTGCGTTGCAACAAATTATGAAAGTATAAGTGAACTTTTAGAAACCTACTATGCTAAGAAAAATCTTTACACAAGAATGCGGCAAAAGTCAGTTGACCTACGAAAAATAGTAACTAACGCCCTTGAAAGGGAAAACAAAAAATATAATCTTCAGTTGCACCAGTTAAAGGATACTGAAAAAAAAGACAAATATAAGGTTTATGGGGAGCTTCTTACCACATACGGCTATTCAATTACTCCCGGAACTAAAGTTTTTGAAACCACGGATTTTTATACCGGAAAGCCTGTTAAAATTACTCTTGACACTACTATGTCACCAATTGACAATGCCAAGAAGTTTTTTGAAAAATACACTAAATTAAAGAGAACTTATGAAGCCCTTAGTGAAATAATAAAGGAGACCAAAGCCTCCATAACCTATTTAGAATCCATTGACGTTGCCCTTGATATTGCTGACAGCGAAGAGGATTTAAAGGCAATTTCTAAGGAATTAAGGCAAACCGGTTATATTAAACATAGCTCTAAGGATAAAAATAAAAAAGACAGGGATAAAAGCAAGCCCCTTCATTTTATATCCTCTGACGGATTTGATATGTATGTGGGAAAAAACAACATCCAAAACGAAGAGCTTACTTTTAAGATTGCCACTGGAAATGACTGGTGGTTTCACAGCAAAACCTTCCCCGGCTCTCATGTTATAGTCAAATGTAATAACAAAGAGCTTCCTGATAATACTTTTGAGGAAGCTGCAAGACTTGCAGCCTTTTACTCAAAGGGTTCTAATCAGGATAAGGTTGAGATAGATTACATTCAGAAAAAACACATAAAGAAGGTTGCCGGTGCCATGCCCGGTTTTGTAATTTATCATACTAATTTTTCCATGACTATTGCCCCTGATATTTCAGGCATTAAAGAAGTCAAATAAATTTATTTGTAATTTAAAAGACAGGTATCTGATTTCATTAAAGAAATTTCTACCTGTCTTTTTATACTTTTTACGATTTTAATGTCAGCTATTATCCTAACAAATCATTATATAACTGCTGGTATTTTTCAGCTGATGCCTTCCATGAGAAATCAGCCTTCATAGCCCTTTCAACCATCTTGTTCCAATCACGTTTTTTATCATAAAATACATGTTCTGCGTATCTTACCGTACCCATCATCTCATGAGCATTATAATTGCTAAATGAGAATCCTGTACCTGTATTTTCGTATTCATTGTAAGGCTGTACCGTATCTTTTAATCCACCGGTTTCGCGGACTATCGGAAGTGTACCATATCTTAAACTCATAAGCTGACTAAGTCCACACGGTTCAAAGAGAGATGGCATAAGGAATGCATCACATGCGGCGTAAATCTTATGAGATAACTCCTCTGAATAGAAAATATTGGCAGATACGTCTTTTCCATATTTCCAGTCAAAATGTCTGAACATATTTTCGTATCTTTCTTCCCCTGTTCCTAAAATTACAAACTGAACTGCATCCTGACACAACTCATCCATAACGCATGCTATAAGATCAAGTCCCTTCTGATCCGTAAGTCTGCTTACAAGTCCTATCATCATTTTCTTTGGATTAACCTCTAATCCCAATTCCTTCTGCAGTGCTGTTTTATTTTTAACCTTTTCTTTTCTAAAATTCTCTACTGAGAAATTTTTGGCAATAAGGTTGTCTGTAGCCGGGTCATATTCCTTGTAATCAATTCCGTTTACAATTCCTCTTAAGCAGTTTGACCTTGCCCTCATAAGTCCATCTAAGCCTTCCCCATAAAACGGTGTTTTTATTTCCTGAGCATATGTATCACTAACTGTTGTTACCATATCAGCATAAACAATTCCACCCTTTAAGTAATTTCCATTATCATAATCCTTTAACTTATCAGATGTGAAATAATAATCTGATAGTCCTGCAATATCCTTTATGGTATCTATATCCCATACACCCTGGAATTTAAGGTTATGTATTGTCATAATCGACTTAATTCCACGATAGAAATCGCCATATGCGAAACTGTCATGTAAATATACAGGAATAAGTCCTGTCTGCCAGTCATGACAATGTATAACGTCAGGTCTGAAATCAATTACCGGAAGTGCTGACAACACAGCCCTTGAGAAAAATGCAAATTTTTCAAGGTCATATCTCACATCACTGTATGGCTTGTCTCCTGCAAAATAATATTCATTGTCAATGAAGTAATATTTAACCCCTTCATATTCCATTTCCATTATTCCAACATACTGTCTTCTCCAGCAAAGGTCCATGTAAAAATGATTTAAATAAGTCATTTTATCCTTCCACTTCTGGTTCATACACATATATTTAGGAATAATAACTCTAACATCGTATTCTTTTTTGTCAAAACATTTTGGTAGTGAACCTACAACATCTGCAAGACCACCGGTCTTAATAAAAGGTGCACATTCTGATGCAACGAATAAAATTTTCTTCATAGTTTTACCTCCGGTTCATATTTTTCTTAAGTATATAATACTAAAAATGTCTGATAAATAAAAGGTATTTTTATCTGCATTTGTATTCTAACCTGATTTTATCTGCAATTAATGCAATAAATTCTGAATTGGTAGGCTTACCCTTTTCCGCATTAATGGTGTAGCCAAACAATTCATCAATGGTGTCCATTCTTCCCCTGTTCCACGCAACTTCAATAGCATGTCTTATAGCTCTTTCCACTCTGCTTGATGTGGTCTGAAACTTCTTTGCAATGGTTGGATAAAGAATCTTTGTAATGGAATTAAGCATTTCCGGGTCATTAACCGACATAATAATTGCCTCTCTTAAATACTGATAGCCCTTAATATGAGCCGGAACTCCCACATCATGTATGATGTTTGTAACGTCCCCTTCAATATTTCTTTCCATAAACTGCTTTTTATCCTCATATGGAGCAATAAGCTTTTTATTTTCAGGTATTTTTCTGTTATATGAGCTTACGCTTTTTATTCTGTCAACAATCATATCCATTTCAAAGGGCTTTAACATATAGTAACCTGCCCCCATGCCAAAGGCATCCTGAATTACTGTCTCATTGCTTATGGCTGATGCAATTATGAAAAAAGGCAATTTAATCATACTGCCATCATTATGTATTTTGTTCATCAGTGACAGTCCGTCCATCTTTGGCATAATCAAATCAAGTATAACAACATCAGGGTTATTCTTCTTTATCATATCATATGCTTCTTCCCCATTAGTTGCCTTGCCAACTACCTCAATTTCACTGTCATCTGATAATTTATCACAAATATTGCTTATTATCTTCTCATTATCATCTACTATGGCTACGTTAATTTTCTCATTTTTTCTGCCATAATTTGTATTAATCACTCTATTTATACTGCTATTTCCCGTATTACTGATTATCATCTATCCTCCTGTTTGTCAAAATACAGTACTGTTTGAATTCTTTTGACAAAGAAGATTATAGATTGTATTTTGTTCCAGTTCAACTTAAAGAAATCGCATAAAAACCCATAATTCGACAAAGGGGTTTACATATAATTTTTTATGTAACATAAAAAGATTAAATACATCAATAAATCGCCAATTTAAAGTCGATTTTTTTACTGAAATGTCGATAAAAAATTAATTAATATAAACAATCATTTTTTCCTTATCTGACAATTCAATAACGTAACCATCTCTTAATTCGTAATACACTTTTGGCTTTAACAAAGTACCATTAACCCTTGTTCCATTAGTGGATGCATAGTCAGCCACCCTGTATTTTCCGTCTTTATATGAAATAACCACGTGTATTTTTGATATATAAGTCTCCGGTATTACAATATTGGCATTTTCCCTTCCAATGGTAAAAGGACTTTTGTTTATAACGTATTTTTTATTATTGTAAATAACCATTGCCTCCGGCTGCTGTGCCACCGGACGTCTTACAGGTTCTTCCTCTTTTTTATAATGTCTTGTAATGTTTTTTTTGCTTAAATCCTTTTTCTTTTTTAATTCTAAATGCGCCTCAGTAAAAGGATTTAACACCATTCCATCCAATCCCTCACAATCATTCATAAATGTATAGGCATCCATTGCTGCCATTCTTATAAGTGAAAATGTATTCATATAGTCCTCCGGTATCTGTTCATAAGAAGTAAATACCGGAAGAAGTCTTGCACGATTTCCATCTTTAACAATGTCAGGAGTCATTGATACCCCTTCCATTACCTCATCATATATTTCACAACCATCAAAGCCTGCCCTTACTGCCATAATTATTTCGGCATTTTGAAGCATATTCACAATATCCTTCCTTTTTACTTTCTTTTCAGGCTTCTTGTTGTATTTTTTTATCATGTCCTCTATTTCATAAGCCAGTTGAATATTATTTCTTCCCATAAATAATTCCTTTCTGCTATCAATTTTTCTATGGTATCACAGGTTAAACAAACCCTTTTATTGATTATACTACATTTTTTGCAAGTTTGGGTATTTTTCTATGCATAGGACAAAACCGTCAAACAATTTATATTTAAATGCCTTCCAATCAACAAATATCATTATCTTTTCCTACTTCTTACGTATCCTTCCTCAATATTCCTAAATACTCCTCATAGACAAACACTCTATTTCTCGCAGCATTGGTGGTCTCCTGCAAAATACCAAGTTCGACGAGCTTCTTTACTGCCGTAGCTACTGTATTATAACTAATACCTAATTTCTTAGCAGTTCTCTTAATATCAATAATCGGATATTGCTCGATATAATCAAACACAGCCCTCAAATTATCTTTACTTCTAGTGGTTTTCGGAAGCTTTTCTATGTTAGTTTCATGCAATACAGAAAGCTGACGAATTGTTTCTAAAGAATCAGATGCTGCTTTACTCACTGATTCCAAAAAGAATCTTATCCATTGTTCAAAGTTTCCACTTCTTCTAACTTCACTAATTCGGTCATAATATTCTACCTGGTTTTTTTTCAAAAAATATGATATATAAATGACTGGTTTTGCAAGCAATCCCTGTTCCATCAGATAAAGAAGTATTAAAAGTCTTCCGATTCTTCCATTGCCGTCCAAAAATGGATGTATTGTCTCAAACTGATAGTGAATCAATGCTACCCGAATCAATGAATCATAATCCGTATTCTCATTAATATATTTTTCTAAATCATCCATGGCTTCTTGCATATCATCTACATTTGGAGGAATATATCTTGCATCTTTTAATGAGCAGTTGGCTGGCCCAATCCAGTTTTGAGAATGTCTAAACTCTCCCGGCGTCTTATCCTGTCCACGAACATTTTCCATTAATACTTCATGTATTTCTCTTATTAATCTGCAACATAAAGGTAATTCTTCCAGACGCTTTAATGCATACTGTGTTGCTTTCACATAATTAATGACATCTGAAACATCCAGATTTGCATTTGTTTCCACTTCCGGATCTAGCACATCATCAAGAGTGCACTGTGTTCCTTCTATTTGTGAGGAAATTAATGCTTCTTTTCTAACATACATTAATATAAACAAATCCGCATTTGAAATTAACTGTGATGCAGTATCTAGTTTTACAAGTTGTTTATTGGCATCTACTAAAAGTCTTACCATTTCCTCATCCATTTTAATTTTTGGCATTGGCGGTAATGGATTTGGTTTAAAAGATTGATAAGTAGCCTCTCCTGTTAAATTGTCAACATACGTTCCTGCTCGACTCATAAAATTTCACCTCTTTTTGAAATAATTATACTGATTATACCTCTTTTATTTCAAAAAGTCACCGTGTTTTTGAAATAGATCTATTATTTTTTGTGCCTTATTTCAAAAAATCTTTTTTTGCAACTGCTATAACTGCTTTTGCTCTCATGTATTCCCCATAACCTATTAGAAAGACTTTTGTGGTTAATTGTAATCCAACATATTTTCTATAAATATTCCGTACCCTTTAGTTGGATCATTAACAAAAACATGGGTTACAGCCCCAATAATGTGCCCATTTTGAATAATGGGAGAGCCACTCATTCCCTGAACTATCCCATTGGTCTTTTTTAAAAGTTCTTGGTCAGTAACTTTAATAACCATATTTTTTTCCTTATTGTTTACATTTATTTCCTCAATTTCTATATCATAATATTCAACATTTCCATTAGTAATAAACTGTATTTTTGCATCTCCTTTTTCTATTTCATCGTGGAATGCCACTTCCATTTTTTTCAGATTATATTTTGAAACTATGTCACTGTTGATTGTTCCTGACAAGCCGCAAAATCTGTTATCCTCTATATTTCCCAATACATTATTTTCATTGTAAAGTATTGTTCCGCAAAGTCCTCCCGGTTTGCCTTTTTCACCTTTTTTTACTCCCCATATATTGGCATTATATATGGTTCCATTATGGGATGATAACAGTTTGCCCGTGTCTATGTCACTGATTCCATGACCTAATGCCCTGTACTTTCCGTCATCTGTTACATATGTTATGGTTCCAATTCCCTGAGAATCGTCTCTTACCCATATTCCCAGCATATATTCACCGTCACTGTTTCTTTCAGGTTTAATTTTCACAGCTCTTATTCCCGTTTCATTTCTTACTGTAAGTAACACTTCTTTATTGCCGTTTTCATTTATCAAATATGATAACTGTGCCTTATTACTTACACTTATGTCATTAAATTTTACAATGTACTCCCCTTCATTTACTTTGTTTTTTGCAGGAGATATTTTATCCCCTGTTCCTGTATCAATGTCACCGGTTCCGATTATCATTACCCCCTGGGTTTTCAAATATAATCCTACAGGAAGTCCCACAGGATAGGCATATTCTTTATCCACTACCTTTACATTGGTATTTTTTAAATCAAAAATACCGAACAGCTTATATTTGCCCTTATAATTTCCCTTTTCACCGGAATATATATCATTTTCCCCTGATAATTTCACAGTATTTTCCCCTGTAACATCCAGCGAAACAGGCATTGAAAACTGATATTTTGTAACTTTGTTTGTTCCCACAAATATTGTATCCGGCAGGTTATTTTTTACATATAATGCTCCTGAAACAAGTATTACAATAAGTGCCGCCAATATTGATGCAATAATGCATTTTTTATATATTTTCATCATATTCATCCCTCCTGATATTATTCCCTTATTTTTCTATCATAATCACCTATGTGTTCCATCCCCTTTTTCTTAAAAATACCAAAAAAAGAAGGAAAACATAATCTTTAACCGATTAATGTTCTCCTTCTTAATATTCCAAAAAACTCAACTTTAAACCAAGTTACTTTTTGTTCTGTCTGCCATATCTTTCATTTCAATTGCGTGGGCAATTGCGGCATCTGTCATAGTTCCGTCACCATTAATTCTGACAATTTCTTTTATTGATTCTTCTCTGGTTAATTTCACAATATTTGTAGCTGTGGAATTATCTTCCATGTCTTTTTTTATAAGATAATGACTATCTGCCATTGCTGCTATCTGAGACAAATGTGATATACATATAACCTGATGATTTGCGCTTATTTTTGCAAGTTTTTCAGCCACCATGCTGGCTGTTTTGCCACTTATACCTGTGTCAATTTCATCAAAAATCAAAGTTTCAATTTCATCCTCTCCTGCGAGAAGAGATTTAATTGCAAGCATTATTCTTGATAATTCACCGCCGGATGCCACCTTAGCAAGAGGTCTTACAGGCTCACCGGGATTAGTGGATATCATAAATTCCACATTATCAAATCCTTTATCTGTTATCTTATCCTTTTTTGTAATATTTATCTTAAAATCAACAGATAAGAAATTCAAATCCTTAAGTGCATCAGTTATGCTATTTTCTAACTCTTTTGCAGCTGTTTTTCTCATCTTTGAGGCTCTTTCCGACAGCACCTGAAGCTTCTCCCGGCTTTCTGTTATTAATCCTTTAATTTGGTCAATTTTTTCACTATAATTATTTAATTCATCAAGATATGACTGTTTCTTATCCTGATACTGCAAAATATCATCTATGGTCTTCCCATATTTTAATTTTAAATGGTTTATGGTATCAAGCCGCTCACTTATTCTGCTTACTTCCCTTGGGTCATATTCTAATTCACCGGTATAATCAGAAATCTCTGCCGACAAATCCCTACAAACGGAATCTATATCAAACAAAGTCTCCTTAAATCCGTTTATTTTTTCGTCAAAATTACTTATGGAGCTTATTTCCTGTGTTGCCTTAGATATTAACTCACCTGCTGACTGCATACTGTCATAACCTATAAGTCCATACACAGATGACAGGGTTTCCACTATATTTTCGCTATTGGACAACTTCTTATACTGCTCTTCAAGCTCCTCATCCTCACCGGGAATAAGATTGGCATTTTCTATTTCATTTACTTCATACATAGAAAACTCAATCTCCCTCATCCTTTGTGCCTCATCTATATTATAGGATGACAGCCGGGACTTAAGTTCAGTATAATTACCATATTCAGCAGATAATCCCTTTAAAATATCCGCCATTTCCTTTTTAGCATATTTATCAAGAATATTTAAATGATTAGAAACATATAATAATGACTGGTGTTCATGCTGACCGTGAATGTCAACTAACATTCCCATTACTTTTTTTAAAACATTAACATTAACTGTCTCACCATTTATTTTTGACACGCTTCTGCTTTCTGATATTTTTCTTGAAACAGTAATAATATTTCCCTCTTCCATAAAAATATCCATCAGCTTAAGCTTAGAAGCACAAACTTCATCTACCTGAAATGTCAGTTCCACTAAGGCAAACTGTGCTCCTGTACGGATAATATCCTTAGATACTTTATTTCCCAGGGCAATATTAACAGAGCCTAAAAGTAATGACTTTCCGGCTCCCGTTTCACCTGTAAGCACAATCAGACCTTTGCTAAAATCTACATCAGCTTCTTTAATTAATGCAAGATTCTTTACATGTAAATTAATTAACATATTTCCTCCTTCTGTGCTCATCTCCCGTTTTTAATATTTAAATAGCCTCTTCTATACGTGCTTTTACTACCGGTGCATCTTCCTTTGTTTTAATGATACACATAATTGTGTCATCTCCTGCTATACAGCCAACAACATTTTCAATACTCATGGCATCTACAGCTGCACCAACTGCCATTGCCATACCTGAAACAGTCTTTATAACAAGAATGTTCTCAGCTATTTCCATTTTTAAAATGCCGTCACTTAATACTCTTAAATACTTTCCGTAAATGCCACCTAATGCACTTACTGCAATGGAGTATTTCTGTCCACCATCCGGTGAAACTGATTTGGTAAGGTTAAGCTCTCTAATATCTCTTGATATTGTAGCCTGTGTTACCGTAAATCCTTCCTTTTCCAATAATGCTGCTAACTCATCCTGAGTTTCAACATTTCTTTCAGTTATTAATTCAATTATTTTACGTTGTCTCTTTGTCTTCACTTTTACCTTTTCCTATCTTAATTTATCTTTTACTGCCTGTAGGAAACTGCTTTCATCAAGTTTTGCAATTTCCGTAGTTTCATCAGCAACACTGATTCTTATTATATCACCGGATACTATATTGTAAATGCCGTCACCGTCAAAAGCAACAGTTCTTCTTTCTTCATTTGGTGTTCTGCTTTCACCTATTACAACCTCAATTTCATCATTTTTTGAAAAAATGATGCTTCTGTTAGTTAAAGTATGAGGGCAAATAGGGGTCAGCATAATCAAATGAGAATCCGGTCTTGCCAAAGGTCCTCCTGCTGAAAGATTATAAGCCGTAGACCCTGTTGGAGTGGACAATATAATACCGTCCGCCTCAAAATTGCCAAGAAGCTGTCCATTTACGAATACTTCATATCTTGTGATTGCCATATCAGCTGCTCTATGTATAACGATGTCATTTAAAACCGTAGATTCATATATGACATTATTATCCCTTATTATTTCACCCTTTAACATCATCCTGGATTCCACATTAAATCTGTCATCCATTAATCTGTCAATGGCTGATTCTACATTTTCCGGAGAGATTTCCGCTAAAAAACCAAGAGTTCCTTTATTCACTCCCACAAATACCACATCAAGCTTCATCAAATCCTTTGCAGTATGTAAAAGAGTTCCGTCTCCACCTATACTTATAACACACTCTGTGTCTTTTGGAAACTCATTTGCATCAAGAACCCTGAAATCTCCCGTTGTAATGTCCACATTATCTGCTAAATAGCATTTACCACCTTTTAGCTTAATGTATTCAGAAGTTTTTTTCGCTAAATTCAATTCTTTATCTTTATAGCTGTTTGATACAATGCAAAAATTCTTCAAATTAAACACCTCTATTTATCAAGTTCCATATGTGAACACTCCACTACTTCACTTGGATTTACATTATTTTCCTGAAAATCTTCCCCTTCTTTTAATTTTTGTAAGTACAGTAAATATTCAATATTTCCCTCCGGTCCCTTTACCGGCGAAAAATCTAAATTAATAATTCCAAATCCTATGCTTTTTGCATATTCAATTACCATTTCTATAACCTGTGTATGTACTTTTTTATCTCTTACAACACCTTTTTTCCCAACGTTTTCCCTGCCTGCCTCAAACTGTGGTTTAATGAGACACACTATCTGTCCGTTTTCACTTAGCAGTTCTCTGACAGGAAGTAAAACTTTAGTTAATGATATAAATGATACATCAATGGACGCAAATTCAATTACGTCATCAATGTCATCCTGTGTAACATACCTTATGTTAGTCCTATCCATGCATACAACTCTGTCATCCTGAACTAATTTCCATGCAAGCTGTCCATGTCCCACATCCACAGAATATACCTTTACTGCTCCATTTTGTAACATACAGTCTGTAAATCCTCCTGTGGAGGCACCAACATCCATACATATTTTGTTGTCAACACACACACCGAATTTGTCCATTGCCTTTTCTAACTTAAGACCGCCACGGCTTACATATTTAAGAGTTTTATCTCTTACCTCTATATTTACCTTTTCATCAAAAGAAGTTCCTGCTTTATCTTCCCTTACGTTATCCACAAAGACAATACCACTCATTATTATTGCCTTAGCCTTTTCCCTTGAAGGTGCAAGACCTCTTTTCACCAGTAATACATCTAGTCTTTCTTTCATTTCAGTAAACCCATTACCTTTTCATATATTTTTTTATCACTTATTCCTAATCTGTCTCTTAATTCTTCCACTGAGCCCTGTTCAACAAATTTATCCTCTATTGCCATAACTGAAACTTTAGTGTTTAAGTTATTTTCCTGAGCATAAGCTTCAACACTTTCACCAAATCCGCCTTTTTTAATAGCTTCCTCAACTACAATTATGTTTTTATGGTTCTTAGCAAGATTTTCAATCATACCATAATCCACAGGCTTTATAAATCTTGCATTTACAAAGGTTACATTTATGCCATTATTTTCAAGGTTGCTTACTGCTTTTTGTGTTTCCTCAACCATATTTCCCACAGCGATTATGGCAATGTCTCTACCTTGCTTTATAATTTCACTTTTGCCATATTCAAATTTATAATTATCATTATGGCTTATATAGGCACTGCCTCTTGCAAATCTGACTGCCACAGGAGCGTCAAAATCCATTGCAAACTCCAGTGCTTCTTCTAATTCCCTTTTATCCTTAGGTGCTATCATTGTAAGGTTAGGAATTGCCGACATAAAAGATATATCAAAAATTCCCTGATGGGTTTCCCCATCTCTTCCTACAAGTCCTGCCCTGTCCACTATAAATGTAACAGGAAGTTTTTGAAGACATACATCATGTAATATTTCATCATATGCTCTCTGGTAAAAAGAAGAATATATGGAAATTACAGGCTTATAACCTGATGCTGCCAGTCCCGCCGCAAAGGTTACTCCATGTTCTTCCGCTATTCCCACATCAAAGAAACGCTTTGGATATTTCTTTGCAAACAAATCAAGTCCTGTTCCGTCTCTCATTGCTGCAGTAATTGCAACTATCTTCTTATTTTTTGAGGCCAGTTCTACAAGTTTTTTTGAAAAAACATCTGTGTACGTCATAGTCTTCTTATGCACCGTTTCTAATCCGGTTTCAATATGAAAACTGTTAATTCCATGATATTTTGACGGATTTTCCTCTGCAAAGGTATATCCTTTTCCCTTTTTGGTTTTAACGTGTATAACTATGGGATGCTCAATTTTAAGGGCATCATTGAAAATATCTATCATTCCGTTAATATCATGACCGTTTACAGGTCCGATATAGGTTATACCTATATCATCAAACAATCCGCCATGGATAATAAGATTTTTAAGATTATCCTTTGTTTTTTTTACACTTTTAACCAGTTTCTGACCTATTCCCGGAATTTTGCTTAATGAATGCTCCACATCAATTTTAAAATCATTATAATGTTCACCAACCCTGAACTTATTTAAATAATTTGACATGCTTCCTACATTTTCAGAAATGGACATATCATTGTCATTTAAAATAATAACGAAATTCTTGTTTAATGAAGCCACATTATTTAAAGCCTCCAACGCCAACCCTCCTGTAAGGGCTCCGTCACCAATTACAGCTACAACCCTGTTGTCATTTCCATTTAAACTGTTAGCTACCGCCATTCCAAGAGCTGCGGAAATAGATGTTGAACTGTGACCTGTGTCAAAGCTGTCACATTCACATTCATTTCTCTTAGGGAAACCGCTTAACCCGTCAAGCTGTCTTAAAGTATCAAACTGATTTTTTCTTCCTGTTAAGATTTTGTGGGTATAAGACTGATGTCCCACATCCCACACAATTTTATCTTCCGGTAAATTAAGTACCGCATGAAGTGCAATAGTAAGGTCTACCGTTCCTAAATTAGAAGCTAAATGCCCTCCAGTTTTGCTGACAGAAGAAATAAGAAATTCCCTTATTTCCTGCGCTAACTTAGGATAATCACTTCTGGATATTTTTTTTATATCATTTGGTTTATTAATATTATCTAATATTTTACCCATTGTTTTCTCACTAAAAAATTTATTTATCTCTATCTATAAGCTTTACAAATAAAAACTTCAAGAATGCATCATCTTTATTTAAACTCTCTAATAATTCAATGGCATCCCTTGAATATCTCTTAACATGCTCCTTAGAGATATTTACACCAAGTAAAGAAACATATGTAGTTTTGTGATTTTTTTCGTCGCTTAAAACTGCCTTTCCTAACTGATTAGTATCTCCCGTTACATCCAGAATATCGTCCTGTATCTGGAAAGCCACACCTATGCTTTTAGCAATCTTTTCTACTATATCTATTTCTTCCGCTTTTGCTCCTGCAAGTATGGCTCCTGCCATCATTGAACCTTCAATAAGAGCTGCTGTTTTTAAATTATGAATATAATTAATGGTATCAATGGACATTTCTTTTCCTTCATTTTCAACGTCTACCGTCTGTCCTCCCACCATTCCATATATTCCTGCTTTTCTGGCAATAGTCTGCATGGCTCTTATGGCACGTTTTGGATACTTGCTGTTCATTACTGCATCAGACATTATTTCATAAGCATAATTAAGCAATGCATCTCCTGCAAGTATTGCCATATTTTCACCGAATTTAGCGTGAGTTGTAAGCTTACCTCTTCTGTATTTATCATTATCCATTGCCGGTAAATCATCATGTACTAACGAATATGTGTGTATCATTTCTATGGCAGCCATAAAAGGATATGCCTCCTCTTCCTCGCCTCCAAATAATTTAAGTGTCTCTAATAATACAAGAGGACGCAAACGTTTTCCCCCGGCTTTTACACTATAATTCATTGCATCAATTACTGTCTGCTGTAATCCTTCTTCAGTAGGACAAAAACTATATATAATGTCTGTTACCTTATCGATTTTGTTATTATATAATATCTGTAATTTATCCATTTATATTACCTTCTTCTATTATTTTAATCTGCTTTTCCATGGAATCTAATTTTTCATTACATTCCTTAATAAGCGTTAACCCCTGATTGTAAAGTTCAAAGGAACGGTCAAGGGTAACGTCTTCTTTTTGCATCTCTGCAATAATACTTTCTATTTCATTAAAACTCTCTTCTACAGATTTTTTATTTTCACTCATGGCTACTCCTTACTTTCCTGAAAAACTTCCACTACCTTTGCTTTAATTGTGCCATCTTTAATAATAAGTGACATTTCATCATCTGCTTTTACCTGACTCACAGAGGTAAGTGGTTTCTTATTGCCATCTGTTACATATGCAAAGCCTTTTGATATTTTATTAAGTGGTGACATTCCATTTAGTCTCTCTGCATAAATCTGAAGCTTATGTTTTCTATCATTTAATACATCATTTAATTCTTTGGATAACTTAGTCATTAACTCATCACTGTACTGTCTCCTACTTTGAAGCTGATTAACAGGACTAAATAAATTAACTGACGTTTCATAGGACTTAAGACTTTTTCTGTATATTTTTAATTTATTGTCTATTGACGAAAAAAGCAGTCTGCTATAATTTAGCTGTTTTTCCATAAATTCACTGTAATCAAACACTGCCAGTTCCGCCGCCGCAGATGGTGTAGGTGCCCTCATATCAGCTACAAAATCAGCTATTGTAAAGTCAGTTTCATGACCTACTGCAGATATAACAGGCGTATCGCAGTCAAAAATTGCCTTAGCTACAATTTCCTCATTAAACGCCCACAAATCCTCTATGCTTCCACCACCTCTGCCAACTATAATAACGTCTAAATCCATGGAATCTAAACATCTTATGGCATTAACAATATCCACTGCCGCTCCCTGTCCCTGAACAAGACACGGATATAAATACAACTGTACAAAAGGATTTCTTCTTTTTGAGATGTTTATAATATCCTGTATTGCAGCCCCTGTACTTGCAGTACAGATACCTACTTTAGTTGCATACTTTGGAATAGGCTTTTTGTACATTTTATCAAAAAGACCCATTTCCTCTAACTGGGTTTTCAGTTGTTCAAATCTCTGGTACAAAAGACCTGTGCCCTCTAAAATAATCTGCTTTGCGTATAACTGATATTTTCCGTCTCTTTCGTATACACTAACACTTCCAAGAGCAATTACTTTCTGTCCCTCTTCAAGTTTAAACTTTAACCCTTTTCTGTTTCCGGCAAACATAACTGCAGATATGACACCGGTACTGTCTTTTAATGTAAAATAAATATGTCCTGATGTATGATATTTGCAATTACTTATTTCACCTTTTATATATATGTTATTTAATGCAAAATCAGCATTAAACATATTTTTAATATAAGCATTCACCTGACCTACGGAATATACAGATGCCATTGCCTTCTCCTAAATTCTAATATAATTTCGCCAATATTCCATTTACAAAGGAAGAAGATTCTTCTCCGCCATATTTTTTAGCTAAATTAATTGCCTGATCTATGGCAACCTTCTGAGGGACTTCTTCATCCATTTTCATTTCATAATATGCTAAACGAAGTATGGTAAGATCAACCTTTGACATACGTTCCGTACTCCAGCCTACAGCTACTTCATTAATTTTTTTGTCTATTTCTTCTATGTTTTTCTCTATATCAATCACTCTGGCAGTTATATATTCCCTGTCTGCCTCTTTTGCTATAATGGGGTCTTCTTTATTTTCGTTTATATCATTTTGATTTTCAATAAGCATATCTAACTGTTTTGCCACTTCATTAGCCGCATGGAAATCATTACTAAACAGCAATAAGAAAGTACACTCTCTGGATTTTTCCCTTTTCATAATTATATCCTTTCAAAAACATGTCAATTATAAGCCTTACGGCTTCTACTGCAAAAAGGGTGCCTCTAAGGCACCCTTTAAAAGTCCTGATTAATTCGATAAAACATTAGAAATATTTACATTTACTCCGGCAACTTCCATGCCTGTCATATTTTCAACTGTAGTTTTAACTTTATCCTGTACCTTGTTTGAAATTTTAACAATGTTTTCATTCATTCTGAGAACAATTGATAAATCAATAACTACTGTATTTTCGTCCACTTTAACTCTAACGCCTTTTGAAAGCTTTTTCATTCCTAATCTTGCCACAATCTCTGCCGTAATGTTTCCTGCCATAGCAAGCACTCCGTCCACTTCCATAGCCGCCATAGCTGAAATAACAGCTAAGACATCGTCACTAATGTGTACTTCTCCTAATTCCGAATTATCATTTATTATATATGTGTTTCTTTCAGCTTCCATGTATACCTCCTGGATATTAAAGTCATTCTATCCTTGTAAGTATACCATTAAACCTTTTTTTTTACAACTACCGTAAAGAATGAGTCATGAATTTTTATTCAACATTTTTTAATGCCTCATCCATAGGTACCTTCTTTATCTTTCTAAACTGCAATATAGCAACTAAACCATATGATACAATTCCCAGAACAAACATTTCCACATACACCTTTGGAGCAATGTATAACGAAAGCCATCCTGTATAATCTTTCATCATTTCAAAATAAATAACTTCAATTATTTCCTTTGAAATAATGATGCTTAATAAAATAGATATTACTACAACCCAGGTTGTTGCCATTAAATATAACCTGGCAATTTCTCCATTGTTATATCCCAATATTTTTACCATGGAAATGGAGTTTGTATTCTTTTCAATAATAAGCTTAGTAAGCAAATATATTAAAATTACAAATAGCACAACTGCAAAAATATTTATAAGATAGAATATTTGTCCCATGGAAACATTAAGCTGTCTTGATGTTTTGGTTAAATCATCCTCTGTAATACAGGAAGCAACATCTTTTTCCTTAATATTTAACTCCTTATTTGAAAAATATCCAGTGTAATAATCATCATCTTTATCAAATACCTTGCAGAATTCCTTATTGGACATAAATATTACCAGACCTGCCGGATATTCCACTGTACCCTTTATTTTGAATTTGTACTTTTTACTGCCATACTTCTCTTTTAAGGTAATGGTATCCCCTGCATTTACTCTATACTTCTGGCTAAAAGTATTAGAAACATAATATCCGTCACTTACATCATCTTTTAAATATTTGCTGTTATTTTCAATTCCATAAATACTTATATCCTCTTTCAGGCTGTATTTGCTAAATTCAAGACTGTTTAAACAATACTTTTCCGCCTCATCATCTTTTACATCCACCGGATTTTTAAGAACATACTGATAATTTGCCATCATATTGTCTACTATTTCATCCTGGTATTTTTCCAAAAGAGGATGCATCATAAGACCAAACATAAGCAAAATATTTGCAAAAGCGATACCTACAAATAAAGTAATATAGCTTACCTTATTTTGGAATATGATTCTTAATCTGAATCTGCTCATAAACTTAAATGCCGGAAGTTTAAA
>NZ_HF991872.1:44019-65054 GCF_000432355.1 Eubacterium sp. CAG:161
CTTAAATGCCGGAAGTTTAAAGGCTTTTTTGTTTTTCTTTTTGCTTAAATCCCTTCTGATAAATTTAAGAGGACTAAGTTTAAGCTTCTTATAAAGAGATATAAAATTAACCACCAGCATAATTATAAGAGGTACAACTGTTGTTAAAATAAATGCTTTTCCATTCCAGATAGTAACATATGTAGGCAGTGAATAACTTCCGTAATACATACTTGCAGCAACATATTTAAAGGCTGTATATCCTAATATATTACCTATAACAGCTGCAACTAAAGACACCATTATTGGCAGGAATATATAATGCCTTATTAATTCTGTCCTTGTATAGCCTGATGCCCTAAGAGTTCCTATTACCGCTGCTTCCCTGGTTATAGTGTGATTAATTGTTACGGCAAAAACAAATGCCATTATTACAATAAGTATGTACAAAAGCACCAGCATCATTGACTGATCCCCCCCAATATCGTCCCCTGTAAACTGAATTGCATTGTTCTGATATCTTGGAATATATATTTCCACATTATTCTGAACCATATATACGTCTTCAACCATTTTTTCAAGGAATTTGTCAGACATTTTCTTTTCTTTTGTTTCATTTACCGGCTCATTACGGTACTTCCATACATAGCTGTAACTAATATTATGGTCAAATGCTTCAAAAACATCATCTTTAACTATAGCCACACCAAACAAAACCGCATCAAACATCAAATCATTATTATCTGAATACAATGCACTAAAATCTGACAATGCCACTAAACCTGATACCTTAAATTCCTTATCTCCTACCCTGATTTTGTCCCCTACTTTAACCTTGTTGTTGTCAGCATACATTCTGTCAATTGTGATTTCATTGTCATTTTCAGGCATTTCGCCTTTCATAAGGCAGATTTTATTTACTTCTTTTCTGTCTTTAAACACTCTTAAAGTGCTGTCATTTTTGCCATCCATATTACTGTCGGTATCAATATCCTTATAGAAATTTTCATACAAAGTAACATTTTCTTTTTCTATTTCCTTTATAAGGTCATTGTCTGCCTTTTTATCAAGAACAAAATGTCCGTCCTCAATATTATGCTTTTCAAAGCTTTCATCGTAGGCTGTTTTCATGCTGCCTGCGGCAACTAAAAAGCCTGATATAAAGCCAATGGTAAGGGTCATAAAAAGAAAAATAACAAGATACTTGCTAAAATCTTTTTTAAGTTCTCTAAATATTCTTTTTCTCAATGGATTCTTCATTTAAGCCACCACCTTACCAGTCCAAATCACTTGCTGATACTTTATTTTTATTTTCAAAGCTGTCTCTGATTTTTCCGTCCTTTAATTTAATAACCTTATCTGCCATGTTCTTTATTGCGTCATTGTGGGTAACCATAATAACGGTATTCCCATATTTTTTATTTACATTTTCAATTAACTTAAGGATTTCTTTTGATGTATTGTAATCTAACGCTCCTGTAGGTTCATCACAAAGAAGAATGTCCGGATTTTTTACTATTGCCCTTCCTATTGCTGTTCTTTGCTGCTGGCCTCCTGATAACTGGTTAGGAAGCTTATGTCTGTGTTCATAAAGTCCTAAAGTTTTTAACAAATCATCAATTTCTAAAGGATTATCGCTAAGATAAGCTCCTACTTCTATATTTTCCTTAACGTTTAAGTTAGGAATAAGATTGTACATCTGAAATACATATCCTAAATGTTTTCTTCTGTAATAAGTTAATTCCTTTTCTTTCATGTCAGCTGTTTTTTCACCGTTAATACTTATATATCCACTGTCGGCACTGTCAATTCCGCCTATTATATTAAGTAATGTGGATTTTCCTGAGCCTGATGGTCCCAGCAATACGCACATTTCACCTTTTTCCACTCCAAAGCTTATCCCTTTTAAAACATCTATTTTGTAATCACCACTTCCAAAACTTTTCTTTAATTCATTTATTTCTAAAAACATATACCTACCTTATCCTTTTTTTAATCAAAAAATCCCTCTGTAGACAACCCATAAGGTCTTCTACAGAAGGATTCTTAGGTCATCTTAGTTTCACTTTAATGACATCCCTTACACTTTTTACAATCTCCACCACACTGAAGAGATTTACCGTTTTTCTTATCCTTTACCATGCTTCTTATAACAAAAAATATTATAACTGCAAGTATAAGTAACACAATAGCTGTTCCTATCGTTCCATTCATAAAATCCTCCTTTGTAATAATGGAGTCCGGCAAAAACTAATGCCCAGTTAATTTTTGCCGGTCAGCATAATCAAAATAGCTTACTTAATTTGTTTCAATTTTTATTAGTTGTTTTCCTTTGAAGGTCTGAATAACAGATATAAAAATCCGATTACTACTAGGATAGCAATAATTGTAAATATTCCAAATCCTGTTTCTCCTACAATAAGTCCACCAATCTGGTAAATAACCAAAGCTGTAAGATATGCGAAACATGTCATATATCCAATTGCAATCCAGAACCATTTTGAGTTATTCATTTCTCTCTTAATAGCACCCATAGCTGCGAAACATGGTGCACATAAAAGGTTGAATGCTAAGAATGCGTATCCTGCTACAGGTAACATTCCCTCGAAGTCTAATACTCCGAATACACCTACAACTTCTTCTTTTGCAACAAGTCCCATGATTGTAGCAACTGTTGCTGTTGCATCATTAAATCCTAATGGTGCAAATATCCATTTTACAACGTTACCGATTGAACCAAGTACGCTGTCTGCAAGTTCCATATCTGAACTATATCCAAATCCACTTCCTGTATTTCCGAAGTGTGAGCCAAGCCATACAACGATAGATGAAAGAAGGATGATTGTTCCTGCTTTCTTAATGAATGACCAGCCTCTTTCCCACATGCTTCTTAATACAGTACCAACTGTCGGCCAGTGGTATGCAGGAAGTTCCATAACGAATGGTGCAGGTTCTCCGGCAAAAAGTTTTGTTTTCTTTAAGATAATACCTGATGTGATAATTGCGAACATTCCAAGGAAGTATGCACTAGGTGCAACCCACCATGCTCCGTTAAATAAGGCTGCAGCAATTAACGCTATAATTGGAAGCTTTGCTCCACAAGGTATAAATGTTGTTGTCATAAGAGACATTTTTCTATCTCTGTCATTTTCAATTGTACGTGTAGCCATAAGTCCCGGAACACCACATCCTGTACCAATTAATATAGGGATGAACGCTTTTCCTGATAATCCGAACTTTCTGAAAATTCTATCCATGATAAATGCTACTCTAGACATATATCCACAACTTTCAAGGAAAGCAAGGAATATGAAAAGTACAAGCATCTGAGGTACGAATCCAAGTACTGCACCTACACCGGCAATTATACCATCAATAATAAGTCCTGTTAAGAAGTCATTACAGTGAATAGCTTCTAACCCATTGCCAACTAATACAGGAATACCAGGAACCCATACTCCATATTCTGATGTATCAGGGCCTGTAAATTCTCCTTCTTCATCAATGGCATCTCCAAGAGCTTCGTCCATGTTAAGACCTTTTTCATCAAAAGCGTCATTATATGAACCGTAAGCTTCTTCGAAAGCACCAAAGTCCTTGTCAGCAATAGCATCTTTTACTTCTTCTGCACCGGCAACGTTTTCTTTTACAGCCTTTTCAGCAATCTGCTCAAGCTCTGTAGAGAACACGTTTTCATCTGCCCATTTATCCAAATCTTTCTCGTACTGTGCAGTTCCTATTCCAAACAAATGGAATCCGTCACCGAACACACCGTCATTAGTCCAGTCTGTAGCCCATGTACCAACTGTTGTAACTGATATATAGTAAACAATACACATAACAACGGCAAAAATCGGTAATGCCAATATACGGTTTGTTACGATTCTATCAATCTTATCTGATGCTGTAAGTTTATCAGATTTTGCCTTTGTTACACAATCTTTTATAATTGATGAAATATAAACATATCTTTCGTTTGTAATAATACTTTCTGTATCATCGTCAAAAGCTTTTTCTAACTTATCAATCTGCTTTGACACATCCGGAACAGTCCTCATTATTTCCCTGATTTTTTCATCTCTCTCTAAAAGCTTAATTGCAAAGAATCTTTTCTGTTCTTCCGGAATATCTGCTGAAAGTAATCCCTTAGTTTCATCAATAACTTCTTCAACTTCATTGGCAAACTTATGAACAACTATATTCTTCTTTTTGCTTTCTGCAAGTTTTACGGCTTTATTTGCCAAATCCCTAATTCCTGTTCCTTTAAGAGCTGAAATTTCAACAACTTCACAGCCTAACTTTTCGCTTAACTTGTTAATATGTATTTTATCCCCTCTTTTTTCAAGAACGTCTAACATATTAACTGCCATAATTACAGGAATACCAAGTTCCATAATCTGAGTTGACAAATATAAGTTTCTTTCAATATTTGTACCATCAACTATATTAATAATAGCATCAGGTCTTTCATTAATAAGATAATTTCTTGCCACAACCTCTTCCAAAGTGTACGGTGACAATGAATAAATACCAGGTAAATCCATAAGAGCCACATCTTTATGACCTTTAAGCTTACCTTCCTTCTTTTCTACTGTAACGCCAGGCCAGTTTCCAACAAACTGATTAGAACCGGTTAATGCGTTAAATAATGTTGTTTTTCCGCTGTTAGGGTTTCCGGCTAACGCAATTTTAATTGACATATTTACTTCCTTTCTAAATAACAAGAATTATTTTGTTTGTTGATTCTACTTTTTGTTAGCATTTGCTAACCTATGGGGCAAAAAAAATTACTCTACCTCAATCATTTCGGCATCAGCCTTTCTAAGAGATAACTCATAACCTCTTACAGTAACTTCTACCGGGTCACCTAACGGTGCAACTTTTCTTACATAAATATCTACACCCTTCGTGATTCCCATATCCATAATTCTTCTCTTTACAGGTCCGTCGCCGGTAAGTTTCTTAACCGTGACTGTCTGCCCGCAGGCAACTTCTCTCAGCGTTTTCATAAAGCACCTCTCTCCTTTTTAGTTAGATCATTATTTTATTAGCCATATCTTTTCCTATGGCAACTCTGGAATCTTTAACATTGACAATAACATTTCCGCCGATTTGTGATATAACCGTAACTTCACCGCCAACTACAAATCCCAAACTTTCTAAGAACTTTTTGGTCTCAGCTTTTCCGGATACTCTTTTTACTATATTAACTTCTCCCTCTTTAGCCATCGTCAAAGGCATCATATCACCCTCTCTTTACTCAAAACGCAATTGTACATCTTTGTTTCGTTAATTAGTATAAACTAACTGATATTAGATGTCAATAATGTTTTTTAGTGTTTTCTAATTTTTGTTTTGTGTAACAATCTTTTGTTTCTTTTAATATACCAATTGGTTAATTTAGCCAAATTGAATTTATTTATATAACGTGGTATAATTACAATAAATATTCGTTTTAAGGAGTTTTTCATATATGAAAAGTAATGAATCTGCAGAAAACTATTTAGAGACAATACTGGTTTTGAGTAAAAAGCTCCCGGTTGTTCGTTCCGTTGATATTGCCAACGAACTGGGATTTAAAAAATCAAGTGTCAGTATTGCCATGAAGAATTTGCGTGAAAAAAATCATATAACTGTAACAGATTCAGGTTTTATCTATTTAACTGATGAAGGAAAGGCTATTGCGGAAATGATTTACGAGCGCCATCAGCTTATATCAACATGTCTTGTAAAGCTGGGAGTTCCGGAAGACATTGCCGTACAGGATGCCTGTCGTATTGAACATGTTATCAGCAAAGAAAGTTTTGAAGCAATAAAGAACCATTTAAAAAATAACACAAAATAAATAAGGTGCTGCCATAAGCGGCACCTTATTTATTTTTGTGCTTTTATTTCGTTCCTGTAGGAGTAATCGTTATATTATCCACACTAACTCCCGCTTTTCTTTTTATCACATCCTCTATCTGTGCTCTCTTTGCATCATCTACTTCCTTTTCGCTTATTATTACATCAGCCTGTTTATCACTAATTGTTACCACGATATCATCAAATCCCTTTGCTTTAAGTAATGTCTCAATGGTATTTTCCTTTTCATTTAATTCCGTAAGTTTCACCATTGATTTTACGGCTTTCTTTTTTTCACCTTCACTTATATCGTTATTATTAATCACTTCTAACAATGTTTCTTTATTTTTGGATCTTATCTGCTCTCTGTTTAATCTTGCCTGTGCCATGTATGAAGCCAAATTAGTGCCATTAGTAAGGACTGCTGCCCCCGGTTCTTTAGTTGTTTCTTCCCCTGCACTTTCTTTTGTTTCCTTATTATTGGCGTCTTCCCCATCTAAGCTTTCAATATCATTATCTCCCGTTAAAAGATTGTCACCGTCATAAACAGATTCATATGTAGTTCCATTTACCTTTGCAGCCTCTTTTTTCTTATCTGCATTATCCGCATAATTCAAGTATCCGGCAACTGCAATTAATACTGCAAGAAATGTTACGATAAACTGATTTTTCTTAAAAATCTTTTTCATATTACCCCCTTAATATTTAATCAATTTCTACTACAGATATTTTATGCAGGGGAACATCAAACAATGCAGACAACATCTTTATTATCTCCTCTTTTTTTGAAGAATCCCCTATACCTGATGCCATAATGGCTATTCCTTCCACTTCCGGATACATTTCCTTTATCACATAAGGACTTTCTCCATTATCATTTTCCAAAATAACCGTCTTTTTCTTTTGACTGTTGCTTTTTTCCTCATCACTCCCTTTTTTAGATTGAGATGCTTCATCCTCACTGTCTTCCTTTACCACCTTTTCATTTCCGGACTTTAAAGTAACCATAACGGAAACCTTTGAAACTCCCTTTATGCCTTCAATCATATTAGAGATTTTTTCTTCCATTATTTTTCCATAGTCATCTTCAAGGCTTGCACCAATATATTCCGTCTCCCTTATTTTAGTCTGTCCTTCACTCCTTCCATTTTCAAAATATGATGCTCCTATAAGCATTATTCCTGCCAACACTAAAAGTATCAGTTTTTCTTTACCTATTTTTTTAATTTCCATTATTTTTTTCAGATTCATCTTCATACTTTTCACTTATCCTTTCAAATAAATCCTCCCTGAATTTGTTCACACTGTTTTCTAAATTACTGTTTTTATCTATTTTTACACGGCTATATTCACTTATGATTTTATCTACATTAATGTTGTTTTTTTTGTATTTTACAATAGGATTAAATATAAGCATTAGAAGCAAAAATCCTGCAAAAAGTTTTATATATTTCTTACTGCTTTTTTCCGGAAATATATTTAATATAAGTGTTGTAACAATCATAAAAATACTAATATTTCTTATATATCCATAAACAAATTCCATACTACTCCTTTCCCGTCACTATGCATATTATGGCAATGCTTATAATAAACAACATTGAAGCCCCGATAATCACTTTGGCAAGCATCTTTATTCCCATAACTACACAACTTATACTATTAATCATTCTTTTATCTGCTACAGGCTGTACAACTGCCTGGGCTATCTGCATTGATATGGAATATAACTGAATTTTAATAAAAGGCACTCCGCAAAGCATAATAATCACAATTATGGCAAAACCTCCTATGGTATTTTTTATTAAATTAACAGAGCCTAACAATATACCGCATACTGCATCTGAGCCATCTCCTACCACTGGCAATGCTCCTACTACCTTTCTAATGGCATTGTTTTTCACTCCGTCTACTGCCGGAAGTATCAGTGCCTGAATAATATTAAGACCAACAACTATACCTACGACGGTTTTATTAATAAAAGCTATGGCGTTTTTCAGCAAATCCGAAGTTTTGGATAAAAAATCCTCTTTTGATATATTATTTATAAGATTAATTGTTACATAAACCTTTATCATTGGAACAAGAACCCTTAAAAATATAAATTGTGCCACACTTATAATAACTAATGTAAGCTGATAAAATCCTGCCGCAGCCACCTGACCTGTTATTGCCACAGACAGGAAATACGCCGGTACAATGCCACACAAAAACTCCAGCAGAAGCCTTACAAAATCAGTGGCAATCAGGCAAAAATTTTCAAATAAAGTCATAAGCATTGTAGTAACAATTAAATAGCATATGTAAAATCCTGTGGAAGATATTCCTTCATTTGAAAACACATTGGCAAAATTAGTAAAAAAAGCAGATAAAATTACAATTAAAAGCAAATTTCCAAGAGCTTTTTCAACCATTGTAAAATCCCCAACTGTTTTCTGATATACCACATTAGAGCATTCCTTTATTGCATCTAAAACATTTCCACTCATAATCTCATCTAAAATATGCCTAAAATTTAAATCCCGATACCCGTTTTTCTCCAAAGTTTTTATACTGTCATTTATTTCAAAATCGTCAATTGACATGTACTCTTCATTTTTATTTAAATCAGATGCCTTTATTGTAACGGTATTTATTCCCCAAATACATATTGCCAGTACAATAGCCATGTAAACATATTTTCTCATACTTAATTCTCCCATACTTTATGTTAAAAGGGATGTAACTGCATATATCAGTTCCGTAAACACCGGCAGACTTACTACTAAAACCGTAAGTTTTCCAAATATCTGTACCTGATTTGCCACTGCTAAATAACCGCAATCCTTGGCAATATCAGAGGATATTTCCGATACAAAGGTGATACCGGTTATTTTTAGTAAAATTTTAATGTAATCTTTACTTATTGAAGTCATTCCTGAAAGCCTGTCCACTATTTCAATAATATCGGAAATTCGCAGCAGAGAATATACAAAAATAAATATGCACACCACCACTGAAATCATAATTCCATATTCAGGCTTAATTGTTTTAAACCACACCGCCAGAATTACCCCGACAATTCCTATCACACCTATTGTAAGCATCTTTTTCCTTCTTATAACTCAAATAATTTCTGTATTGTTTTAAACAAATCATATATATAAGGTACAATCCACATAAGAACTAATATTAATCCCGCCAAACTTGTAAGAAATGCCTGTTCCTCCCTGCCACTGTGTTTTAATATCTGCCCTATAACCGACACGATTATCCCCACAGCAGCAATTTTAAAAATCAATCCTATTTCCATACTTTCTTCACCTTTCATTTGTTATAAAAATAAAATGGCAAGAAATGCCCCTGCAGCTATTCCGGTAGTTCTGTATAACCGGCATTTCTCTGTTTTACCTTTTTTTAATTCCCCTATATTGTCATCAATACATTCCATGGCATGATCAATATTTTTTATTTGTGTTTCTTTGTCTGTCATACCTATTGTATTTCCCAAATCTTCAATAATTGCTATATCCTCTTTTGACAGTTTACTGTCTGATACAAAACTTTTTTCTATATTAAACTGCCATGCCTCTTTCAATGTGCCTACATTATCTTTTATCACACCTTCAAAAAATCCCGTCATTATATTATCTGAAATCCCTGTTAATTTTTTCATGGATTCATATATTCCTCCATTGTTATACTTAATTTCCCCTTCCAGTAAAAACAGCATTTTCTTAACCTGCTCTAACTGACTGATACGGGCGTTATAATCCCTTCCCATACCAAATCCTATTCCACCGCAACCTGAAAATATTAATAAACATCCAAATATTTTCAACAACATATGTACTCTCCTATTCTTTTTATAATTACTTTTCTTTCAAACATATTTACCATATCTTGTCCAAACTTTTTTGTAACATCTTCCACATCCCTGCCGTGAGCTGTAGCTATAACCTTTACTCCGCTTACACCGGCTGATTCTATGGCTTCTATATCCTCTTTTTTTCCTATTTCATCTAAGGCAATTATTTTAGGTGCCATTGAACGGATTGCCATTAATATCCCATCCTTTTTGGTGCAGTTACTTAATATATCTGTACGAATACCTAAATCTATGGTGGGCACTCCCATGTACATTCCTGATATTTCATTTCTCTCATCAATAACACATATGCTTGTCCCCGGTGTTTCATTACTGATTTTTTTAATATAATCCCTTAGTAATGTTGTTTTCCCCAATCCCGGTGGAGAGATTATAAGGATGTTCTCAATTTTTTCATTGCTTTTTGTTTTTTCATATAACATTTCTCCGTAATTTTCAATTTGTCTGCATACACGAATATTTAAAAATTTTATATTTTTTATTGCCTTTATCCGGTTATTTTCCTTCACTATTACACCGCCAAATCCAATACGATGACCTCCCGGCACAGACAAAAATCCCTCTTTTATATTGTCTTCAAAAGCATATGCTGAGTAATCCGTGGCTATGTTAAATGTATCTGAAATATCATCCTCTGATATTATTACATCTCTAAAAACTTCCTCTGAATTTACCTTATTTATAATCAAAGGGCTGTTTACTCTCATTCTAATCTCCGTTATTTTGTTATATTCCGGGCACCTCTTCACTTTTTCCTTAATTTTTAAATTAAAATACTCATATAGCTCTCTCATTTTTATTCTCCTCATGAAAATATATGATTAATTAAATTTATTATTCTATTTACTTTTAAATTTTTGTACTGTAGAATTAAATTAACAAAACAAAAGAAAGAGGGAATACTTATGAAGAAAAAATCAAATTCACGTAAGATAGTAATTTCTGCATTAGCAGTTGTTTTGGTTACTGCCTTGGGATTTAGCATTGCCTTTGCCAATTCCAAGCCGTCTCATGCCGTGGAGTCTTCCTCCACTATAGAAACTACTGCTTCTGATGTTGTAGAAACTTCTACTACACCGGAAATTAATCTTATTAAAAAAATCACTCTTAATCACTCTTCTTTAACTCTTACTAAAGGAAAGAAAAGTGTATTAAAAGCCAAGGTAACATATGATGGGGATTCTTTTGATACTAACGAGGATTACGTCTGGAGCAGCAAAAATAAGTCTGTTGCCACTATTTCCAAAAACGGCAAAGTGGTAGCTGTTAAAGCAGGCAAAACATATATAATATGCAGTAGTCAAAGCGGAAATGTTAAGGTTCGCTGTAAAATCACAGTAAGGAATCCATATAACCCTGTAAAGACCATTAAGTTTGACAAAGACCAGATGCGTCTTAACAAAAAGGATAAGCGTGTACTCAAACCAATTATTACATACGGTGACAAAAAGAAGAAAAAGTATGCTCACGAGGAACTTATCTGGAGAAGTTCAAATAATAAGGTTGCCACTGTAAACAAAAATGGTAAGGTAACAGGAAAGTCTAATGGTACAGCATATATAAAAGCTACTTCTAAATACACTAACAAGAGTGTTAAATGCAAAGTATTTGTTCAAAATACCAAATATATTGCCATTACCTTTGACGATGGTCCGGGAGAATATACCAATACTCTTCTTGATGCCTTAGAAAAGTATCATAGCAAAGCCACATTCTTTGTTCTTGGAAACCGTGCCGCAGCATATAGCAGTCAGTTAAAACGGGAATACAACTTGGGAATGGAAATTGGAAGTCACACATACAGTCATAAGAATTTAAAAGCTATTCCTAAAAAAGAAGTTATTAGCGAAATTAATAACACTAAAAAAGCCGTAAAAGATGTTATTGGTGTTGAACCTAGTTTACTTCGTCCGCCATATGGAAACTATAATGCTACAGTAAGCAAACATGCAGGTGTTCCAATGATTTACTGGTCTGTGGATACTGAAGACTGGAAATACAAAAATGCCTCATATGTTAAGAGAACCGTACTCAATTTTGCATCAGACGGACAGATAGTATTGTTACACGACATTCATCAGACAACTGTTCAGGGATTTATTAAAGCCTTACCATCTCTTAGAAAACAGGGCTATGAATTAGTAACTGTAAGTGAGTTATATGCCATTAAAGGCAAGACCCTTAAAAAAGGTGTAATGTATTATGGTCCATATAGAGACAATAATTAAATTATAGTTTAGGCAATAAAAAATAGAGCATTCCAAAATTGATGCTCTATTTTTTATTGGGTTTTATATTACCTTTGACAGGAAAGATTGTGTTCTTTCACTTCTTGGATGTTCAAATACCATTTCCGGAGTTCCCTCCTCAATGATTTTGCCTTCATCCATAAAAATCACTCTTGATGCAACTTCTCTGGCAAAACCCATTTCGTGAGTAACAACCACCATTGTCATTCCCTGTCTTGCCAAATCCTTCATAACATTAAGAACTTCTCCTACCATTTCAGGGTCAAGGGCTGATGTAGGTTCATCAAACAACATAACCTCAGGCTCCATACACAACGCTCTGGCTATAGCCACACGCTGCTTCTGACCACCTGATAACTGCGAAGGATAAGCTTCAGCTCTGTTTTCAAGATTAACTCTTTTCAAAAGCTCCATTGCAGTATTTTTTGCTTCCTCTTTGTCCTTTTTAAGAAGCTTAGTAGGTGCAATAGTCATATTCTTTAAAACACTCATATGAGGGAATAAATTAAAATGCTGGAATACCATTCCTACTTTCATACGATAATTGTTAATATTAGTTTTGCTATCTGTAATATCCTCACCATCGTATGTAATTTTTCCTTCAGTTGGTATTTCAAGTAAATTTAAAGTACGAAGCATAGTAGATTTTCCTGAACCTGACGGTCCTATTATAACTACCACTTCTCCTTTTTTTATTTCAAGACTTACGTCATCTAAAGCCTTGATTTCACCATTTTTATAATATTTCTTTATGTTTTCTGCCTTAATCAGAGGCTTAAAACTATCGTTCTGCATTTCTCAGCCTCCTTTCCAGCTTTCCTAAAAGCCATGTAAAGAACATTACCATAACCAGATAAATAACGGCAATGAAAATAAGTGGGAAATACGGATTATAAGTAGCCGCTCTTACCGAGTCACCTGCTCTTGTAAGATCCATAAGACCTATATAACCACACACAGCAGTTTCCTTCAATAATACAATAAACTCATTTCCAAGAGTTGGAATAACATTCTTAAATGCCTGTGGAACAATAATATAAATCATTGTCTGGGCATAATTGAAACCAAGGCTTCGTCCTGCTTCGTTTTGTCCAATATCAATAGACATAATTCCACTTCTGAAAATTTCTGCCACATAGGCACCTGAGTTAATACCAAATGCCAAAGCAGCAATTGGAATCTGAGCATTGGAGCTTTGGAATACAATAAAGTAAATTATAAGAATCTGAACAACAACCGGCGTTCCTCTTATAACTGTAAGATAAACTTTACATATAAAATTAAATATTGCTAAAATAATCTTTCCAAATCCCATCCTCATTTCGTCATACTGTCTGGTATAAGTTGTCCTTACTATGGCAATTAACGCTCCTATTGCCACACCTAACAGTAATGCGAAAAAAGTAATTATAAGTGTGTTTTCTAATCCGGTTAAATATAACTTCCAATAATTTTTTGAAAAGAAGCAGGTATCAAACTGTTCCTTTATATCTGCTATACTAAGTGAACTTAACCATTTAATATTCCACATACCATTAAATAATATCTGCATTGTAACCTCTTATCTTAAAAAGGCTGCCCTGCTACAGGCAGCCGAATTTTTTATAATTATTTTGCTTTGATATACTTATCAAGAATCTTCTGGATAGTACCTTCAGCCTTTAATTCATTAAGTGCGCCATTTATTTTATCTTTTAATTCTGTATTATCTTTTGCAACAGCAATTGCGTAATCTTCTGTTACATATTCTGTATCAAGAATCTTAAGACCCTTATTAGCCTTTACAAATTCCTTTGCAGGCTGATTATCAATTACTACACAATCAATCTTTCCACTAACTAAAGCCTGAACTGCATCAGCACCTTTGTTAAACTGCTGAACCTTACCAAATCCCTTGTCCTGAATATCTGATGTACAGTAAATATCACCTGTTGTACCAAGCTGAACACCGATTGTGTTATCAGCACCCTTAGTTGTTAAGTCCTTAACATCTGTAATTTTTGAATCTTCTCTTACAATAACAACCTGAACACCTGTAGCATATGAATCTGTAAAATCTACATTTTTCTTTCTTTCATCTGTTACTGTCATTCCGGCAGCACCTATAGCATCTTTTCCTGATGTAATAGCCGGAATAATTGAATCAAAGTTCATATTATCAACCTTTAATTCCATGCCTAACTTATCTGCAATTGCCTGAGCAATATCAACATCGATACCAACTACATCTTCACCTTCAACATACTCATATGGTGGAAACTCTGCGTTAGTTGCCATTGAAAGAACCTGCTTTCCGTCCCCGCCACTTTTTGAATCTGATGACTTGCTTCCACATGCGCTGAAAACAGCAGTTGCCATAACAAGTACCATTACTAATGAAATAATCTTTTTCATTTTTTTGTTCTCCTTATTAAATATATTTTATCTAATGCATAAAAATTTGCCTTTACAATTATATCTGATAATAGTCATTATTTCAATTAAAAAAATTAAATTTAGTAAATATTGAAGAATATTAATCATAATTGTTACCCATTGCGGTAATTTCTGCTTTCATTTCCTGCGCAAATGCCTCCGGCTCTAGCACTTTAACCCATGCCCCCTGACTAAGAAGAAACATCTTTATTCCGTCTCCATAAACATTAGCACTTATTGTATATTTTCCATTCTCACATTTTACAATTTCAGATTCAGGTATTTTATCTAATACTGCCTGAACTGATGGCCCGGTAAATTCAAATTTAACGTACCTCTTTATTCCCTGTCCCGGCCACATATATTGAATCTTGTTTTTAAGCTCCCCTTCATCAAATCTTTCATTATATTCAATATGAAAACCTGTTCGGTGCTTTATGTAACTGACTATTCTGTCCATTCTGTAAAATCTGTTAACTTCTAAGCCATTTGCACCGTGTGCAGCAATAAGATAAAAATAATACTCGCTAAATACAATAGCCAACGGTTTTACCTTTCTTGTTATTTTACTTCTATCCATTTTATAGTATTCAATGGTAATCTCCTTCTGTTCCCTTATACAGTTTGAAATTCCCCATACATTATCTAACACATTATCACAGTCTGATTGTACCGGTATGTAATGATATAACTCTTTAGACGTAAGCTCATTGGTCATTTTCTTATCTTTAGCCGACATAAATGTTTCCATTTTATTTATAATAAGCTTCATTTGATTTTCATTAAAACAACGGCTGGCAATAAGTACCTTTATTACGGCTAACAATTCTTTGTTTAAAAGAAAGTTATCCATTTCTAAATAATACGCTCTTTCCTGATATGAATACATTATTTCACACCCAAAAGACCTTCCTTCATTGTCGCATAAAAAATTCTTTAGTTCATTAATATCCCTTGTTATACTTTTAGTTGATACCTGATACTCCATGGATAATTTCTTTACGGAAACGTATTCACCACAAACTAATCTCATAAATATATCCAAAACTCTGTATTTCTTATGAATGGATTTTGACATTTTAACACTCCTTTATGCTATATTATCTTAGATTATAGCACATCATTAAGACATATATGTGTCCTGTTAAGTCTTTTATTTTAGTTTTTTGAAACATTACTGCAATAAAAAAAGCACTTTCGTGCTTTTTTTATTTATGATATGGCTGATTATTTATTATTCTGTAACTTCTATATATCTGTTCCAGTAAAATAACCCTCATAAGTTGATGAGGAAATGTCATTTTAGAAAAACTAAGTTTGTAATCAGACCTGTCTGAAACTTTTTTGTGTAATCCCAAAGACCCACCAATAACAAATACTATATGACTTTTCCCATTAATTCCTAACCTGTTAATTTTGTCTGCCAGTTCAAGAGAATCTAACTGCTTTCCATTAATTTCCAAGGTTATAACATAGGCGTCATCAGGTATTTTAGCTAATATCCGGTTTCCTTCTTTTTCTTTTACCATATCAGCCTCTGTTTCTGAACAGTTTTCCACTGTTTTTTCATCCGCCACCTGTACCACCTCTGCCTTGCAGTATCTGGAAAGCCGCTTTAAATATTCATTCACTGCCTCTGTATAAAATTTTTCCTTAATTTTACCAACAGTTAATATTATTATTTTCATATAAACTCCTGCTAGTTTTGACTAAATCTTGATAAGAACTGTCTTGTTCTCTCTTCCTGTGGATTTTCAATTACCTGCTTTGCATCACCCTGCTCCACAATCACTCCACCATCCATAAATATAACAGTATCTGCCACATCTCTGGCAAAAGCCATTTCATGGGTAACAATAACCATTGTTGTCTTCTCTTCAGCCAGGGATTTTATAACCTTAAGCACTTCTCCCGTAAGTTCAGGATCAAGTGCCGATGTAGGCTCGTCAAAACAAAGAATATCCGGTTTAAGTGCCAAAGCCCTGGCAATGGCTACACGCTGTTGCTGTCCTCCCGAAAGCTGGTGTGGATAATGATTAACCCTGTCTGCTAATCCCATTCTTGCCAACAATTCTTTTCCATGTTCTTCTATTTTGTTATAAATTTCTTTTTTATTCTGCTTAAAGTCAGGCAAATCCTTTGCCAGCATTTTTTCTGCTAATGTAACATTTTCCAATGCTGTATACTGTGGAAAAAGATTAAAAGACTGAAATACCATTCCAAAATGAAGTCTTTTGTCTCTTAAATCCTTATCTTTTTTACTTTTTATCTGACTTGCATCAAACAAAATTTCATCATTTACTGCAATGGTCCCACCGTTTGGTATTTCAAGAAAATTAAGACATCTTAAAAGAGTTGTCTTACCTGAGCCTGAAGAACCTATAATTGCCAAAGTCTGTCCTTCCTCTAAATCAAAACTTATATTTTTTAAAACATCGGTGCTACCGAAATGTTTCTCTATATTTTTAACTTCTAACATTGCCATTTCAATACACCTCCTTATTTAAAATAATCTAATTTCTTTTCTATGTAATTAAACAAAATGGTAAGAATACCTACGAATATCAGATAAAATACCCCTGTGTAGAACAGTGGCCATATAATACCCTCTGATTTCATAAAGTTTTCCCCCATTACCGTTAATTCCTGTACAGATATAATTCTTGCTAAAGATGTATCCTTAACCAATGTAATTATTTCATTTGACATTGGTGGCACTATTCTCTTAATCATCTGAAGTAATGTGATTTTAAAGAATATTTGGAATTTAGTCATTCCTAGAACCTGTCCTGCCTCCCTTTGTCCTGCGGGAACGCCTTCTATACCACCTCTGAATATAACTGAAAAATAGCAGGCGTAATTAATGGTAAAGGCAACTACTGTTGCAATAACCCTGCTCCATGAATCCCCTGTCCACACATAATATCCTATTAATCCCGGGCCATAGAATATTATAATAATCTGAAGCATAAGAGGGGTTCCACGGATAATCCATACAAACACGTCAACAAGATATTTTAAAGGTTTAAATCTGCTCATTGAGCCAAAGGCAATAATAAGTCCCAGTGGCAATGAAAATATTAACGTTAATATAAATATTTCTACTGATATTCCAAGTCCGCTAAGTAACTCTTCCGTAACGCTTAAAAACATAAAGTTTCTCCTTAATCCTTTTACCGTTTTAAGGCAGAGAGCAAACAACCCTCTGCCTTAAAATAATTTTTCTAAATTTTATTATACCTTTATTTTGATGAAACTACAACTACCTGTGCATTATTGCAGTAAGCATTTGTACATTCCATAGAATTTTTAACTTCATTTGTCAATGTCATACCATTCCAAACAACGTCAATTTTCTTTGAATCAAGTTCCATTGTTTTTGTATCCCAGTTAATTACTACAAATTTAATCTTAACACCCAACTTTTCAGCAAGTTTCTTTGCTAAATCTGCATCAAAGCCAATCCAGTTTCCGTCTTCATCTTTGTAATCCATTGGTTCAAATTCTGTAATACCAACAACTAATGTTCCTTTATCTTTAATGTACTTAACATCATCGCCTTCAACATATTCACCTGCTTTAGCCTGCTCTACTAAGGTATCACTTACCTTATATGTATCAGCTATGGTCTTCATTTCTCCTGAAGCATATATTTCACTGAAGAAATTATTAATGTATGCTGCAAGATCTGAACCCTTTCTGCATCCTACACCATATTCTTCTGTAGTAAGCTTATCTGTGTATTTAAGGTCAGGATAACTTGTTCCTTCACCAATCATAGCACCTGCCATAAGTAAATCAATAATGGCAGCATCAGATGTTCCTGAATTTACTTCCATTAAAGCCTTTGCCTGTGACTGTACAGGGTTTGTGCTCCATCCCTTTGACTTAGCAGCTTCTTCACCGGCTGAGCCCTGTTCTACTGCATATACCATACTTGAAGTATCCTTCTTGTCACCTGTTTTCTTTTCGCTGCTTCCGCAACCTGACAAACATAATGTTGCACACATTGCAACTGAAAGTAATAAAGCAATTCTTTTTTTCATTGTATTCTCCTTTTTAATGTTATAATTCATTAACACTTTAATTAATTAAACAAGAGAACTATATCATAATAAAATATTAAAGTCAATTTTATATTTTTATTTTTGTAATTCATTTACTTGTTATAATATCTTACTTGTTATATAATTAAATTAATTATTTTACAAGGAGAGATATTGATTATGGAAAAAAGCAACATTGAAGATAAAATTTCTGTTGATAATCAGCCTGTGGATGATATTCCTGAAGCTTCCACTGACTTCAACGAAGAATTATCAGATTTTTCAGAAAATAAGGTTCATTCCTTTGTTCGCTTATCTGACAAATATGATGATATTATGTCATCTTCATATACTTTGATATTAGTAGGTATTGTGGGAATTATTTTTATGATTTTAGTTTGGATGAAGATTATTCCCCTTCCTATCAGTTCAGAAACATCATGGCTGTTTAATTCAGTTATGGGTGGGGTTTTCATTATTTTTATAATTGCAGGGATTGTTTCATTTATGCATGCAAAGCAGGTCAGAATAGAAGCTGATGCTGAAGATAAGCTTATTGAAGAGCTTCTTTCGTGGGCAGATGAAAATATTCATGCTGAGGATATTGATGAAGATCTTGATGCTACCCAGCCTATGGAATTACTTTATTTTAACCGTGCAGATAAAATCAGGGATTTATTAATGTACCAATTTGAAAACGCCGACGAAGCCCTTATATATGAATATACGGAGCAGATATATCAGAAGCTTTATGAAAATAATGAAGATTAATTAAATATTTGCAAAGAAAAAGGAGCTACGATGTAACTCCTTTTCTTTTATCTCTTTAATTAAGATTTGGAAGATTGGAAATATATTCTTTAAATAAATTCCAATTTCCTTTTTTAATATCAAATGTATCTTCATTAAACTGATTTTCCACATATCCTTCAATTAGAAACACATCTATTCCAATATTTCTTGCAACCATGTCTTCATGTACATCATTGCCAACCATTATGCAGTCCTCTGAATCCTTGTCTAACATTTTTAACAGAAACTTATAATACTCAATATTGGGCTTTGCAAAACATGAATTTTCATATGTAGTTATGTAAGAAAAATCCTCCGGATTAAGACCTGCCCAGCCTAATCTTTCATATACGGCAATTTCCGGAAAAACAGGATTTGTTGCCACTACCAACTGATATCCTTTTTCCTTTAGTATGTCTATACACTCTGCCACTGTATCTATAGGGTGGGTAACATATCTTGCCACAGCGAAATCATCCTTATAGAACTTAATAATTTCCTTCTCCAGTTTTCTTTTAACTTTAGACTCCATTTTTCCATTACCATCTGTCATAAAGTTTTCAAATGCTTTCCAGAAACATTCCTCATTAGTAATAAGACCGTCATTTTGTACCACGGCCTTCTCACCCACCCATAATGCCGCAATAATCTTTTTAGCATCATAGCCTGCTGTTTCAAGTCTGTTCTTTAACAGCAAAATATATGTATCTGTAAATTCCTTCATATCCATTGGAAGCAATGTTCCGTCTAAATCAAAAAGTACTGTATTCATCCCTTATCCTATTAAAATTATTCGTCCCAGTTATGATAAACCTGCTGAACATCTTCATCTTCATCAAGTCTGTCAATAATAATATTCATCTTCTTAATGGCGTCTTCATCTGATAATTCTACATAATTCTGTGGAATCATTGTTACTTCTGCCTCTGCCATTTTAATTCCTTCTTTTTCCAATGCTTCTCTTACATTGCTAAATTCCTCAGGTGAAGTAATGATTTCATAGCTATCCTCTTCGTCTGCAAAATCTTCTGCTCCTGCATCAACTGATATCATCATAAGTTCATCAGGATCCATGTCGCATTCTTCCTTATCAATGATAATCTGACCTTTTTCATCAAACATATATGATACACAGCCCTGTGCTCCAACATTTCCGCCACCCTTTGTAAAGCAGTTTCTTACGTTTGCAGCTGTTCTGTTTCTGTTGTCTGTAAGAGCATCGACAATAATGGCAATACCATTTGGTCCATATCCCTCGTATCTCACTGTTTCGTAGTTAATTGCAGCTGCATTACCGGCAGCCTTCTTAATACCTCTTTCAATGGTATCATTAGGCATGTTGTTGGCCTTTGCCTTTGCTATAACATCTCTTAACTTGCTATTATTATTAGGATCTGCTCCACCTTCTTTTACGGCTACCGCAATTTCCTTTCCTATAATTGTAAACATCTTGCCCTTTGCAGCATCATTTTTTTCTTTTTTATGCTTAATATTGGCAAATTTTGAATGTCCTGACATAATTACCCTCTCTTCCGTAATTTTTTATTTATTTTAATCTATTCGCATAATTCAATAGAAATTTTAACATTTTCTAAATTAATAGTCAACTTTCCCTATGCCGCTTTTGTTTATGTATCAAGCTCTAAACTAATTAGCAAAGCGGAATCCACTGTTTTTAATATTTCATTGTCCAGATGGCACACCTTATCCTTTAACCTTTTCTTATCAATAGTTCTCAATTGTTCAAGAAGTATAACCGAATCCTTTACAATGTCACAGTTTTCTTTATTTATTTTTACATGGGTAGGCAGTTTTGCCTTCGTCATACGGGAAGTTATGGCT
>NZ_HF991872.1:65076-105498 GCF_000432355.1 Eubacterium sp. CAG:161
CTGCCACAATCACCGTGGGACTATGCCTGTTTCCGGTGTCATTTTGAATTATTAAAACAGGTCTGACTCCTCCCTGTTCAGACCCGATTACCGGTCTTAGGTCGGCATAGAAAATATCCCCTCTTCTTATTACCATTTTTTCACACTCCAAATCATCTAATGTCTTACTAGTTATAGTATTCCACATTTTGGAATGTGTATTCAAAAGATTATTTTAAATTTAATCCCCGGCCTTACAAATCTATTTCATAATCATCTGTGAAGTAGTCTTTCGTGCCAATTACCTTACCGTTTTTTAAATACACCCTTGGAACCCTTTTACCTAAATCACATACAAATTCATAATTAAAAGTTCCTGCAAGTTCCGCTAAATCATCTATTTTGATTTCCTCGCTTCCATCAGTTCCTGCTAATGTAACCAAATCTCCTACTTTTACGTCCATTCCCGTAACATCTACCATAAACTGATCCATGCACACGCGCCCTACAATATTAGCGCGTTTTCCATTAATAAGAACATAGCCTTTATTGCTTAAATTACGTGGATATCCGTCTCCGTATCCTAAAGGAATAGTAGCTATTTTCATGTCATCCTTTGCAATATAGGTCTGACCATAGCTTATTCCCCGTCCTTTTTCGATATTTTTAACGTAAACAACGTGGCTGTAAATTGCCATGGCAGGATACAATTTCATATTGTCCTTATCCATTTCATCTGATGGATACAAGCCATACATTGAAATTCCGGCTCTTGACAGACTAAGGGATGTTTTTTTCATTTCCATCATTGCCGCACTGTTAGCACACTGATGTATAGGAATTTTAACCCCTTTTTCTTCCACCAGATTAACAAAGTTTAAAAATTCTTCAAACTGCTTATCTGCAAAGGATTTGTCTTTATAATCCGCCTTGGCAAAATGGGTAAATATTGACTCAATTTTTATATTTGGCAGCTTACTGATTTCCACAATTTCCTCTGCAGCTTCATTAGACGGTATGTATCCTATTCTGCTCATACCTGTATCTACAGCAATATTTATTTTTAATACTTTGTTAAGATTAACTGCATGTTGTGACATAACCTTTGCCATATCCAATGTAAACACGGGAGGTAACATATCTTCTTCTATCACCATATCGTAAGTACATTCCTGGGTATATCCCAGTATAAAAATTGGCTTATCTATGCCATGTCTTCTAAGGTTATGGCCCTCGTAAGCCGTAGCTACGGCATATCCGTAACATATATCATCTAAATCCTTAGCAATAGGTACTGCCCCATGTCCGTAACCATCTGTTTTTATTACTGCAACTATTCCTGTATTTTCATTTAATCTTTCCTTCATAATCTCTACATTTTTATGAATCATATCTAAGTCAACTGTTGCATAACCTCTAAAATACTTGTCAATTTCCATAATTTCACTTCCTGTTAATCTGTAATTACACTTTTTATTTCTTCAATAATATCTGTAGCCATAAGACCTGTTTTTGATACTTTATGGGCTGCCATATCACCTGCTAATCCGTGAACGTAAGGTCCCATTACCGCTGCCTTTTCAAAATCACAGCCTATACCTATAAGGGCTGATATTATACCTGTAAGGGCATCACCACTTCCTGCCGTTGCCATTCCATTATTTCCCGAAAGATTAATGTAAATCTGTCCGTCAGTTGCAATAACGGTTCTTGCATCCTTTAAAACCACATTGGCACCGTACCTGTAATTAAGCTCTTTGGCATAATAAATAAGGTTTTCTGCAATTTCCTTAACAGGTTTATTTATAAGTCTGCTCATTTCTCCTAAATGAGGAGTTAAAATTAATTTCTTATGAAAGTTCTTTTTAACCCTTTCATCTGCAGCAATATTGTTTATTCCGTCAGCATCAATAACTGCCGGGATTTTTGACTCAATTACCTGCTCCACAATCATCTGCTGTATGGTTCCTATTCCTATTCCCGGCCCCACAGCCACAACGTCACACCAGTTTAAACATGCTTCAAAGGCTTTTTTGTCAAATTTTTCTGTGTTGTATGTATTAATCATAGCCTCAGGAATTAATTTTGCAATAATATCCCTGTTATTTTCGTGGGTAAAAATTCTTACAAGTCCTGCTCCTGCCCTAAAGGCAGCCTTAGCACACAAAACAGCGGCTCCTGAAATATCCCTGCTGCCTGCCACTATCAGGATTTTTCCAAATGTTCCTTTATTAGAATAATTAGCTCTCTTTGGAATCATTTTCAAATCATCCACACCGGCATATTCTAATATTTCCGAAGCCTCATTGTAAGACTGTACCGGATAACCAATGTCTGACACCTCTACCTGTCCGCAGTAATCAGCTCCCGGATATAATACCGTGCCTATTTTGTGACAACCGAAAGTTACAGTATAATTGGCTTTTATGGCACATCCCATAACTTCACCGGTATCTCCGTTAATTCCTGATGGAATATCAACGGCATAAATAATATTTTTCATTTTATTTATTTCCGAAATAAGCTGTTCGTATGTACCTGTAATGTCCCTTGATAAACCTATTCCAAATAAAGCATCAACTACCACATCGGCATCTATAACACTAGATACCACAGGAACTCCTATTTTTTCCACAATACTTAACTGGGTTTTAAATTCCTCTGTTGCCTTTTCCTTATCTCCTATAACAAAAATACAGATGTTATATCCTAAAAGATACAACATCCTGCCTATAGCAACACCATCTGCCCCATTGTTACCAATGCCTGCAATAACCTGTATTGTTATATTATTTTTTTGTTTTCTTTCATTTTTGTCAATTAAATCAGCTACACTTTTTGCTGCTCTTTCCATCAAAACCAATGATGGTATTCCAATCTCATTTATCGTATAGCTGTCTATTTTCTTCATATCCGTGCCTTTAACGATATTCTCCATGAGTATGCTCCTATTTGTTTAAACTATTGTTTTTTTCTGAAATTCTATATGTAAGCTTCATAAGGCTCTCTGACAGATGGACATTTTCAACAATAATGTCTCCCGAAACTCCTAAATCCGTATGGGCAAAATTCCAAAATGCCTTTATGCCACACTCTACCAGTTTCTCAGCTATTTTCTGTGCCGGTTCCTTAGGTAATGTAAGTGCCACAATTTCCACATTATTTTCCTTAACATAATCGTATAAGTATTTAATGTCCAAAACCTTACCGCCTGCTGTGTCTTTACCTATCAGTTCAGGATTCTTATCAAATAACGCAGTAATCTCAAATCCCCTGTTTCTGAAATTGCCATAATTGGCAATTGCCTGACCTAAATTTCCTGCACCTACAATAACCATTTTATGTGTTACGTTAAGTCCTAAAAGCTTTCCGATTTCTTCATATAAATACTGAACATTATAGCCGTATCCCTGCTGTCCGAATCCGCCAAAATTGTTTAAATCCTGTCTTATCTGGGATGCTGTAACATTCATTCTTTTACTTAACTCTTTTGAAGATATACGCTCAATATTTTCCTGTCTTAGTTCATCTAAATATCTATAATAACGAGGCAGCCTTGAAACAACTGCTTTTGATATTTTATTCATGCTAACTCCTCATTCTTTTTTCTCTAATGTTTAATTATAAGTACATAGGGAAACATTGTCAAATATTTATCATTCTTTTATTTTTGGGATTTTCTCATAATTTCAGCCTATATTAAAGTTGATGGGATTTATAAACATATAGTTTAAAAATATGCTTATTTATGGTAAACTGTTTTCCAGGAAAATTTACTTTTACAGGAGAAAACAAATGATATTATCATGTAATCATATATCAAAATCTTATGGTGTTGACACTATTTTAGATGACTGCTCTTTCTTTATTAATGATAATGAAAAAGCAGCCATTGTGGGAAATAACGGTGCCGGCAAGTCAACCATAATGAAAATTCTAATAGGGGAACTTAGCGCTGATAATGGAAATGTTACCATTGGCAAGGATAAAACCATCGGTTATCTTGCCCAGTATCAGGATTTAAGCTCCACTAATTCCATATATGAAGAAGTAAAATCCGTTAAGCAGGACATAATTAACATGGAACAGCGCCTTATGGGATATGAAAGGGAGATGGCTAACCTGTCAGGTTCTGCCCTTCAAAAACTTATTGAAGACTATACTAATCTTGAACATCGCTTTCAAATGTTAGATGGTTATTCATACAAAAGCGAAATTGAAGGTGTCATTAAAGGTTTAGGATTTACTTCTGATGATTTTAATAAAGAAGTGGGGAAATTATCCGGAGGACAGAAAACCAGAGTTGCCCTTTGTAAACTCCTTTTAGGAAAGCCTGACATTATAATGTTAGACGAACCTACTAACCATTTGGATTTAAATTCCATTAAATGGCTGGAAAATTATCTTTTAAACTATAAAGGTGCGGTACTTATTATAGCCCATGACAGATATTTTCTTGACAGAATCGTAACTAAGGTCATTGAAATTGAAAATCATAAGTGTCATATTTATGATGGCAATTACTCCGCCTTTGCTGAAAAGAAAAAACAGCTTAGAGAGGTGCAGCTTAATCTTTACCTTAAACAGCAAAGTGAAATTAAACATCAGGAAGAAGTTATTGCCAAACTTCGCTCTTATAAACAGGAAAAGTTTTACAAACGTGCTGAAAGCCGTGAGAAGGCTTTAGATAAAATTGAATTAGTGGATAAGCCCGAAGAATTAAATGCTGCCATGAATATTACCCTTGAACCTGACTGTGTAAGTGGAAATGACGTTTTAACTGTTCAAAACCTTTCTAAGTCTTACAACACACTGCTTTTTAAGGATATTAATTTTGAAATCAAACGTGGCGAGCATGTTGCCTTAATTGGTGATAACGGTACAGGTAAAACTACTATATTAAAAATCATCAATAATATTATTTCTGCCGATAGCGGTATGGTAAAGTTAGGTACTAACGTGCATATCGGTTATTATGACCAGGAACAGCATAACCTTACTGACAGCAATACACTGTTTGAGGAAATTGCAGATGCCTATCCTGATATGACTAATACCAAAATCAGAAACACCTTAGCTGCATTTATGTTTACGGGTGATGACGTTTTTAAATTAGTTTCCGATTTAAGCGGTGGCGAAAAAGGTCGTTTATCTCTGGCAAAGCTTATGCTTTCAGAGGCTAACTTAATTATTTTGGATGAACCTACCAACCACCTGGATATGACTTCAAAGGAGATTTTGGAAAATGCCATAAACAGCTACACCGGTACAGTATTTTATGTGTCCCATGACCGTTATTTTATTAACCGTACTGCAAGCCGTATTTTGGAACTAACTCATACTAAATTAATTAATTACCTTGGTAATTACGATTACTATGAAGAAAAAAAAGAACAGCTTACTGCTACCTTCGCCCCGGAAATTGTCAAGGAAAAGGAAGCAAAAACTGTTTCAGATAATAAACTTGATTATTTAGAAAGGAAGGCTGAAGCCGCAAGGATTAGAAAATTGAAAAATGACATTTCTAAAGTTGAAGAGAAAATAAAAAAATATGAAGACAGATTAAATGAATTAGATGAAATGCTTGAGGATCCTTCCGTATCTACCAATTCAGCTAAATTAAACGAAATCAGTAAGGAACAAAACGATATCAGTAAGAAGCTTGATGATTTAATGTTACAGTGGGAAGAGTTGTCAGACCAGCTTTAATTATTTGATTTTATCAAGGTTATTTATTGTATTTTAGGCTGTTTTATTCTATACTAGATATATCATTTTACATTTAAGGAGACTATCATTATGGAGAATAGAAAAGTTGTAGTCGCTCTTGGAAGAAATGCCTTTAGCGAGTCATTTCCTAAGCAGCAGGAGCGTGTTAAATTAGCTGCTAAGGCTATTGCAGACTTAGTAGAAGAAAAATATGAAGTTATTATTACTCATAGTAACGGACCTCAGGTTGGAATGATTCAGACAGCTATGACTGAGTATTCAAGACTTGACCCGGACAGAACTGTTGCACCTATGTCTATATGTGGTGCCATGAGTCAGGGATACATAGGATTTGACTTACAAAATGCCATTAGAACTGAACTTTTATCAAGAGGAATTTACAAACCTGTAAGTACCATTATTACTCAGGTCAGAGTTGATCCTTTTGACCGTGCATTTAATGCTCCTTCAAAGGTTATCGGACGTCTTATGACAAAGGAAGAAGCTGAAAATGAAAAGAAAAAGGGAAATTATGTAGAATACGAAGAAGGCGAGGATGGTTACAGAAGAATAATTGCCAGTCCAAAGCCAATTGACATATATGAAATTGATGCCATTAAGGCTTTAGTTGATGCCCATCAGTTAGTTATTGCTGCAGGTGGTGGCGGTATTCCTGTATTACAGCAGCGTACAGGTCTTAAAGGTGCCAGTGGAATTATAGAGAAGGATTACACAGCTGCAAAGCTTGCAGATATGCTTGATGCTTCTACCCTCATGATTCTTACATCTAATGATTATATGACTATTGAAAAGGAGGGTGCTACTGAAACATTAAAGAACATTTCTACAGATGAGGCTAAGGAGCTTATTGATGCTGGATACTTTGATCCTGTTACATCACTTCCTAAGATTGATGCTTCACTTTCATTTGTTTTAGCAGGTAATGACAGAAAAGCCATTATTACTAACTTAAGTAAAGCCAAAGATGGTATCAGGGAAAACATCGGTACCATCATCAAATAATCTTGTTATAAAAAACGGTTGAAATCATAATTTCTGAAATTCAACCGTTTTTTTATGTTTATCTCTTTAACGCGTCATAGGCTTCCTGAAAGAAAAACTCCTGGGAATTAATTGGTTCATCATCATTTTCTACTTTGTGATAAACACCTTCATTGTCCATATACCTTGCCTTAATATTATCTTTTAACATAATATCAAAAATATGTCTAATCCTGTTCTTTATATTTTCATCATAAACCGGTGCTGCCACTTCTACTCTTCTCACAGTATTTCTTGTCATAAAGTCCGCTGAAGAAATAAAAATTTTATCTCTGTCCTTTGTTCCGAAAATATAAATTCTGGAATGCTCTAAATATCTTCCCACAATACTAATTACCCGGATATTTTCTGTATATCCCTTAACTCCTGCCACAAGACAACATATTCCACGAATAACCATGTCAATTTTAACCCCTGCCTGGGATGCCTCAACTAACTTTTCCATTATCTTCTTGTCAGTTAATGAATTAAGTTTAAGTCCTATGTAGCCTTCGCCACCATTTTTTACATGATTAATCTCATCTTCTATCATTTGAATAACCTTATTCTGAAGACATTTTGGTGCCACAAGGAGATGATTTGTCTGTTCCATAACCTGAGCCATACAAATTTTGTTAAATGTTTCAGAAACCTCCTGGGCTATCTGTTCATTTGAAGTCATAAGAGACAAATCTGTATATAGCTTTGAAGTTTTCTCGTTGTAATTACCTGTGCCAATCTGACTTACATGCTTTATGTGTCCCTCTTCGCTGTAGGAAATAAGGCATATTTTTGAATGTACCTTTGTATGGTCAATTCCATATATAATACGGCAACCTGCCTCTTCCATTCGTCTTGACCATTCAATATTATTCTGCTCATCAAATCTCGCTCTAAGTTCCACCATTACCACTACTTCTTTTCCATTTTCAGCAGCTTCAATCAGCGTTTCCACTACTCTGGAATCCTTTGCTACCCTATACAAAGTCATTTTTATGGACACAACCCTTTTATCATAAGCTGCTTCCTTTAATAGTCTCAAAAATGAATTAATGCTTTCAAAGGGATAGCTTAACAAAATATCCTTCTCTTCTATCTGGGCAATCATCGGACGGGATTCATCAATATTAGCTGACAGCTGAGGAACCCTTCTGTTAAAGAATAATTCCTTTTTATTTCTTAAAACATCCTGTATTTTAGATACAAAAGAAAGCTCTAACGGAGACTCTGAATAAAACGTCTGATCCATGCTTAAGTCAAGTTCCCTGCACAGTGACTTAATAACCTTTTCATCCAGCATCCTTGAATACTCTAATTTTACAGGGCAAAGTCTCCTTCTTACCTTTATAAGTTCCTCCATGGAGTCCCTGTAATCCAGTGCGTCATCATCAAACTGCTGATCATCTATGTCAATATCAGCATTTCTTATAATTCTAATTAAAGACTTACTTTTAACTGTATATTTTTCAAAAATCTTCGGCATAAAATGAAGAATCAGTTCTTCCACCAACATATATTTATTTTTGCTTGATGGAATCTGTACCAATCGGTTAAACACTCCATTGCTGCAAGGCACAATACATAACTTTTCATTACTTTTTGAGCCAAGAAGAGCCACAGCATATATTTCCCTGTTATTAAGGAACGGGAACGGCTGTTTCTTTCCCACCACCTGTGGTGAAAGAAGAGGCATAACAGTGCTGTAAAAATACTTCTCTAAGTATGCGGCATCTTCATCTGAAATTTCCTTAAAACTAATAAGTTCAACTCCCTGCGTTTTAATTTCCTTCATTAATTCCTCATATACATCGTCTTTAATTTTAAGAAGATTTTTGGTGTGTTTAAAAATATGCTCTAGCTGTTCACTTGCCACCATTTGTGTCTTGTTTTCCTTAATAGTGTTATCTAAAAGCATCTGATCATAAATTGAACCCACTCTTACCATATAAAACTCATCTAAATTACTAATGAAAATATTGGCAAAGGACAGCCTTTCACAAAGAGGAACCCTCTTGTCAGCTGCTTCTTCTAACACACGTTTATTAAATTTAAGCCAGGATAACTCCCTATTATCATAATAAGGTTTCTTCTTGAACTTTGGCTTATTGCCGTGCTTTTTGCTTTTTGCCATATTGTACTTATTATCCTTAACTTCCATTTTTTCCTCTTTTTTTATTTCCTGTGAAACTCTCTCTTCCATAACCCTCTCTTCCTTCTTAAACTTAAGTGCCTTACCTATAGTCAAAACTATTGCACCGGCTATTCTCCTAAACATATTCCTAATTTTTTTGCCTGTAGCACAAGTTGATTATCAATATTAACCATCTTAGTTTTACCGGCAACATCACTTAATGGAACACTTGATATTTTATTATCCACAAAGGTTGCCATATAACCATATTTTTTATTTTCAATTAATTCTCCTGCCATAACTCCCAGCCTTGTAGCCAATACTCTGTCATAAGCACATGGATTGCCACCTCTTTGAATGTGACCTATTGAAGCAGTTCTGATTTCTTTGTCAACATATGGTTCAAGTTCCCTTGCCAGTCTTTCCGCTGCTATCAGGTTTCCTCCCTCTTTACGTTTTTTCTTCAATTCTTTCTTTGTAAGCAGGCTTTCTTCTTTTGAAATAATTCCTTCCGCTGCCGCAATAATTATATATTTCTTACCTCTTTTTTCCTTTTCTTCAATATCTTTTACTACTGCATTAATATCGTAAGGAATTTCAGGTATTAATATAATATCTGAGTTTGAAGCAATTCCTGCGTGAAGCGTAAGCCATCCTGTTTTGTGTCCCATTACTTCTACCACAAACACCCTTCCGTGGGATTTTGCAGTTGACTGAAGTTTGTCAATATAATCTGTTGCCACATCAATAGCTGACTGAAATCCAAAACTTACATCAATTCCCTCTAAGTCATTGTCAATAGTTTTAGGAAGTGTAACCACATTTAACCCCTTTTCAAATAAAAGATTTGCTGTTTTGTGGGAACCGTTTCCTCCTGCAACCACTAAACAGTCAAGACCTGTTTTCTTATAAGTGTCAATCATTGACTTAACCTTGTCACGTCCTTCTTCGTCCGGCTCATTAATCAGCTTAAAAGGTGTTCTGGAGTTTCCAATAACAGAACCTCCTAAATTTAAAATATCTTCAAAGTCGTCAATCTTCATTTTTTTATAATTGCCCCTTATAAGACCTTTATATCCGTCTAGGAAACCATAAAACTCAACTTTATTTCTTTCCTTTTCATACAGGTACTTTGCCGTACCTCTCATTGCTGCATTTAATGCCTGACAATCGCCTCCACTTGTTAAAAAACCTATTTTCATTGATAAGTCCTCCTTAATACATTATTTTTATTCCGTGCATTAAGCGAAATCTTATTACTATCTTTCCCAAATACACTGTATATTACCACGTTTTTATAAAATCTATATAAATTATATCATATATTTGTGTAAAGTTTTTAATTACACTTTTAAAGCTTTGTGAGTTTATACAAATCATAATATATTCCCTGTTTCTCCATTAATTCTTCATGGGTTCCCTGTTCCTCTATTCCATTTTCAGTTAAAACCAGTATTTTTTTAGCATTTCTAATAGTTGAAAGTCTGTGGGCAATAACTAAAGTTGTACGGTTTTTGGCTAATTTTTCCATTGATTTCTGAACGATTTTTTCACTTTCGTTATCTAATGCGGATGTTGCCTCATCAAAAATCAAAATAGGTGGATTTTTAAGGAATACTCTTGCTATGGATAAACGCTGCTTCTGTCCTCCTGATAATTTTATTCCCCTTTGACCAATATCCGTATCAAATCCCTTTGGGAGAGACATTATAAAGTCGTAGGCATTTGCCTCCTTTGCGGCCTCTATTACTTCTTCCTTAGTGGCATCAGGTCTGCCATATTTTATATTGTCAAATATAGTTCCGGCAAAAAGATACACATCCTGCTGTACCATTCCTATGTTTTTTCTCAAACTGTTAAGTTTTATGTTTCTGATATCCTGCCCGTCAACGGAAATTTTACCGTCAGACACTTCATAAAATCTTGGTATAAGATTACATAAGGTTGATTTTCCCGCACCGGAGGAACCTACTAAAGCTACATATTCCCCTGCATTTATATCTAAATTAATATGTTTTAAAACTCTGTGCGCATTATCATTATATCTAAAGGAAACATTGTCAAAAGAAATATTTCCTTTAACATTTTTCAATTCTATAGCATCTTCCCTGTCCCTGATTTCCGGTTCTAACTGTAATATTTGCTGAAATCTCTCATATCCTGAATATCCGTTTTGAAACTGTTCCGTAAAATCAATTAATGTTTTCACCGGGTCAGTAAAAATGTTAATATAAAGTAAAAAGGTCAGTAAATCTGTTATACTTACGGCATTTCTAGTAATCATAATTCCACCTGATACAATTACAATAAGGTTTATCATTGTATTAAAAGCTGTAAGTCCTGAATTGTATCCGCCCATGTAATGATAACTGTTTTTCTTTGCGTCTAAAAATGCATCATTTCCCACTTTAAACTTTTCATTTTCTATATCTTCATTGGCAAAAGATTTAACCACTCTTATTCCTGATAGATTATCCTCTATCTGTTCATTTATAGCAGCAATTTTTACACGATTTTCCCTAAATGCCCTTTTCATTCTTTTGTTGAAAAAGTATGCATACATAATCATAAAAGGAATCAGCACAAAGGCTGCAAAGGCAAGTTTTACGTTTATACTCATTAAAATAATGAGAGCACCTATTATTTTTATTACTGAAATAGTTATATTTTCCGGTCCATGATGCAAAAGCTCCGTTATCTCAAATAAATCTGATGTTATTCTGGACATTAACTGTCCTACCTTTTGGTCATCATAAAAAGAAAAAGGCATCTTTTGAAAATGTGCAAATATTTCTGCTCTCATATCATATTCAATTCTTGCTCCCATAACATGTCCGTAATTTGAAATATAATAATTACAATAGCATTGAAACAATATAAGCAGTGTAACTACTACGGCAATAATTACAAGAGTTTTCATTGCTTTATCCCTATCCATATAAATAACAGTTGATGTAACATACCTTACAACCAAAGGTATCACAAGTGCTACTGCTGATGCCATAATTGCAAAAAACATATCCGTGAAAAACACTCCTTTATATGGCTTGTAGTATGATATCATCTTTTTTAATGTCTCTCTCATTATTTTGCTCCTGATTTCTTTGTTAATTTGGATAATAGTTTTGTTTATACTAAAGACCTCCGGCATTGCCGAAGGTCTTTAAACTAAATTGTGTAAATTTATTTCTTAGCCTGTTTATTCTTTATAGTAAAGTATCCGCTTGATAATGAGTTAGCTCTTGACACTTTAATATAATATGTACCTTTTTTCCAGTTACCCCATGAGTTATATTGTGACTTTGATCCACTCCATGTGCTACTTGAAATAACTTTTCCACTCTTATTTATAATCTGAATTTTAACGCTTCCTGTTAAATCTCCCTGAAGTATAAAAGCAGGCTTCTTTCCCTTTTTGAGAGCTATCTTATACCACTTGGCAGATTTATCACCGGCAGTAATTAATCCCTTAGCTGTCTTATTATACTTAATAGTAACAGCTTTCTTTCTACTGCTTCCTGCCTTTGCTTTAACAGCTGTGTTCTTTACATTAATTGTATGTAAGTTACCATTTCCGGCTGCCGTATTACCACTGGTGCCATTTGACTTAACTTTAAAGTAATAAGTAACACCCTTCTTTACTGCGAAAGTAAACTTATTAAAGTTATATCCTGATAATACCCATTCTTCATCTGACAAAGCCTTCTTCTTTGAGTTTAACAATGTAAGATAACTTCCATGTTCGTAGGAAAAACTTACTGTAACCTTTCCTGTTTTTTCAGCCTTATATTTAAATAAGTATTCATCACTTCCACTGTTTCTGTAGTAAGTAATTGTCTGACCTGACTTAATATTTCTTTCTCCTCTTAAATATAAACGAGTGGAAATATTAACTGTGTTAGTATACACGCTGTCATCATATACTGATGATTCTAATCTAATGTAATATGTTCCCCTGTTACTTAAAGCAACATACCCTTTAGCATTAACCTCACCTACTGTAAGATACTTGAAAAAACCTGTTATTCTGTTAGTGCACTGAGCATCAGTATAAATTTCTACTGTCATATTTTTATCCAGTCTGACAACATTAATATTTAACTCAAGAGCTCCCGGCTCTGAAATATTAACCGGAATTACTAAGCCCTGATCACTTTTCTGTCCCGGAAACTTATCATTTTGTGTAAAAGTATAAGTTTTCGTTGCACTCTTTTCACTACCTGTTACTGACTTGGTTGGTGTAATAGTATCAACTGCCAATACTGCAAATGACATGGCAAACATCATTACAGCTAATGAAGCAACTAATACTAACCCTTTCATAATTTTCTTCATCTCTTAATCTCCTTCTAATATTATATATTGAGATTACATCAGCCCTTCTAAAGTTTTACGAATTGCTAATATAAATTCCTCCGTATTAAGTTTTTTCTTATTTTCCAATGTTGAAATAAGATATAAATCTCCTGTCATTTCTCCATTTTCAATTGTATCAATACAAGCCTTTTCAAGCTTATCTGCAAATGCCATAAGTTCAGTAAGATTATCAAGTTCTCCTCTCTTTCTAAGAGCACCTGTCCATGCAAAAATAGTTGCAATCGGGTTAGTTGATGTTTCTTCTCCCTTTAAATACTTATAGTAATGTCTCTGTACTGTTCCATGAGCAGCTTCATATTCATAATATCCGTTAGGTGAAGCAAGCACTGATGTCATCATTGATAATGAACCAAATGCTGTAGCAACCATATCTGACATAACATCACCATCATAGTTCTTACAAGCCCAGATATATCCACCTTCTGATCTCATTACACGGGCAACTGCATCGTCAATAAGTGTGTAGAAATACTCGATTCCTGCTTCATCAAATTTTTCCTTATATTCATTTTCAAAAATATCTGCAAAAATATCCTTAAATGTATGGTCATATTTCTTTGAAATAGTGTCCTTTGTAGCAAACCATAAATCCTGTTTTGTATCAAGAGCGAAATTAAAGCAGCTTCTTGCAAAACTTTCTATTGATTTATTTATGTTATGCATACCCTGAATAATTCCCGGTCCGTCAAATTCGTGAATTAATTCTCTTGTTTCCTCTCCTGCTTCATTAGTGTAAACAAGTTCTGTCTTTCCGGCTGCTGGAATTTTCATTTCAACACCCTTATAAACATCACCATAGGCATGTCTTGCTATTGTAATAGGCTTTGTCCAATTTTTTACATATGGCTCGATACCCTTAACAATAATAGGTGCTCTAAATACTGTTCCATCAAGAATTGCCCTGATTGTTCCATTAGGGCTTTTCCACATTTCCTTTAAGTTATATTCAGGCATTCTTGCAGCATTAGGTGTGATTGTTGCACACTTTACGGCTACACCGTATTTCTTTGTAGCTTCTGCTGAATCAAAAGTAACCTGATCATTAGTTTTATTTCTGTAATCAAGTCCCAAATCATAATACTCTGTTTTTAAATCAACAAAAGGTAATAATAATTCGTCTTTGATAAGTTTCCAAAGAATTCTTGTCATCTCGTCCCCATCCATTTCAACAAGGGGAGTAGTCATTTTAATTTTATCCATTTCTGTTTCCTCCTAAGATTTTGTAGTATCCTTGTAGATTATATCTAAATTCCAAAGGAAAGTAAACCAAAAAGTGGTAAATGACCTTTTCTCAAAAACAGATTGCCCCTTTTTCAGGGACACTTTGTAAATATTACCATCAATTATAACTTATCTACTTAATTTTTGCAGATTTAACATTACTCCATTTTTTTGCAGTTACTTTTTTACTACCGTTTTTTTTGTAAGACTTTACCCTAAAGAAATACTTTTTATCAGCCTTTAATCTGCTAAGGGTTGCTTTTGTTTTTGTAACATACTTACTCTTAGCTCCCTTAAAGTTTTTCTTTAAAGAATACTGTATCAAATATCCATCAGCATCACTAACCTTTTTAAAGGAAACTGTTGCTTTTTTCTTTCCTGCTTTTACTTTTTGCAATGTTGTTTTTGCAGGAGGAACATTCTTCATCCTCTTTTGGTCTGCTGATGTCCATTTATTAAACTTATAAATGCCCCATTTCCCATCTATCTTCACTGGATTTAAATTATTTGTTGACTTACTGATACTTTGAATTTGACCTTTTTTAAAAATCACAGTTCCATCTGTAGCAGACATTACTTCATAATTACAATCTTTTCCATTTCTGATTTCATAACCATATGCTATATTTCCATCAAATTCTAAATAACCATGTTTTCCAAAGCTATATGCTTTTTTACCTTCTCCACAGTATAATTTCCAATTTTTATTTTTATCCCTAATTGCCAGTTTTTTGATTTTTCCCAAACTATCTGATTCATAAGAACACATTGTTCCTGAAATAGTTTTCTTACCATTTTTCGTAATTACATAACTAGATGTAATCTGATAGTCGTTATTATAAACCTTCACCAAAAATGCATCTTTTTCAAATGCCACCGGGACAATAGACGAATTATACGGCAATGAAGTAACTTTCTTTCCATTATAGTCAAATAAATAAGTATTCTTCCATACACCTCTATTAGAAAAAACATCTATTTTAAGCAGATTTAACTCCTTGTATTCATCATATGAATAAATATAACAATATGCTCCCTCTCCAATTTCTGATGTATTTTTTCCATCTTTTGAAACTAAATATAGCTTTCCATTTTTGTATGCTGAATAATAGTCTGCATCTGACACATCAACGTCTTCGTATCCTGTCAATATTTTTGTTAATGAATATGTATTAATTATATCTGCTGCTTCATTACCATTCTCTTTATTATATTTTACTATTACATTATTTCCGTCTTCTGTGCAATAAACGTAATCACTATTATAATCAAACTGTTTCTTTATTTTCTCACCAGAATCCATAATGGTAACATTTCCTGTAAGCCTACCCTGTTGATAAGTAATAATTGTTGAAGCGTTTACTTTATGAATTTCTTCAACGCTGTCTGAAATTGAAGATTTCTGCCTTTTCCCTGTATTTTTATCAACAAAATACCACTGATTATTAGCCTTATAATATATTTTTTCATTTATCAATGATACCTTAGAAATAGTTTCACTGCCATTTGCTAATGTGATTTTCTTTTCAACACTTAATGATGGGAAACTATATCTTACATACTCGTTGTTATTATACAATTCCAACGATGAACTATTTACTTCGTTGTTGTAATATTCTCTATTATTTACATCACTTACAATCTTTCCATCCATATTTACCCATAAAGTCTTATATTGTGATATATTATCATCATTTTCTGAAATTGTATCAACCTGTATAATATCTTTATTTATCTGCTCCCAATAAGAACCTGTTCCCATATCTGCAACAACAGTTCCATCTGCCTCTACCATTTTGTAATAGAATCTGGTATATCCGTCTTCTTCAGAGCCATCTAAATATTTACATCCCAAATAGTGCTTCTTATCCTGAAGTAAACATAAATTATCGAATTTTTCCTTTCCCTTATAACCCAATGAATCTTCATTTATTGTCTGATTTTCTTTTGTTATTTTTCCATTATAATCAATTAAATCATATGTGCCATCATAAAATCCAAGAATAATTTGTCCATTCTGTTCTTCTGAATAATCGTATTCTTTTGAAAGTTTTTTAATAAGTTTTCCATTTAAATTTCTTATGCTCCACTGTGAATTTTTATCACATAGTAAAACTACTTTTCCGTTAAAAACCTGTGCACTTACATAAGAACACGGAATGATTACTTTTCCATTCTTGTCAACCAATCCCCATAAATCCATATCATTTTTGCTTTTTCCCACAATTATGGAGTTGCCATACATTCCATCAACCATGTCGTATGACAGCTTAGGCTTAACCACTACGTTATATGCCTTTTTTGCCGTTGCAGCAGAAGTCTGTACTGCCCCCACAGGTATCATTCCTACTAACATGGTTGAAGCCAATAAAACCGCCCCAACTTTTTTCATTTTTTCTTTTAAATTTTCTTTCATTTGAAATCTCCCTCTTTTTTGTATCTTTTTATCTCTCTAATTCTATTACATCATTAGAGAATATTCAATATTGCATTTGCATTAACCAGACCTGCTCCCTGCCTGTTTTTATCCATAGACATATCTATGGCATTTTCTTTAAGTATTTTTTTACATTCCACATTGGTTAATTTATCCTTCTTATTTAACATTAAAGCAACGATTCCCGTAACAATAGGAGTTGCCATGGAAGTTCCGCTTTTTACCACATAAGAATAGCCTTTTTGCCATAAATTAGAACAGCTTATGATTTTGTTCGCCGGTGCCACAATATCAGGTTTTATAATACACTGCTTAGTAGGTCCTCTTCCGGAATAATTATAAGTATATTTTCCGTTTACAAACACCTTAACATTATCATTATCTGCTCCCACGGTAATTATTTTTTTACAATCCCCCGGTGTTGAAATAGAATTAGCCCCCGGGCCATTATTTCCTGCCGCAGCCACCACCACATAACCTAAATCCCATAACAATTCAACTTCATCTGTAAGCCTTTTCCCTGCCCTTTCATCATTGCTTAATGTTCCAAAGGATAAATTTACCACTCTGATTCCATACCGTTTACCATTATCAATAATCCAGTGCAGTCCGGTAATTACATTCTCTTCTTTACCCATTCCACGGTTGTCTAACACTTTTAATGATACAATTTCACTTTCAGGTGCAACTCCCATTATTTTTCCCTTTGACATTTTACCGGAACCTGCAATAATTCCCGACACATGAGTTCCATGCCCCTCATCATCATATATACCATGCCTTTCCTTTACAAAATCCCTAAAATATATAATACGGTTATCAAAATCTAAATGCCTGCTTATTCCACTGTCTAAAACAGCCACTGTAATTCCCTTTCCTCTTATCCCCCGATTGTGAATATTATTTATTCCTAATTTTTTTATTACTCTGTTCATATTTCCTCTATTGTTAAATTTAATATAATATATGCTTTTGTAATTGCCACCGACATTATTTATATAATTTAGATAAATTTGTAAACAAGACAGGCACTATGCCATATTATTTAGTGTAAACAAAAATTTAGGGAGATTTAACATGAGTGATTTAGCAGCAACAAACTGCGGATGCGGTTGCGACGGAGGAAACAATAACTGTTTATTCCTTATCCTTATTCTTATTTTCTGTGGAGGATGTGGTAATAACGGATGTGGAAACGGAATTTTTGGTGGCAATGACTGCTGTTCAATAATCTGGTTATTCTTAATCTTAAGCTGCTGTGGATGCGGTAACGGTTCATTCTTTGGCGGTGGCGGAAACGGTTGTGGTTGCGGCTGCTAGTTAATGATACTGATTTTTATGAATATGATTTAGAATGCTTATTAAATAACGCCTTATATGGTAAACATTTGTCTGATACTAACTTCTTAACATTGCTAATATGCCTAAGCATTTTAAATAATTAATCAGCATAAACTTTAATAACCGCAAGCCCAAAGCAAATGGAGGATTACAGCCTAATGGAAAAGCAACAATTAAAGCAGACAAAATATGATTCCTTAGTTACTAACCGCACTATGCAGTTAGTAAAGGCTGTAATACCTTACATAAATAACGATGCCGGTACCCTTATTGGCATGCTTATTAAATTTCAGGAATTACAAAATGCCGCAAGAATTAATAATAATGTTGCCATAGCAGCCATGAACGCTGACAAGCACAAAGGTATGGAAAGCATGCTTGACGACATTAAGGATTTTTTAGATGATGACAACCGTGAAATGCTTGAAAATATAATGAGCATAATGGAAATGATGAGTATGGACGAAAATGCCATGAATGATTTTATGGGCAGCTTTATGGGCGGTGATTTTAACCAGACTAATAATAATTAATGGAGGATTTTATGTCTAATAACAAGTGGATGGATGACCCTGTATTAGAGGGTATTTCAAATGAGAAATTAGAAATGCTTACAAAGATAATTGAAGGTGCAAAAGGAATGGAGCCTAAGCAAATGCTTACATATTTTATTCAGCAGTCAAATGCTGCCGGAAAACAGGGTATTAACTTTACCAATTCCGAAACAGATTTAATACTCAATGTTTTAAAAGAAGGCATGACACCTGAGGAAATTAAACGTATAGATACTGTGAAACGTATTATGGCAATGTTAGAGAAAAATAAACGAACCGGCAAAAATTCTAAATGACAAGAATTTTTGATTGTATATGGCATAAGTATAGTCTCTTTTAACGAGCAACCAAAAATAAGACCTGCATTGTTTTTCACAAACGCAGGTCTTATTTTACTCTCTAAGTCACAAAAAAACCGCCCTGGGGTTAATGAACTTATTAACTCCATGACAGCTTTTTTTGTAATATATTCACTATATATTATTTAGCAACAATATTTATAATTCTTCCCGGAACATAAATTTCCTTAATAATGTTTCCTGTTAATTTGTCACCTAAAGCTTCCTTGCCCTGTGCTATGGCGTCATCCTTTGAAATGTCAGCAGGTACACTGATAACAACCTTTGTCTTGCCGTTAATCTGTACAGGAACCTGAATTTCATCATCCTTCATCAAATCCTCGTCAGCTTCCGGCCACTTGTTATTTTCAAATACGCTTCCTTCTTTTCCTAGCATCTCCCATAACTCTTCTGCAATATGTGGCGCAAAAGGTGATAAAAGTGTTACGAATGTTTCGATTGTTTCCTTGTCAACTCCGCCTTCCTTCTTAGCGATTTCGTTGAACTTGTTATTGTATTCCATGAAACCTGAAACAACGGTATTTAAGCTAAAGTCCTCTAAACGTCTTGTGATAGTGTGTATCATCTGGTGACGTAATTTAACCATTTCATTTGTAGCCTTTACATCAGCTTCAATGCTGTTTACGGCTAACTTCCAGAATTTAGTAATAAATCTGTAAACGCCATCAATACCTCTCTCATCCCATTCGGAATCAAGTTCAGGTGGTCCTACAAACATTTCATAAATTCTTAATGAATCACAACCGTAATCCCTTACTAAATCATCAGGTGAAACAACATTTCCCTTGGATTTGCTCATTTTGATACCGTTTTTACCGGTAATCATACCCTGATTAAATAATTTCTTAAATGGTTCCTCAAAATCCACAACACCTATATCATACAAGAACTTTGTATAGAATCTTGAGTAAAGTAAGTGCAATACTGCATGCTCTACACCACCGATATACATATCTACAGGCAAATACTTATCTGCTTTTTCCTTAGATACTAATTCCTTATCGTTTTTGTTATCAACATATCTTAAGAAATACCATGATGAACCTGCCCACTGTGGCATTGTGTTTGTTTCACGTTTAGCAGGCTTACCGCAACATGGACATGTTGTATTTACCCACTCATCAATTGCTGCAAGCGGTGATTCACCTGTACCTGTTGGTTCATATGACTCAACATCCGGCAGTAATAACGGTAACTGGTCTTCCGGTACCGGAACAGGTCCACAATCAGGACAATGTATGATTGGGATAGGCTCACCCCAATATCTCTGTCTTGAGAATACCCAGTCACGTAACTTATAATTAACAGTTGCTCTTCCAAAGCCCTTTTCCTCAATAATATGAGGAGCTTCCTTCTTAAGAACTGATGATTCCATTCCGTTCCATTCACCGGAATTAATCATGGTTCCTACAGCTTCTGTATAAGCTTCTGTCATATTTTCTATTTCTTTTCCGTCTTTTGCAATAACCTGAATAATAGGGATATTGAATTTAGTTGCAAATTCAAAGTCTCTGTCATCATGTGCAGGTACACACATAATAGCTCCTGTACCGTAATCTGCAAGTACATAATCTGAAAGCCAGATTGGAACCTTTGCACCATTAAGTGGGTTAATTGCATAACTTCCTGTAAATACACCTGTTTTTTCTTTTCCCTGAAGTCTGTCTACTGATGACTTATTTGCTGCCATCTGGATATATGCTTCCACATCTTTTTCTGTTTCCGGTGTAGCCAGTTCTCTTGCCATGGCATGTTCCGGTGCAAGTACCATAAATGTTGCACCATGAAGTGTATCAGGTCTTGTTGTATAAACTGTAATCTTCTTATCTGAATTTTCTAATTTAAAATCAACCTCTGCTCCATATGACTTACCAATCCAGTCTGTCTGCATTTTTTTAACCTTCTCAGGCCAGTCCAGCTTGTCAAGGTCGCTTAAAAGTCTGTCTGCATATGCCGTAATCTTAAGCATCCACTGTTTAAGATTTTTCTTTGTAACTTCTGCGCCACATCTTTCACAGCATCCGTTTACAACCTCTTCGTTTGCAAGACCTGTTTTACATGAAGGACACCAGTTAATAGGCATTTCCTTCTGATAAGCAAGTCCTTTCTTAAACATCTGAACAAAAATCCACTGTGTCCACTTATAGAACTTAGGATCTGTTGTATTGACTTCCATATCCCAATCATAAAGAGCTGCTATTTCATTAATCTGTCTCTTAATGTTTGCAATATTATCTGCTGTTGATTTTGCAGGATGTGTCTTCATTTTAATTGCGTAATTTTCTGCAGGTAGTCCAAAAGCATCCCATCCCATAGGGTGAATGATATGATATCCGTGAAGCATCTTATAACGGCTCCATACATCGCTGATAACATATCCTCTCCAGTGTCCTACATGAAGACCTGAACCTGACGGATATGGGAACATATCAAGACAATAGTATTTTGGTTTTGTGGTATCTTTATTAATTGGTGATATTTCCCAATTATGACGCCACTTTTTTTCGATTTCCTTATGATTATAAGGTGTTGCCATAATTTAATTCCTCCTAAAAAAATGCATGTATAATATGGTGTGGTATTAATCCACTTATATTTTAAAGCCAAATTTATTTAACTTTAATATCCTTTATTCTTCTGTTTCATCCTGTGAAACAGCTTTTGTTGTTTTCTCTTTCTTCTTTTTTTTCTCCGGCTTTTTAGTTGTTTCTTCAAGACCGGCTTTCTGCTTTCTTATCTTTTCTAAATCCTTTGGCGGTGTATATTTCTTATTTGAGCCTGAATCTCTTAAAACTATCTTCACCATTACCTGATACGAACCCACATTTCCAGCCAAATCCTGTGCTTTTATTACTACCGGAAACTCTCCTTCATCTAACTCATCCTTATTAACTGTATATACGGTTATTTTGCTTCCACTTTCATTGGTAGAGGCGCATGCCTTAACCATATTAGTTATGTTAGTTATGTTAGACTCACTATTCATGTCTTTTTTGTCTTTACTTGCAACTTCATATACAAAGCTATCCTTAGAACATGAAACCTTAGGTGGTATCGTGTCAATAACCTTAAATTTCTGTGTAAGCTTTAAAGTCTTTTTTGAAGAAAGCTTATACTTAAAAGTAACCTTTATATCTCCTGTTTCGTCAGTATTTATTTTATTGTATTTAACTAAACCTGTTTTGTTTTTACCATTTTCATCATATAACAAAATATTACCTAAATAATTAGGTTTGTAGCCTCTTTCCACATAAACAGTACCGCTGCCACTTACAAGTTCTCCGCTTTTTATTTTCATGTACGGATTGTCACTTTCTGTGTCGGTAGGGTCCCAGCCACAATACTTTTGTGCCTTTGTAAATTCTTCAAAAGGCACCTGTAATTTGTCACCCTTTTGTCCGTTTACAACAGAAACCTCTGTCCCTGTTTTGCAATTTTCATAAATCCAGTCAGAATCCCCTGCACTTAACAGTACACAGGCTCCGTAACTTTTTTTCTTTCCAATTGCATTGTATGAACTTTTATTTAAAGTATAGTTATACTTATTGTTGTATCCTGCCGACTGTATCCAGGAACTGTCTCCAAACATAGTGTTGTTTTTATGCCAGCTACCATTAATATCAAGCCAGGAATAGGTCTTTGATGTTTTATACTTTCCTTTTTTCAAATCACGTCCAACGGAACATCTAAAGCTCTTATATGCCGTCTTTGTTTTCCTATCTTTTGAATAACGGTAAACAATTAAAGCATTAAGCTTTTTATTAATCTGGATATAATAATCATCCAAGCCCTCAACATCTGCCTTTTTAGTCTCATTTTCTATACCTTTACCACTAAGACCGCCGGCTTTTTCAGCCTCTTTATTTACCTTTCCCTGAAAGTACATCAGCACGCCAAAAATTATGCCTGAAACAATTAAAATTTCAATAATCATTATTAAAGCATTCTTTAGTTTTTTGTTTTGAAGTTTATGTTTTACACTCAAAATTTCTACCTCTGTGTGATGTTATTCATGCTAAAGGTCTGAACAATCAAAAGCTTATTTTTGAAAAATACCTTCGACCTCAAATTTATATTATACAACATTATCGTCATTTTTCAAGAAGTGTAGTTTATATTATAGCATCCTTCATTTCTTTCACATATTCTCCTACATATGAAACACTGTCTTTTCCGTATTTTGCCACAATTTTAACAATGGCACTACCTACGATAACACCCTCAGCGTATACACTCATTTCCTTTGCCTGCTTTGGAGTACCTATACCCAAACCTATGGCACATGGAACATCAGTGTTTTCTTTTACTATTTTAGTCATTGCCCCTATATCTGTTGTAATGTTGCTTCTTACCCCTGTTACTCCAAGAGATGAAACCACATATACAAATCCCCTTGCTGATTTTGCAATTTTGGCAATTCTCTCTTTTGATGTAGGTGCAATAAGTGGAATCAAATCTATGTTTTCCTTATCACAATAAGGTGCTAATTCCTCTCTTTCCTCATAAGGACAGTCAGGAACTATTACCCCTAAAATTCCACATTCCACACATCTTTTCATAAACTTTTCTGTTCCATATCTGAATATTACATTAATATATGTCATAAAAACCAAAGGAATATGTACTTCATCTTTGATTTCCTTAATTGCATCAAAAAGTTTGTCAGTTGTACAGCCTCCCTTTAATGCCCTAAGGTCTGCCTCCTGAATAACACTTCCCTCTGCTATAGGGTCTGAAAAAGGTATTCCCACTTCAATTATATCTGCACCTTTATCCTGCATTTCTAAAATCAGCTTCTTTGTTGTTTCTAAATCCGGGTCTCCCCCTGTTATAAATGCTATAAATGCCTTTCCATTTTTAAATGCTCCACTTACCTTACTCATAAATCTTTACTCCTCTATATCTTGCAATGGCAGCCACGTCTTTATCTCCACGTCCTGACACGTTTATTACTACTATTTTGTCCTTACTTAATGTTTTTGCGTATTTCATTGCATAAGCAATGGCGTGGGAACTTTCAATTGCAGGAATAATTCCCTCTGTTCTTGATAAATATTCAAAAGCCTCTACTGCCTCCACATCTGTAATCGGAACATATCTTGCTCTTCCCGTATCATGTAAATTGGCATGTTCCGGTCCTATTCCCGGATAATCCAGACCTGCTGATATGGAATATACCGGTGCAATCTGTCCGTCTTCATTTTGACAAAACAGTGATTTCATTCCATGAAATATACCTTCTGTTCCATTTGCCACTGTTGCTGCATTTTTAGGATTATCAACTCCAAGTCCTGCTGCCTCGCATCCTATTAACTCAACTGATTTATCCTCAATAAAATTATAAAATGCTCCCATGGCATTTGAGCCTCCACCTACACAGGCAATAACTGCATCAGGAAGTCTTCCTTCTTTTTCCATTAACTGTTCCTTAATTTCCTTACTGATTACACTTTGAAAATCTCTTACAATTGTAGGAAAAGGATGAGGTCCCATTACTGAGCCTAACACATACAATGTATCATCCATTCTGTTAGTCCATTCCTTCATTGCCTCATTTACGGCATCCTTAAGAGTCATGGTTCCACTGGTAACTGCATGAACCTTAGCCCCTAAAAGTTCCATTCTGAAAACATTTAATGCCTGTCTCTCACAATCTTCCTTTCCCATGAATATTTCACATTCCATATCCATAAGAGATGCTGCCGTTGCTGTTGCCACCCCATGCTGTCCTGCTCCTGTTTCTGCTATTACACGGGTCTTTCCCATTTTTTTTGCCAGCAATACCTGTCCTAAAACATTGTTTATTTTATGGGAACCTGTATGATTTAAATCTTCACGCTTTAAATAAATTTTTGCTCCCCCTAAATCCTTTGTCATTTTTTCTGCATAATACAAAAGTGACGGTCTTCCTGCATAGTTGTTTAATAAATCTGTTAATTCCTCATTAAACCCTTTGTCATTTTTATAAAATTCATATGCTTCTTCCACTTCGTTTATGGCTGTCATTAATGTTTCCGGAACATACTGCCCGCCATGAATACCAAATCTTCCTTTGCTCATCTCTTTTCTTCCTTTCTGCTATTTTGCCAATTCATCAAGTATTTCTTTTTTATTTTTTGCCCTCATTAGCGTCTCACCAATAAGAACTCCGTTAACTTTTGCTTCTTTAAGCCTTCTTATATCTTCGTTGGTTTTAATGCCGCTTTCTGCAATAAACAATACATTATCTGGAACAAGCCTGCGAAGTCTTTCACTGTTTGAAATATCAACCTTGAAAGTTTTTAAATCTCTGTTATTAACACCTATCATCCTTGCACCTGCTTTTAATGCCCGGTTAATTTCTTCCTCATCATGAGCTTCCACTAAAGCTGACAATCCTAATTCATCGGAAATTTCAATATATTGCTTAAGTTTAGCATCAGTTAGTATGGAACATATCAGCAAAACACAATCATCTCCATAAATTTTTGCCTCATAAATTTTCTATATCCTCCGCCTGTGTTTTTCCCCTTGGTCTTGTTCCTGCCACAGGAAATGTTGTAAGTTCCCTATCCACTAACTTAACCATGGTTTCCGGAGAAGCTCCGGCTATCTGCATATCTTCTGACTGTATAAAATACATATATGGTGAAGGATTAGTGGTTCTCAAAACTCTGTAAGCATTTAAAAAGCTTCCCTTATATTCCGCTTCAAAACGTCTTGAAATAACTCCCTGAAAAATATCTCCCTCTCTTATGTTTTCTCCACCCTCCACACTTTCTAAAAGAAAGAAGTTTTTCCCAAAGACCTACATCTTCCTAAGTAATGAAATAGGTGTGATTACATCTGCATATATTTCCTTACATATTGGAATCATGCTGTAATCCTCAAGTAAATGTTCAATTTTTTCAAATTTCTGTGTGTTCATATGTCCTCCTCAAAAAATAATAATGATTTTGGGACAAAAGATTTTGGAATTTCTCATTGATAGGATAAACAAAAAGAAAAGGCCTTTGTCCCTTAAATATTAAGGGACAAAAGCCATAAAATACTTCTGCGGTGCCACCCAAATTAATGTATAACACATTCACTCACTGCATACCATCATATGCGCTCTCTTTTAACGGTGAGTCTCCGTCAGCGTCTACTTCCATCTAAATAGTTTCAAGCTGCCCTCCTAAGTCCATTCATCACTGATAGTCTATTGCCTCACACCAAACGGCAACTCTCTGAAAAACATCTCACATGACTACTTACTCTTAGTCAACGGTTTGCTTTATTCTAAAATTTATATTTCATATTGTCAAGGTGCAATTTCACTCTTTCCCCTTGATTATTTTTAAGCATTGTCCTGTATCTGTTTTTCCTGAACATCAGGAGGTGCCTGTTCATAACGGGATACAACATATTCAAATTCACCACTTCCACCGGTTATTGAACGAAGGGATGTAGAATATCCATATAACTCTAACATAGGAACTTCCGCTTCTATTAACTGCTTTCCGTCCTTTGGAGTCATATTAAGTATTCGTCCCCGTCTTTTATTTAAATCTCCCATTATGTCTCCTGAATACTTATCAGGTGCCGTAACACTAAGTAAAGCAATCGGCTCTAACAAAACAGGTCCTGCCTCCAGAAATCCTTTCTTAAATGCAATAATGGTTGCCATTTTAAATGCCATTTCTGAAGAATCCACCGGGTGATAGGAACCATCTGTTAAAGTTGCCTTAACTCCCACTACAGGATAACCTGCTAACGGTCCTGCCTTAACACATTCCTGTAAACCTTTTTCCACCGCTGGGAAGAAATTCTTAGGTACAGCTCCACCAAATATCTTTTCTTCAAAAATATATGGTTTTGACAAATCCCCTGAAGGTTCAAACTCCATAACAACATCTCCGTACTGTCCGTGTCCTCCTGACTGTTTTTTATGTTTTCCCTGTACCTGTGCCTTCTTTCTTATGGTTTCCCTGAAAGCTATTCTTGGCTTTGTAAGTTCCACCTTTACCTTATACCTGTCTTCAAGCTTTGATGCCACAATCTGCAACTGCTGTTCCCCGATTCCATAAATCAACGACTGTCTGTTTTCTTCATCTGATACGGTTTTCAGTGTTAAATCCTCAATACAAAGCTTGGTAAGAGCCTGTGCCATTTTATCTTCATCACCTTTATTTACAGCACGATATGCCATATATGTATAAGGCTTTGACATTGTTGTCGGATGATATTCTATAGGCCACTGCCTTGTAGATAAAGTATCGCCGGTTCTGGTGGATGCCAGCTTTCCTATTGCGCCAATGTCTCCTGAATACAATCTGTCAACCTCAATTACATTCTTTCCCCGCATAACATATAATTTGGCGAGTTTCTCTTCCACATCCTTTGTGGCATTATAAACTGTATCTCCGGCTTTCAGTATCCCTGTACGAACTTTTACCAGGGAGTATTTTCCAACAAAAGGATCCATAATAGTCTTAAAAACATATGCTGAAACGGGCTTGTTGCAGTCAAAATCCGCCACTACCTCTTCACCTGTATCTACATTGGTTGCCTTTTTAAGCACCTCTGCCTTATCAGCACTAGGAAAATATTTTTCACAGGTTTGAAGAAAGCTGTTTACTCCCTGACAGCTTACACCTGAACCTATCTGAACCGGAACAATATCACAGCTTATTACACTTTTACGAAGAGCCTTTGATATTTCCTCATATGTAAACTCTTCCCCAGCAAAATATTTATCCATTAACTCTTCATCAGATTCAGCCACAGCCTCCATTAACTGCTCCCTGACAGGCTCTAACTTTGGTTTCACACTATCAGGAATATCTCTTTCAGTATAATTACCTGCATCATCTAAGAATTTTCTTCCTCCCATTTTTACCACATTAACATATCCCGTAAGTTTGTCATTTTCTAAAATAGGAAGATGAAACGGTGCTACTTTCTTTCCGAAATGCTCCTTTAACTGCTCTACAGTTTCCATGTATTTGGCATTTGGTGAATCCATGTTAGTAACAAAAAATATTCTTGGAATACGTCTTCTCTCACATATTTCCCATGCCTTAATGGTTCCTACTTCAACTCCTGCCTTACCGTTTACCACAATAACCGCCGCATCTGCCACGCTCATGGCATCCTCTAACTGCCCTACAAAATCAAAGTATCCCGGTGCATCAAGAATGTTAATCTTAAGTCCGTTCCACTCCACAGGTATAACCGACGCACTAATTGAGAACTTCCTGTTTATTTCCTCTTTATCATAGTCGCTAATGGTATTACCGTCTTCTACACGTCCTTTTCGGGTAATAACTCCTGTAGCATATGCCACGGCTTCTGCAAGAGTTGTCTTTCCCGCCCCACCATGGCCAAGAAATACAACGTTTCTGATATCCGATGTCTTATAAACATTCATATCCCGTACCTCCTTGTATTCAATTTTATATCCGATGGTGTACAAACACCCTAACTATATTTATATATTTTACTCTATAAAATATGACAATACAAGAAAGGTTAATATTTTAACAATTATCTTACAACAGAACTTTTAGAATACTCGACCTTAGTGTACTCTTTATTAACTAAAGTCAGTATATTTTCGTACAAATAATTGTGAGCTGATATATTATTCATCATACTGTTTTTATACAATATATCTGCCACATCATAAGCACAAAATGTTTTTGCATCACTATATACATATGTCCCGTCAATTAACTTTGCATATGCCTTCACTGTCCATTTGTCTGTATACTCAGCTGCCTGTTTTGATGTAAAACACACTGTCATTGCATAACTTGAGGCTATATCCGAGTCGGAAGCATTTATTGACAGCTGTCCGTTTTTTGTTCCCTCCACGCTTTTAACATATTTACTGCTGCTTCCAACATGCATATCCTCTTCATCTGCATAGTCAGCTAATGAATAAAGCATACCATATCCTATAACTTCCTTTTGATTTATTACGGAATCTACTGAGTACACAGTTCTCATTCCACCTAATGTTGCACTAATCTGATATCCGTTTATTTCTATTCCCTTACTAATGGTATTGCCTGATTTTGGAATTCCCTGTGGGGTAATGGTTGGTCCATATACCTCCAAAACCGTTTTCCCAGCATCATCCTTTGTAAAATGAATCCTGTCTATACAAAGTCTTCTTGGTTCTGTTTTAGTAAGACTACTGTGGCAATGATATACAATAAACATCTCACTTCCATCAGGTGAAGACACTATTCCATGATGTCCTGCACCATGTACTAATGTATTAGACTGCATAATAGGATTATTTTCATATTTTGTATAATTTCCAAGCGGGCTTGTGGCAGTTGCATATCCACTTCCATAATAATCACTTTCAAAGTGGGAACCTGAATATGTAAGGTAATACACTCCGTCCTTTTTTAGCATAAACGGCCCTTCCGCTACCTTTGCCTTATTTGTTTCCCATGCTTCTTCCGGCGAAATAAGACATGTAATTGTAGAATCATCCATGGTTCTCATATCTGAATTAAGCTTTGCACCATAAATGTAATTACCGTCACTTACTCCGCTTTTTCCATAAAACCTTACAAAATATATATAGTATTGTCCATCGTCATCCTTAAACACATGAGCGTCTATTTCTTTACCCTCATGCATAGGCTTCTGTTCCTCCTTCGTCTGGGTAAATGGTCCAAGAGGTGAGTCACTTGTTGCAACACTTAAATGTTCATTTGCAACGTAATACATATAAAACTTACCGTCTTTTTCTATTAAATCCGGTGCCCAAAATCCACTGTCACCATATACATCATTTTTAGATAATGCCCATCCTCTGTCTGTCCAATTAACTAAGTCAGTAGATGAATACACTTTAAATCCTAAATTAGCATTTTCCGTATTAGTTGCATATAAATAATACATACCCTTGTAATACAACACATCCGGGTCTGCACAGGAATTTAAAACTGAATTGGTATATGTTTTTTCCGGTGTTTTTGGATTATATTCAAATACACTTAAATTTTTAAATGAAGCTCCTGAAAGCCAATGTCTAAATCCTACTGTACCGCTTGAAAAATCATTATCAACTGCCACTATTTTGGCATAATTTTCACCATTATAATTAACATATCCTTTTATTTCATTCCCTGCCACTGCTACAGATACACGATAATATTTATTGTATTCAATTGTCATTTTCTTCTTTGCAATTTCAGTCCATTTATTTTGATGGACTTTTCCCAGAATCACTTCTTTTTTCAGTGCATCTATTCCAAAATAATATCCGTCATAACCATCTGAAACACTACTGTAAGGATTGTTTACCCTAAAAATTATCCCCCCCTGATTGCTGTCTTTACTGCCATCTTCCTTTACGCTTATATCCGCCTCTACAACAAAATCAGTAAATTCCTTTCCTGACACAACTACCTTGTTGGAATTTCCTCCATTAATGGACATAACATTTTCATTATATACAGGGGTATTTGAAACTAATCCCGGATAAAAATCAAGACCATATGAATCTCCAAAATTTGTGCTGTATAATAAATTTCCTGTTCCCGGTATTACCTCATAATTATTATTTTTTCCTAAAGTATCCATATGATAAAAACGTTGATTTCCCGAAAAATGATCTATGGAAATTAAAATGTTATTTCGTGAGGTTTCCACAATTCCCGGAGCATATGCTTTAGAACCTCCTGTCCATATGTCGGTTAAAAGCCCCCAGGTTTCAAAATTATCCATTGTTCTTATGTATTTAATATGAGTTCTTCTCTTTGACACATTCTCTGAAGATGAATCCGGTGTGCCTTTGAAATCCTCATCAGTGCAAAATACCACGCCTACAGGTCCGTTACCAACTCTGACAGCCATAGGACAATATGCATTATATCTTCTACCGGATTCCGAATCTATGGTTGACTGATAAACTATTTTTCTTCCTGAATAGTTCCACGTATATCCTCCATCATTAGACTGTATTGCCCTTACCACGTTAGAATACACGCCCCCCGATTTATTATCTTCAATACCTTCCGTCACAACCATGATTCTATTATTTCCTAAATCAACTACAGATGCCATTCCGTCTCTTACAAATTTAGATGAATTAGCATCTCTTGAAGCAGCAACTACGCCGTACTTATTCCATGCTCCCGTAAGACCATCTCTTCCCTGCATTGCAATCCACTGTGCACCGGATACACCATTTTCAGCAGCCAGAGGTTCCGAATCATAATAACACTGCATATCTCCATTTTGTGTCACAAACAGCCACGGAGCACCTACAAACTGACTACATCCTGAAATTACGGTGCTGTCATATACCCAGTTATACCCACCATTATCACTTCTACATACAACAACTGAATATTTACCCTCTGCATTTTTTTCACGAAATGCACAATACACCTTATCTGTCCCTGAAACAGCCATAAACATAACATCACCATAATTAATGTTGTCATTGCTTGCCACTGTACCTATTTTAGTCCAGCTTTCCCCTCTGTTTGAGCTTGTCCATACTTCTATTGTATGACCACTGCTCCTTCCGCCAATTACCGTTCCGTCATCTTTCATTGACATAGAACGTATAGCTCCTGAGCCATAGTATAACTCCTCAGGTGTGTTAGCATATGTTGCACTACCTGATATTAACAGTAATGTAACAACAAAAATCAAGCATAAATATTTCTTCAAAATAAATCCCTCCACTTATAAATATACTTTTATAGATTATTTATATCTAAATTATTTTCTCCCTACAAGTAGTGTAATTTTTTTATAAGGTATTATATTTTATATTCATCACATAAGAATATTTTTCAGATTCACTTTTCACTTGATTTGTTCGCTTTAAAGTGTTAAACTTTAAAGTGCTGAAGTAATTATATTCTACTAACAGGATAATTGATTATTTTATTTTTTCGTTTATAATTTACAATGTAAGTATCAAAAGTATAAATTAACTAACAACAGAATGGAGTTTTTATGAGAAATACAGATAGTTTAACATATGGATTTATTGGAATAGGATTAATTGGAGGTTCAGTGGCTAAAGCCCTTCGCCGTGTATATCCCGGCTGTAAAATTATAGTCTACAATCGCGGTGCAAAGCCAAGGGTAATGGCAATGAATGACGGTACTGCAAATATTGCCGTAGATTGTGTTGATGATACCTTTAGGGAATGTGATTACATATTTTTGTGTACACCGGTGGAAAAAAATGTGGAATACCTTTCATTATTAAAGAATATTATTAAGGATGATTGTATTATTACCGATGTGGGAAGCGTAAAAAGTAACATTCATGCCGCCATTAAAAAACTGAACATGGAGAAGAATTTTATTGGAGGACATCCTATGGCCGGCTCTGAAAAGACAGGCTATGAGTTTTCCAATGACCGCCTTTTGGAAAATGCTTACTATCCTGTTACGCCTACAGATAGCGTTGATAATAAATATGTTAAGGAATACTCCAAAATAGTTTCTGACATAGGAGCCATTCCTATTGAAATATCCTATAAGGAACATGACCGTGTAGTTGCTGCGGTAAGTCATTTGCCGCATCTTATTGCTTCAAGTCTGGTTAATTTAGTAAAGCATAATGACAGCCCTCTTGAATATATGAAAACCTTTGCAGCAGGAGGATTTAAGGATATTACACGTATTGCCTCCTCTTCTCCTGAAATGTGGGAGCAAATATGTATGACAAACAATATTAACATTAGCGAAATGTTAGGACTATATATTGAGGACTTAAAGAAAGTTCAAAATGAATTAGATAAAAAAGACGGCAGGGCTATCAATAATATGATAGCCGAAAGCCGTGATTATCGTGATAATTTAGATGAGCATAACAATAGTATTATCCAGAGAAGCTATAGCGTTTTCTGTGATATTATTGATGAGTCCGGTGCTATTGCAACCATAGCTACCATATTAGCTACTAATGGCATTAGCATTAAAAATATCGGAATCATTCACAACAGAGAACATCAGGAAGGGGTCCTTAAAATCTCATTTTATGACGAATCCTCTGCAAATAAAGCTATTGAACAGCTTGAAAGACACAGATACAAGGTTTTTAAGAAAAAATAAACTAGAAAATATCTTTCAGCTCCGTGATTTTGTAAATAATTTTATCTGCAACACTTAAATCCTGATTTCCTGAATCAGGATTTCTAAATCCAATGCAGGTCATTCCTGCTGTTTTTGCAGCTCTGCTTCCATTTGCAGAATCCTCTACAACAGTACATTCCGCCGGCTTTCCACCAAGTTTTTCTGCTGCTACCAGGAAAACATCAGGAGCCGGCTTTGGTTTTTCCACATTTTCCGCACTAAACAAAAGTTTAAAGCATTTATCTATTTCCAGGGTTTTCATCTGGCTTTCAATATAATCCTGAGATGAAGAAGATGCCACTGCCATTTCATAGCCTTTATCATAAAGATATTTTATTGTTTCCACTGCACCCTCTATTCTCGGAATACCTTTTTCCTTAAGCATCTCATCCTTAACCTGGGAAAATCTTTCCGGCAAATCCGTATATACGCTTACATCCACTCCATATCCCTCTTTTATAAGGTTATACAAAAAGCTTCTTGTAGAACCGATACAGCCTTTATAATGTTCGTAATCAATATCTATTCCTTTTTCCTTAAATACCTTTTTCCATATTTCAAAATGCATAGGTTCGGTATTTACCAAAACACCATCCATATCAAATAAAATATATTTACCCATATTTTCTTTTCTTCCTAATCTTTGTTATTTTGTAATTTCATCAAGAACCTCAAAATAATTTTCAAATGTTTTTTTACAACATAAAGGATTCTTTATAACTATTCCCTCTACTAAAAGACCAATAAGAGAAAAACTCATGGCTACCCTGTGGTCATCGTAGGTTTCAATTTCTGCACCGTGTAATTTTCCCGGCACTATTTTTACATCAGTTCTGCCGTTTACCTCAATAATTTCCGTATCACAGCCTATCTTTTTCAGTTCATTGGCAATAACTGCTACCCTGTCAGATTCCTGCCCCCTTATATGACCGATATTTCTAATGACAGTTGGCGTTGAGGCAAAGGCTGCCACCACTGCCATTGTAAGTGCCTGATCAGAAAAATCCGACATATCAATGTCTATGCCTGAATATTCTTTAATCTGACTTCCGTCAATAATTACACCTTCTTCAGATTCCGCAACAATACATCCTAAGTTTTCTAACACCTTTAAAAATTTCACATCTCCCTGCATGGAATCTAAATGTATCTGATAAACTCTTGCTTTTGTCTTTAAAATAGCTGCCATGGCGTAAAAATAACATGCTGCTGACATATCAGGTTCAATATAGTAATCACTACAGCTAAATCCGACATTTTCTATCACATATGTATCATCGGTTCTTAAATACTTAATTCCAAACTGTCTCATTAAGTTTTCAGTTATTTTAATGTAAGCACCCTTGGTTCTGGAGCCTGTAAGAGTAACTGTTAACCCGTTTATAACGCCTGCCATCATTAATCCGCTGGCATACTGACTGCTTTTGGTAGTATCTATTTCAACCTTTGTGTTTTTTATTCCCTTAGAATGAATTTCAAAAGGAAAATGACCTTCTTTTTCAAGACAATTAATAGTTACACCACACTGTCTTAAAACATTAATTAATTCTTCCATAGGACGTTTCTTCATCTGTTCAGAAGAATTAAGAGTATAATTTCCACCTGCCACTGCTAACAAAACAGTCATAAATCTTGCGGCAGTTCCTGCACTTCGTACATTTATACATGCATTTTTATTGGGAATATTTCCATTTTCCCCTTGTATAATTACCTGTTTTTCAGATTCATTAATATTAACGTCAAATCCTAAGCTTACAAGACAATCTAAAAACGCCCTGGAATCATCACTAAACAGCACCCCTTTAAGTCTGCATTTTTCCTGTGATAAAACTGCCAACATAAGTGCACGGTTTGTAATGCTTTTTGAACCGGGAACCACAACATCAATGTTTCTTTTATCCTTAATTCTTTTTACCTTATAAGTATCCAACCGGTTTTCTCCCATTCATCCTATTTTATAAACATAGCATCGCCAAAGCTGAAAAATCTGTATTTTTCCTTAACTGCAATTTCATAAGCATTAAGTACCTTTTCCCTACCGGCTAAAGCTGACACTAACATAATAAGTGTTGATTCAGGCAAATGGAAATTGGTAATAAGACAATCAATTGCCTTAAACTTATATCCCGGATAAATGAAAATCTGTGTCCATCCACTACCTTCATGTACCACTCCATTTTCATCTGTTACTGTTTCTAATGTTCTGGTACTGGTAGTCCCAACTGAAATAATGCGTCCACCATTTTCTTTACATGTATTAATGAGATTAGCATCTTCTTCATCCACCATATAAAACTCTGAATGCATATGATGTTCCAAAATATTGTCAACCTTTACCGGTCTGAAAGTTCCCAGTCCCACATGAAGGGTAACGTGGGCAATTTTAACACCCTTTTCCCTGATTTTTTCTAATAATTCCTTAGTAAAATGAAGTCCCGCCGTTGGTGCTGCCGCTGAGCCTTCATACTTGGCATATACCGTCTGGTATCTGCTTTTATCTTTAAGTTTGTGGGTAATATATGGTGGAAGAGGCATTTCACCTAACCTGTCTAATACTTCCTCAAATATTCCCTCATAATTAAACTTAATAAGTCGGTTTCCTTCCTCAACTACATCAATAACTTCTCCTGTAAGAATGCCGTCGCCAAAGTTAATAACAGTTCCCGGCTTACATTTTTTGCCGGGCTTAACTAAAGTTTCCCACACATCCTTTTCACGCCTCTTTAAAAGAAGAACTTCGATTTTTGCGTCTGTTCTTACTTTGTTTCCATACAATCTTGCAGGCAAAACCTTTGTATCATTTATAACAAGGCAGTCTCCCGGATTTAAATAATCTATTATTTCCTTAAATACGTGATGCTCCACATTCCCTGTTTCCTTATCAAGTACCATAAGTCTGGAACTGCTTCTATCCTCTAAAGGATCCTGAGCAATTAACTCCTCAGGCAAATCATAATAATAATCATGTAAACTCATTTTATTTTCGCTACACATAATATATCCTCTTTTCTATTTGTTCTTTATTATTTCATCACTATCTAACACAATGGTAAAAGGTCCGTCATTTACAAGGCTTACCTTCATATCCGCTCCAAATATTCCCTTTTCAACTACATCTATTTCTTTTTTGCACTGTGATATAATATATTGGTACATTTCATCTGCCATATCCGGTGCACCGGCGTTTACAAATGAAGGTCTGTTACCTTTTTTACAATCACTATATAAAGTAAACTGTGAAATAAGAAGCAGCTCTCCACCTACGTCCTTTAAAGCTAAATTGGTTTTGCCATTTTCATCTTCAAAAATTCTCATTCCAATTAGTTTTTTAATCATTTTATCAGCAATTTCCACAGTGTCCGTACCGGCAATTCCTATAAGAACCATAAATCCTTTTCCTATTTTGCCAACTACTTTTCCATCTACGGAAACCTTAGCATCAGTTACACGCTGTATCACAAACTTCACTTTTATCACCTCTTGTTTTATTGTCCGCCTACTAGTTTACAATATCTTTTAAGCTTTGTAAAATACTAAAGAAGTTTATCTGTTTCATAAGCTAAATATAATGGCGTTTTTTCACATTTTCCCCTTCTATTTTTTAGATTCTTATAAAAACAGACATACCATTGTAGTTTTCACCACTTATGATATGCCTGTCTTAATCAACTTGCCCTTAAGGTTCTATCCTCTAAGCTGGATTCCCATTTCTTCAAGTCCTTTAAGAATCTTCTTCATTGCACTTGAAACATCATTTTCCTCTAATGTTCTGTCCTTTGCCCTAAATACTATTGAATAAGCAACTGACTTGAATCCTTCTTCAATCTGGTCTCCTTCATATATGTCAAAGAGACTGTAGCTTTCAAGATTCTTTCCGCCGCTCTTTTCAATAACTTCCTCTATCTGTCCAACTAAAATATTCTTTGGAACTACCATTGAAATATCTCTTGTGACAGCAGGGAATTTGGCAATGCCCTCATATTTCTTATCAAATGAAGACATTTCATATACATATGGCATGTCAATAACTGCAATATATGCTCTTGTTTTCATGTCATAATTTTCACATACTGTAGGATGAACTTCTCCTAAATATCCAATAACATTTCCGTCATAAACTATGTTAGCCTGACGTCCCGGATGAAGGAATGATTTACCTGCATCAGCATCATAGTGTACTCTGTCCTTCATTCCTACCTGCTCTAAAAATTCTTCCACAACACCTTTCATTGTAAAGAAATCACCATCACCATAAAATCCTAGTGTAAACTGCATTCTTTCATCAGGAAGCTCTGTAAGTGGTAAAGCTTTTGGAAGATAAATATTTCCCATTTCAAAAAGTCTTACGTCTTTGTTTCTTCTGTTGTAGTTTGTAGCTAATGATGTAAGCATACCTCCAAGAGATGATGTTCTCATAACACTGAAATCTTCTCCTAAAGGATTTGAGATAACAATGGATTTTCTCATATCAGAATCCATAGGAAGTAGCAATTTGTCATAAACCTTCGGGCTTTCAAATGAATATGACATTCCCTGTGAAAATCCACAGTAAAGAGCTACTCTTCTTGCAATTTCATCTATTCTTAATTTATAGGATAATTTTCCTGCTGTTGCCTCTCCACTTGGAAGTGCTGTAGGAATGTTGGCATATCCGTAAAATCTTGCCACTTCTTCAGCAATATCGCACATACCAATTAAATCCTGTCTGAATGTAGGTACCGTAATTGTCTTAGTTGCAGCATCATATTTCAGCTCAAGAGCAGGGAAATAACTTACCATCTGCTCCTCTGTAAGGTTAAATCCAATAAGTTTATTTACATAATCAGGATCAAATTTAATAGTATGTTCCTCCTTCTTTTCAGGATATACATCTACCATACCTGCAACAACCTCACCGGCACCTAACTCTTCAATAAGCTCACATGCTCTGTTAATTGCATCCTCTGCATTATTAGGGTCAAGTCCCTTTTCAAACTTTCCTGATGCATCAGTTCTAAGTCCTACTCTCTTTGATGAAAGACGGATGTTGGTGCCATCAAAACATGCTGCCTCAAAAAGCATATCCTTAACATCATCATTTATTTTTGAATTTTCTCCACCCATGATTCCTGCTAAGCCTACAGGCTTTTCACCATCGCAAATCATAAGCATTTCGCTGTCTAATTTTCTTTCCTGACCATCTAATGTTTCAAATGTTTCTCCATCATTTGCACGTCTTACAACAATTTTATTTCCTGCTATTGTTGATAAGTCATAAGCATGCATTGGCTGTCCAAACTCTTCCATTACATAATTTGTAATATCTACAAGATTGTTAATAGGTCTGATACCCATTTTTGCAAGACGTCTCTGCATCCATTCCGGTGACGGAGCTATTTTTACATTTTTTACTACCTTTGCACAATATCTTTTACATAAATCCCTATCTTTAATTTCAACTGAAATGTAATCATTTACATCTCCGTCTTTTCCCACAGGAGCTGTTTTTGGTGCCACAAAAGGCTTTTTAAATGTAGCTGCTGCTTCCCTTGCAATACCCATTACACTGTAACAGTCAACTCTGTTAGACGTGATTTCGTATTCAAATACTGTATCGTGAAGACCTAACACTTCTACAGCATCAGCCCCTACTTCCACATCATCATCAAATACATATATACCGTTTTCAGGTGCCTTTGGATAATAATCCCTTGATGAGCCTAACTCTTCAATAGAGCACATCATACCACAGGATTCTATTCCTCTAAGCTTGCCCTTCTTAATCTTAATTCCTCCCAGTGTTCTTGAGCCGTCATGTCCTCCGGCAACTCTTCCTCCATCTAAAACTACAGGAACCTTCTGACCTTCTTCAACATTTGGTGCTCCTGTAACTATCTGAATAGTTTCTGTTCCTATATTTACCTGACAAATAACTAACTTATCTGCATCCGGATGTCTTTCTATTTTTTCAATCTGTCCTACAACGATTTTGTCAAGATCAGCATCTAATCTCTCGTAGCCTTCACATTTTGTTCCTGATAAAGTCATTGCATCCATATACTCCTGATCGCTGCATTCAAGTTCAGGAACATATGCTTTTATCCAAGATAATGGTGTATTCATTATTGTAAACTCCTTTCCTTTAGAACTGATTTAAGAAACGGTCATCGTTTTCGTATAACAGTCTCATATCATCTATTTCATATTTTAACAATGCTATTCTCTCTAATCCTACTCCAAATGCAAATCCCTGATATTTTTCAGGATCAATTCCACACATTTCAAGTACGTGAGGATGTACCATACCACATCCTAAAATTTCAATCCAGCCTTCGCCTTTACAGAATCTGCATCCCTTTCCTCCACATTTAAAGCATGAAACATCCATTTCTGCACTTGGCTCCGTAAACGGGAAGTGATGAGGTCTGAATTTAGTCTTTGTATCAGGTCCAAACAACTCCTTGGCAAATTCCTGTAACGTTCCCTTTAAATCTGCAAAGTTAATGTTTTTGTCAATTGCAAGACCTTCAACCTGATGGAATGATGGTGAATGTGTTGCATCTACCTGATCTGAACGGAAAACCCTGCCTGGTGAAATAATTCTGATAGGTGGCTGTGTTTTCTCCATTACTCTTGCCTGAACTGATGAAGTCTGTGTTCTAAGAACGATATTTTTATTAATATAAAATGTATCCTGTTCATCTTTAGCCGGATGATTTGCCGGTATATTAAGTGCCTCAAAGTTGTAATAGTCGTATTCCACTTCAGGACCTTCTACCACTTCGTATCCCATTCCCACAAATATACGCTGCAATTCCTCTAATGCCAATGTGTTAGGATGCTTATGTCCTATTTTGTTCTTTTTAGCAGGAAGTGTAACATCAATAACCTCTGCCTTAAGTTTTGCTTCTCTTGCCTTCTCCTGTAACTGGGCTTTAACTTCCTCCATTTTTTCCTCAATGGCTTTTCTTGTATCATTAACCATCTGACCTACCTTTGGTCTGTCTTCCGGAGCAACATCCTTCATTCCCTTAAGAACTTCTGTCAGTTGTCCCTTCTTTCCAAGGATTTCTACTCTTATGTCATTAAGAATATTTAAATCTTCGGCATTTTTGATTTTTGCAATTGTTTCCTGTTTAATTGCTTCTAATCTCTCCTTCATGTTACCTGTCCTTTCATCTTTATTTTAATAAATAATTTTCTTTA
>NZ_HF991872.1:105552-108389 GCF_000432355.1 Eubacterium sp. CAG:161
CGATGCAGGGACGAAATATACACTTCCGCGGTACCACCCATATTCTCACGAATAATATCCGTAAACTCTCATTTATGCTTAACGCGCCTCTCACGTCACAAACTACTAAGGAATCCGTTCATAAGTGCGGCTCCTGTGGGAAATTCAACCACTGTCTGAACTTAAGAGACCTTTCAGCCGGTGAGTCTCTCTCTCTTAAAGAAAACAGCTGTCTACTTACACATTCATTGCCTTTACAACATTCAGATTTTAACATACAAAAATATTACTGTCAAGTTTGAAAATTATCTATAGGTTTAATCTTACAATTCCTATTGCACATACCAATGTTATGCATATTATGTTTTTTATAATTGTCTCTCTGCTACTTTTCACAAACCTTCCTCTTCCTGAATCCATAATAACATTATCCTATCATAATTTGTTTTCCCTGTACATATTTGCCATCCTGTGAAAAAATGTTATACTAATGCATATACTTTATATAAACGGAGATTAAGATGAAAAAAATTATGAATTTTGCCCTGAATATATATGGATTTTTTTATAGAATGGGAAAAGACAGAGTTGGAATATATACCGCCCAGGCATCATTTTTCATTACCTTGTCACTATTTCCTTTTTTACTTTTGTTTTTAAACGTAGTTGGTATGACAAGTTTAGACAAAAATGCCCTTATAAGGATTATCAACAGTTATTCACCGGATGTTATTAAGCCCCTTCTCATTCAGATTATTGGTGAGCTGTATACCCATGTATCAGGAACGTTGCTTTCCATTGTGGCTATTGCCGCAGTTTGGTCTGCCTCTAAGGGCGTTCTTTCAGTAATGTTTGGTTTATATGAAATCAGTAAAATTCACCGTGATAGGAATTATTTAATATCACGTTTTGTTTCTATGCTCTATACTATTTTATTTTTACTGGCAATTATTGTAACCATGGTTCTTTTGGTATTTGGTAACAGGATATTTAATCTTCTTTTGTCCTTTATTCCAATACTGGAGAATGTTACAATACTTACTCTTATATTAAGATATCTTATTTCTTTTGTTATTTTATCGGGATTTTTCATTATACTGTATAAAATAGCTAACTTCAGGCTTACAACAATAAAAAAATGTATACCGGGAGCTCTTTTTTCTGCCCTTGGATGGATGATTTTTTCATATGTATTTTCTATTTACATTGATAATTTTTCGAATATGTCCTATATGTACGGAAGTCTTACGGCATTTATTATTATAATGCTTTGGATATATTTCTGTATCTATATTTTATTTATCGGTGCAGAAATAAATAAGCTTCTTCATCCTGAAACAGAGGCATTTTACTATGAAAAAGTTCAAAAGTAATCCTAATTAGCATTCTTTATTTCAATGCCATGATAATAGCTTTTTAGGATGTCTTTATAATTTTTCCCTGACTTTGCCATTTCCATGGCTCCATTCTGACTCATTCCACTGCCATGACCAAAGCCACCACCATATATGGTATAGCCTCCCTTTTCCTTTTCCAACAGAATAAATGCGCTAGGCAACATAGTCATTCCAGCTCTTGTGGTATCATCACATAATTTGATTTTTCCGTAACATGAGCATAACGCCTTTCTTATTTCATTTTGATTTTGCATAACAATCTGTCTTTTGTCACCGTATACGGTAATCTGGGAAGCAATTCCCCCGGCACCTCTCTCATTTACTTCAATACGGCTTATATTTCCCACATTTACCCCTGTGGTGTTATAAATGGAATTTTCTAACTGCTCATTGGTATAATAAACCCTCCACCTGTAAAATGGATATTTGCTTTCAATTCCTTTTACATTCTTTTTAATAAATTTTTTAAACTCCCACTGATTTTTTACATTTCTTTTGGAATTTTCCGTAAAGTTTTCCCCCTTTAAATAATTCATCTTCTCCTTACCCCATATTTTGTAGTCGGTGGTATATCCACAGGATGTGGAAAAATAATAAGCCTTTATTAACTTGTTTTTGTAAGTCATTACTACTCCCTTAGTTTCTTCTGCCGCCTTTTTGCTGTTTTTTCCCGGCTTTATTCTGTTGTACACCTGAAAATCAGTACTGTCATCAGCATTTGCCTTATACTTTTCATATTCTAAAGCCTTAGATTTCATAATAAAATTTCTTGCACATACAGCCTGTGACTTTAATGCCTCTAATGGAGATTCCTCTCCTATCTCACTGGATATAACTGCCGCAATATAATTTTCCATATCCACCTGATTTACCACAACCATTCCGCTTTGTTCCCTATATAAATATAATTCCCCCATATACACCGGAGAACCGTTTTCAGTATTATGCCCCTGTATTGTGATGCCGGTTTTCCCATAAATTTTTACCACATCACTGTTTTTAAAATAACTGCTATCTCCATCTAAACTAACTTTTTTGCAGCCTTTTTGTTTTGCAAAATTTTTACCGTAATAAACCTTTAGATTGTCTCCTTTTAGTGTTAGGCTTGAATGATAAATTGATGTATAATTGTTACTCATTATTACAATCCTTACCTTTTGAAGCTGTTTTATACCTGTTTTCTTTTTGTCTTCCGTTGTTGCTTCTTTAATCAGAATATTTGTGGTATTTTCAGTGGAAATTGTATCTATTTTTTGTATTACTTCCCGGCATTTTTTTCCTGTTATAATGGCTGTTATAAGAAAAAATACCGAAAAAAACACTATTATCTTTTTCATGCTCCCCCCTATTTATGTTGTCCCTATGTTTCATACTATTAATACTCTCAGAAAATTATTCAGCATAAAAGTAAGCCGGAGAAGTTTTATACTTTTCCGGCTTACTTTTAAAAATCGGGCAGTA
>NZ_HF991872.1:108404-109831 GCF_000432355.1 Eubacterium sp. CAG:161
AAAAATCGGGCAGTAAAAACTGCCCGACCGCTTTTCCTATGTTTGTTATGTATACCCGAAATGCCCTTCCTGCGTTTTGAGTCCTAGCAAATGCCAGGTGGGCAACCGCATCTAAAGTTCTGAAGTCCACTAAATAACGAGGCATGTCATCCCCTTAGAGATATAGGAATCCCTTTAATCAAACTGTAGGTTCAAAATATACAGGACCTACGAGCATCTCAGGTAACTATATTATAAGTTATGAAACCTTTTTTTGCAATATGTTTTCATTTCCAAATTATGTGTAAATTCGCAAAATTCCGTGACTATTTTTTAGATACTATTTCATCCTTATTTTTGAAAATGCTATTTTCAGGTATAACTCCTCTTACACATGACAACGGATAAACATTTGTATGTCTTCCTATCATTGTTCCCGGATTAAGTACGGAATTGCATCCTACTTCAACATAATCTCCCAGCATGGCACCAAACTTTTTAAGTCCGGTTTCAATTCTTTCATCACCGTCTTTTACTACCACAAGAGTTTTATCAGACTTTACATTAGATGTAATGGAGCCTGCTCCCATATGAGAGTGAGTACCTAAAATACTGTCACCTACATAATTATAATGTGGCACCTGAACAGTATTAAATAATACAACATTCTTAAGCTCTGTAGAATTACCTACTACGCAGTTTTTTCCAACAATAGCCTTTCCTCTGATAAAAGCTCCCGGTCTTACCTCTGTTCCCTCATCAATTATCAACGGTCCATTAAGAGTTGCCGTAGGTGCTATGGTAACTGACTTGTGAATCCAGATATTGTCACCTTTTTTGGTAAATTCATCCTTTGGTAATTTATCACCCAGTTTTAAAATAAAATCACCAATATCAGCTAACACTTCCCATGGATATTCCTTTCCTTCAAAAAGTTCTGCTGCTATAGTTTCATTTAAATCATATAAATCCTTTATTTTATACATATTATCCTTCTCTCCAAACTGCTTACAGCTGCAGTTTATTCTATGATGTTATAACACCGGTAATTACTCAACTGTAACTGATTTTGCAAGGTTTCTTGGTTTGTCAACATTAAGTCCCTTTAATACTGTAGTGTAATAAGCCACTAACTGAAGAGGAATAACCGTAATAAGAGGCATTAATATGTCCTCTAAGACAGGAACTTCTATAACCTCATCCATAACCCCTTCACTAAATTCTGTACCTTCCTTGCATACTGTTATGGTAAAGGCGCCTCTTGATTTAACTTCCATAATATTGCTTACAGTCTTTTCCAGTAAGTCTGACTGGGTTGCCACACCAATAACCGGCATTCCATCTGTAACTAAGGAAATAGTTCCATGCTTTAATTCTCCCGCTGCATAGCTTTCTGAATGAATGTATGATATTTCCTTTAATTTAAGTGAACCTTCCATACTAAGAGT
>NZ_HF991872.1:109913-138715 GCF_000432355.1 Eubacterium sp. CAG:161
TTGCTGGCAACATACTTGCACCTGTCTTCACATTCCATTGTTTTCTCAATCATTTCAGGAATTTTCTGTAATTCTGCTGTGAGTCTTCTGCATTCCTCTTCTGTTATTGTTCCCTTAGCATATGCCATTTCATATGCTAACAGATACATTACTGCCATCTGAACTGAAAATGCCTTAGTTGATGCAACAGAGATCTCCGGTCCTGCATGAGTATATAAAACTATGTCTGCCTCTCTTGCTATGGATGAACCTTTAACATTTACCACAGCTAACACCTTTGCACCTTTTTCATGGGCTAAATGAAGGGCTGCCTTGGTATCTGCAGTCTCTCCTGACTGGGAAATAACAATAACTAAGTCTTCACTTGTCACAATAGGATCTCTGTATCTGAACTCTGATGCAATATCAACTGTAACTTCCGTTCTTGCCAACTTCTCAATTACATATTTTCCTACCATTCCTGCATGCATGGCTGTTCCACATGCCACAATAAAGAATTTTCTGTAATTCTTAAGCATTTCCGGTGTAAGACCACATTCTGATAAATCAGGCATTCCGTTGTTAATTCTTGGGGAAATTGTAGTTTTTACCGCTGTTGGCTGTTCATGTATTTCCTTAAGCATAAAATGCTCATATCCGCCTTTTTCAGCTGCATCCATATCCAAATTTGAAACCTGCACTTCCTTAGTAATAGGTTCTCTGTGAATATTACAAAATTCAATTCTGTCTGACTTAATGGTTGCTATTTCATTTTCTTCTAAAAGATAGTATTTTCTTGTGTATTTTAAAATTGCAGGAACGTCAGAAGCTATAAAATTCTCTTCTTCGCCTACACCTATAATAAGAGGGCTATCCTTTCTTACTGCAAAAATTCTGTCCGGGAAATCCTTAAAAAGTATTCCAAGAGCATAAGCCCCTCTAATATCATTTAATGTCTTAATAATAGCTTCCACCGGATCACCTTCATAATAGTAATCTAATAATTTTGCAACTGTTTCAGTGTCTGTTTCACTTATAAATGTATAACCCTTTCCAATCAGGAAATTCTTTATATCTTTATAATTTTCAATAATTCCATTGTGAACTATTGATACTCTCTTACTTCCATGAGGATGAGAGTTAATATCTGACGGTTCACCGTGAGTTGCCCACCTTGTATGACCAATTCCGCAATGACCATCCGGTTTATGTTCTTTATTTATTTTTTCTCTAAGATTCTTTAATTCACCTTTTGATTTTTCAACCATTATACGGTCCTTTTCAAAAACCGCAATTCCTGCTGAATCATATCCACGGTACTCAAGCTTTGATAATGCATCTAAAAGCACTTCAGTACAATCTCTTTCCCCTACATATCCAACAATACCACACATTATTTCTTCCTCCTATAAAACTGCGCTACGTAGTTGTAATAACCTGTCATTTGTCCTGAGTTGTTTAAATTTATTACATTGTTAAATCTGCCTCTTATAAATTCATTTAACTTATGCATATACTCATCTGAGGTTATTTTGCCTTCTGCCACCTGAGTAAGTCCTAATTCCCAACTGGCGGTTAATTCCGGGTTTAGTAATGACTTAATGGAGCCATGTACCACACCAAATATCATTTCACCTAACTGGGTAGGTGTAATAACCTGTGTTTTTTTATTTAGAGATAAATATTTGATATTTACCAGTTTCTTAATAATTTCAGCCCTTGTGGCACTGGTTCCAATCCCCGACCCTTTAATTTGCGCTCTCAGGTCTTCGTCCTCAATAAGCTGTCCGGCATTTTCCATTGCCAGAATAAGTGAACCTGACGTATATCTTTTAGGAGGTGAAGTTTCACCCTCCTTTATCTCTGTTCCCGATACTGGGATTTTATCACCTTTTTTTATATTATGCAAAAGATTAAAGAAATCTTCATCCAAACTTAATTCGGAATTTTCACTGTTTTCTTCATTTGTACCTTCCACATCTTCCTGTTTTGCACTTTTTTTCTTTTCCTTCGGCACACCTGCTATTTCCAGATATCCCTTATTTACAAGGATTTTAAAATTAGAGCTAAACTGTTCCGTTGTTGTAGTTTCATCCCTGTAGGTTGCCGGCATTATACCTATAAGAGATGCCTTTTTGTAAATGGCAGGGGGATAAAATATGCTAAGGAATCTCCTTACAATAACCATATAAACCTTTTGATTTATAGGCTTTTGCTTCTGCAAACCATTAAGTCCCTGTCCCGTTGGTATTATGGCATAATGGTCTGTAATTTTTCTGTCATCCACATATTTTGTCTTTTCAATGCCCTTATAAGATGATGCCTTTAATATATTAACGGCAAAGTGTCCACATGGAGAATAATTCTGCAATCCTCCTATATTTTTATGTATCTCCTTTGCCACTGCCGTAGATAACACTCTGGCATCGGTTCTTGGATAAGTTACCAGCTTATTTTCATATAATTCCTGAACCACGTTAAGAGTTTCATCAGGGCTTATTTTAAACATTTTTGAGCAGTCATTCTGCAACTCAGCCAGATTGTAAAGTAACGGTGCCTGCTTTTTTTCCTCCTTCATGGTAATGGATTTTACAGTCATTTCCAAAGGATAAGCATTGCCTTCATTATTAGTGCTGTTTCTTTCTAAAGCATTAATTAAAGCCTCTGCTACCGGCTTTTCCTTAAACCCGTTTTCCTTATACAAATAAGGTGTTTCAAAAAATTTTGAGCCCTCTACCGCCTTCCATTCAGTGTCAATTTTTCTTCCACCTATATCAGTAGCTGCTAAAACACGGTAAAAAGGGGTTTTTACAAAGCTTCTTATTTCTCTTTCCCTGTTGCAAATCATTCCAAGGACACAGGTCATAACCCGTCCTACATTTATGGACTTCCATCCGTCTTTTAAATAATTTTGAATGGAATTTCCATATTTAAGGGTTAAAAGCCTTGAAAAATTAATTCCCATAAGATAATCTTCCTTTGCTCTTAAATATGCTGCATCTGAAAGATTATTATATTCACTTAAATCCTTTGCTTCCCTTATTCCTCTGAGAATTTCCTCCTCTGTCTGGGAATCTATCCACACACGCTTTTCCTTTTTATTTTTTACCCCTGCTTCCTGGGCAACTAATCTGTATATGTACTCCCCTTCACGTCCCGAGTCGGTACACACATAAATAGTTTCCACATCATCTCTATTTAAAATATCCTTTACAATTTTAAACTGCTTTTTTACTGACGGTATAACTTCGTATTTCCATTCACCCTCAGGAATGAATGGCAAATCCTTTAAATTCCATTTTTTATATTTTTCATCATACACTTCCGGATAGCTCATAGTCACTAAATGACCGACGCACCATGTTACAATGGCATTTTCACTTTCCATATATCCGTCCCGCCTTGAAGTGTTAAGCTTTAATGCCTTTGCGAATTCCGCCGCAACACTTGGCTTTTCCGCAATAAATACTGATTTTCCCATTTAATTCCTCTATCTAGTTAATCTCATCTAATGTCCTGTTATATGAGGGAAGAAATTCCTTCATAAATTTATTCACTTCCTCCATATTCATATCCTCTAAATACTTTTTAATGGTTTCCTCTGCCTTTTGGAAATCGCTGTTTCCCATATTTTTTTCTTCTAAACACTTAATATATGCTGACAGCTTATCTGCCGCCTTAACAATTTTCCAATCATCATTTTCTTCTTCAATTAATATGTTCTTATATGCCCCTCTCATTTTTTCCGGTAATTCTGACAAAAGCTGGTTTGCTGCAATATGTTCCACTTCCTTGTAGGCATCCCGTATTTCCGGTGCATAATATTTTATGGGAGTTGGCAAATCTCCTGTTATGATTTCTGTTGTATCATGCATAATTCCCAACATTGCAATATGTTCAGCATTGTAATCCTTATTGTAATAAGTATTTCCTATAACTGCCAGTGAATGAGCAATAATTGCCACTTCCAGGCTATGCTCTGCAATATTTTCGTTTATTGTATTTCTCATAAGTCCCCAGCGGTTTATATATTTCATTCTGGCCAACATACCAAAAAAATTATTCATAATACATTTCCTCTTCCATTGCAAATTTGCGCACTTAACGTTTAGTATAACAAATAAATAAAGAAAAGTATATACCATACAAAACGTAAAAAAGTGCTTAATCAGGCATAACGTATATGTCTGACTAAACACTTTTATTATTAGTTAAATTCTAATTAGTCTAAAAATTTCTTAACTATATCCTTCATTCCGTCTACTTCAACTAAATTGTTATGACGAACTTCTGCATTTCTTATTTCTTCAATGGCATTAGGAACTTTTACATTTCCTATTTTACTTAATTCATCCACTAATTCAAAATCGCCCATGCTATCATACTTAGGATCAATGGCAACCATAACACTTCTTGTAAACTTAAAAGGACTTGCTGTTGAAGCAATAACGGTTACTGTGTCATCATTTGTTTCCGCCTTGTATTTTTTGTATACACTTGCAGCTACTGATGTATGAGTATCCATTATATAACCTGTTTTATCATATGTGTCTCTGATTGTTTCTGCTGTTTCCTCTTCTGACGCATAATTTCCATAGAAATCATCTAACTGCTTTTTCATGTCATCAGTAATGTCATATTTTCCGTTTACCTTAAGACTGTTCATTAATTCATTATTCTTATCAGCATCATTTCCTGCAATCTTATAAATTAATCTTTCAAGGTTGCTGGAAATAAGAATGTCCATTGAAGGTGATGTTGTAAGAATAAATTCTCTGTTTTTATCGTATTCTCCTGTTTTAAAGAAATCAAACAATACTTTATTTTCATTTGAAGCACAAATAAGTTTTGCTATTGGAAGTCCCATATTCTTTGCATAATATGCAGCTAAAATATTTCCAAAGTTACCTGTAGGAACCACAACATTCATTTTCTGGTCTTTAGCTAACTTTCCTTCAGCATATAACTTAGCATATGCATATACATAATATGCAACCTGTGGCACAAGTCTTCCAATATTAATTGAATTAGCTGATGAGAACTGATATCCTCTCTTATCCATTTCTGCTGCAAGTTCCTTGTCTCCAAAGATTGCCTTAACACCGCTTTGTGCCTGATCAAAGTTACCTTTTATGGCAACAACGTAAGTATTGTCACCCTTTTGTGTAACCATCTGTTTTTCCTGAATAGGGCTGACTCCGCCATCAGGATAAAATACTATAATTCTTGTTCCCGGCACATCTGCAAATCCTGCCATGGCAGCTTTTCCCGTGTCACCTGATGTAGCTGTAAGAATAACTATTTCATTTTTTACGTTATTCTTCTTTGCTGATGTTGTAAGCAGATATGGGAGAATAGACAATGCCATATCCTTAAATGCAATTGTTTTTCCATGGAATAATTCCAGATAATATGTTCCCTGAACTTCTGCTAAAGGTGCAATTTCTTCTGTGTCAAACTTTGAGTCATATGCATTGTTGATGCAATACTTAAGTTCCTCTTCAGTAAAGTCAGTGAAGTATAACTTCATAACTTCATATGCTACCTGCTGATATGTCATTTTGGATAATTCTTCCACTGAAACATCTAACTTCGGTATTTCCAATGGAACAAATAATCCGCCGTCATCTGCTAAACCCTTTAATATAGCCTCTGATGCCTTAAGTGTTCCTTCTTTACTTCTTGTGCTCTTGTAAAGTATCTCTTTCATTAAAACAATCCTCTCTCTCTTATCTGTTATTTATGTAATTGATTAATCCGCCACTGCTGATTATCTTTTGCATAAATTCAGGGAATGCCTGTCCCTGATATTCTTCACCTTTTGTTTTATTATATATTTTTCCGCTGTCAAAATCTACCTCTACTTCATCTCCATCGGCAATTCCTTTTGCTGCCTCAGGACACTCAATAATAGGAAGTCCGATATTAATTGCATTTCTGTAAAAAATCCTTGCAAAGGTTTCTGCAATAACACAGCTTACACCGGCAGCCTTAATAGCTATTGGTGCATGCTCTCTTGAGGAACCGCAGCCAAAGTTTTTGTCTGCTACAATAATATCACCTTTATTTACTTTATTTACAAATTCCCTGTCTATATCTTCCATGCAATGTTTTGCCAGTTCTTCCGGGTCCGGAACGTTAAGATATCTTGCCGGAATAATAACATCTGTATCAACATTACTTCCAAATTTAAATGCTCTTCCTTCTGCTTTCATGTGCTACCTCCTATAATCCTAAGTCTTCAGGTCCTGAAATTTTACCTGTTACGGCACTTGCTGCTGCTACGGCAGGACTTGCAAGATAAACCTCTGATTCAGGATCACCCATACGGCCTACAAAGTTTCTGTTTGTTGTAGCAATGGCTCTTTCACCCTTTGCAAGGATACCCATATGTCCACCAAGACAAGGTCCACATGTAGGAGTGCTAAGGGCACAGCCTGCCTTTATAAATATTGAAGCAAGACCTTCTTCTATACACTGTAAATAAACAGCCTGAGTTGCCGGGAATATAATACATCTTACACCCTTTTTAACTTCTCTGCCATCAAGAATCTTTGCTGCAATTCTCATATCTTCAATTCTACCGTTGGTACATGAACCGATAACAACCTGATCCACCTTAACTTCTCCCACGTTGTCAATTGTTCTTGTATTTTCAGGAAGATGAGGAAATGCTACTGTTGGCTTTAATTCACTTAAATCAATAGTATATTCTTCATCATATACTGCATCTTCATCAGGAGTATATTCAGTAAATTCCTTTGTAGAATGTTTCTTCATATATTCACGGGTTAAATCATCTACAATAAATATTCCGTTTTTTCCACCTGCTTCAATAGCCATGTTAGTCATGGCGAATCTGTCATCCATCGAAAGGTATTTAACCCCTTCTCCCATAAATTCCATTGAACGGTATAATGCTCCGTCTACACCTATCATACCGATAATGTGAAGAATAACATCCTTTCCACTAACCCATTTTCCAGGCTTTCCAACTAAGTTAAATTTAATGGCTGAAGGTACCTTAAACCATGCCTTTCCTGTTGCCATTCCGGCTGCCATATCCGTACTTCCAACACCAGTTGAAAAAGCTCCAAGAGCTCCATATGTACAGGTATGTGAATCAGCACCGATTACCACATCTCCTGCTACTACTAATCCTTTTTCAGGAAGTAAGGCATGTTCTATCCCCACACGACCTGTTTCAAAGTAATTTGTTATGTCATTTTCTTCTGCAAAATCCTTTACACATTTGTAAAGCTCTGCTGATTTTATATCCTTATTTGGTGTGAAATGGTCAGGTACTAATGCAATTTTATCCTTGCAAAATACACAATCCACATCCATTTTTTTCATTTCACCAATAGCTACAGGAGCAGTTACATCATTACCTAAAACCAAATCCAAATCGGCTTCAATTAACTGTCCTGCTTTAACTTCATCAAGTCCTGCATGCTTTGCAAGAATCTTCTGAGTCATAGTCATTCCCATGTTGATTTCCTCCTTATATCTATACCCACATCCTAAGATGTATTTATATACACAATCTTTATTATATTAAAACAATTTTCAATCATAGTCAATAACCGTGATACATTAAAGCCTTAGAATATCTCCTATTTTTACTTTTTTCTTCTTTTAACTTCTTATTTTCCTTGAAAGGATGTCAAAAATATGTTATAAACTTTATGACACGGAGACGTACCGAAGTGGCCGTAACGGGGCTGACTCGAAATCAGTTTATCAGTTTACTCTGGTACAAGGGTTCGAATCCCTTCGTCTCCGCTTTTTTTATGTCTGGAGATTACAAATTATGCACTATTATTCCCTTAATTCATATTTAAAAAATAAATACGGATGTAAAGTATATAAACTTTCCCTTTCCTCAGGGCTTTCCTGCCCTAACAGAGACGGAAAAATCAGTTATGGCGGTTGTATCTTCTGTAGTAACGGAGGTTCAGGTGAATTTGCCTCCTCCTGCCATGAAACTATCACTAATCAAATTGAAGATGCTAAAAAAAGGGTATCTGACAAAATTAAGAACGGCAAATTTATTGCCTATTTTCAGTCTTTTACCAACACTTACGGTGAAGTTTCCTACTTAAGAAAAATCTTTACTGAAGCCATAAATCACCCTGATATTGTAGCATTGTCCATTGGCACAAGACCTGACTGCCTTCCTAATGAGGTTTTGGAATTATTAGACGAATTAAATAAAATCAAACCAGTGTGGATAGAATTAGGGTTTCAAACCAGTAATGAAGAAACTGCCCGCTATATTAACCGGGGATACACCCTGGGTGTTTTTGATAGTGCAGTAGACAAGCTTAACCGAATCAGTGTAGATGTTATTGTTCATATAATATTAGGGCTTCCTAATGAAACAGAAAAGGATATGATAAATACCGTAAAATATGCCTGTTCTAAAAATATTTCCGGTATAAAATTACAGCTTTTACATGTATTAAAAGATACTGCATTGGCTAATGATTATTACTTAAATAAGTTTTCTGTATTATCTCTTGAAGAATATACAGATATTTTAGCCAAGTGTATCACATATATCCCACCTAATGTGGTTATTCACAGAATAACCGGAGACGGACCTAAATCACTTCTTATTGCTCCTGAATGGAGTGGTAACAAGAAGATGGTTCTTAACTATATTAATCGTAAATTTGACCGGATTGATTTGAAACAGGGAAGTAATGTTACTTTATAAACTTTTCATACTCATTTTTAAAATGGGGCTGTCGCACTAGCGACAGCCTATTATAATGCAAAAAAATAAATCTCAAGCTCCGAAAAGCCTGAGATTTATGGTAAAATTTAAGTATGCTACTACATAAATATTTACAGAAAAATTATACTTTAAATCAGAGTGGATATCAACTCAAACTTCCACTCGAATTGGATGCAGTTATTCCTGAGAATGATTCTGTGCGATTACTCAGTCAGTTTGTGGAGGAAATGGATCTGACTGATTTATATTCTACTTATGAAAGAATAAATACATTATCGCCACGAACACTCTTGAAGATTGTTTTGTATTCTTACATGAACGGAGATTATTCATCTCGTTCTATGGAACTAAACTGTAAAAGAGACATTAACTTTATGTTTCTTCTTGAAGGACAAAAGGCACCTGATCATGCTACGTTTGCAAGATTCAGGAGCATTCATTTTGCGCCTTGTTCTAAGCGTATTCTCGCGGAAGTTTCAAATCTACTTTTTGACATGGGAGAAATCTCAGGTGAAACAATATTTATTGATGGTACCAAGATTGAGGCAAATGCCAATAAATACACCTTTGTCTGGAAAAAAGCAGTTACCAAGAACCAGGCAAAGTTACTAATTAAGATTGCAGATTTTGTAGCAGAATGCGAACAGCTTTATGACATCAAGATAGTTTACAAAGACGTTGTCAAAATCAAACATGTTAAAAAACTTAGAAAAAAGCTCTATGCATTAAAAGAAAGCGAAGGTATTACTTTTGTTCATGGAATAGGAAAAAGAAAAACTCCTTTGCAGAAAAGCATAGAGACCTTGGAAGAATACCTTGCCAAACTGAAGGACTATACAAAAAATATTCACATATGTGGTGATCGAAACAGTTGCTCTAAAACTGATAATGACGCAACATTTATGCGATTAAAGGAAGATGCTATGGGAAATGGTCAATTAAAGCCAGCCTTCAACCTACAGCATGGAGTTGATTCGGAATACGTTACTTGGTTAACAATAGGTCCTCAGCCAACTGACACAACAACATTAATTCCTTTTTTAAAGGATGCACAGCAGCATCTCAAATTTAAATACAAAAATGTAACAGCTGATGCAGGATATGAAAGCGAAGAAAACTACCTGTTCCTAGAAAAAAACGGTCAGGTTGCGTTTATAAAACCAGCTAATTATGAAATATCGAAAACCAGAAAATATAAGAATGATATTGGAAAGATAGATAACATGAACTATGATGAGGAATCCGATACATACGTATGTAAGAACAATAAAAGACTTATTGTAGATCATATAAAGAAAGGTAAATCTAAAACAGGATATATAAGTGAAAAGACTGTTTATAAATGTGAGAACTGTTGTGAATGTCCATACAAAAGTGAGTGTATCAAAGGCAATAATTGCAATACTCCTCTAGAAGATAGAACTAAAACATTATACGTTGCCAAAACATTCATTGAGAAACGAAAAGAAGATTTGGAAAGAATCATATCTGATGAAGGAACATTATATAGAATGAACCGAAGCATTCAGGCGGAAGGCTCATTTGGAGACATAAAACAGGACATGAAGTTTAGACGTTATCTCAGCAGAGGAACAGCAAATGTTCTTGCAGAAAGCACACTACTTGCCATAGCCAGAAACATAAATAAACTTCATAACAAGATTCAAAATGGAAGAACAGGAACACATTTATTCCCACTAAAAAGTGCCTAAATTTTAAGATTTCAAAAAGAATTTTCGAATTAACTTATTAGGTCTGGTGAAGTGCGCCCTAAAATAGAATCGTTATAAGATTATCCACCAAAACAAGCATAATTAACAACTTTTTCAACTAAAAAGGGACCATCGCACTTGCGATTAAAAATCGCTAGTGCGACAGCCCCATTTTATTATTTCCATATTATTAATTATTTGTTCTGTAAAAATTCAGGAATCTTAATTGGCTTTTCTTCAACTGTTCCCTGTGCATGTGAAACAGGTGATTTTCTTGTAAAGTCATTCTTTGGTGCTACTGATGAAGGTGTAGCATTGTAGCTAAATGACTTCTTAGCTGCTCCCATACCAAATGGTGATGCCTTTGCTGCAGCCGGCTCTCCAATACCTGTAGCCATAACTGTAATAGAGCATTCATCCGGATATGTATCTTCATATCTTACACCAAATATAATATTAGCATCTTCTCCTGCTAATTCCTGTACATAACTTGCAGCTTCATTTGCTTCAAAAAGACTAACGTCACCGGTAATGTTAATAATAACATTCTTAGCTCCGTTAATTGATGTTTCAAGTAATGGAGATGTAACAGCCTGCTGTACAGCTTCTGATGCCTTCTCATCACCACTTGCCTCACCAATACCGATATGTGCAATTCCTGCATCTCTCATAACTGTCTGTACATCGGCAAAGTCTAAGTTAATTAATGCGGGAACATTAATTAAATCTGTAATACCCTGTACTGACTGCTGTAATACTTCATCTGCCTTCTTTAATGCTTCAGGCATTGTAGTTCTCTTATCAACAATTTCTAATAATTTATCATTTGGAATAACGATAAGCGTATCAACGTTTTCCTTTAATCTTTCGATTCCTGCAAGAGCATTGTTCATACGTGTCTTAGCCTCAAATCTGAAAGGCTTTGTAACCACACCTACTGTAAGAGCTCCCTGCTCCTTAGCAACACGTGCAACAACAGGAGCTGCTCCTGTTCCTGTTCCGCCTCCCATACCACATGTTACAAATACCATGTCGGCACCTTTAAGTAACTGTGCAAGTTCTTCTACGTTCTCTTCTGCAGCTGCTTCACCAACTTCAGGTTTAGCTCCTGCTCCAAGACCTTTTGTAATTTTTTCACCAATCTGTAGTGTAGTAGGTGCCTTGCTTCTTTTAAGCACCTGTGCATCTGAGTTAACAGATATGAACTCAACACCACCGATGTTTTCATCTATCATTCTGTTTACGGCGTTGTTTCCTGCTCCACCAACACCTACAACTATAATTTTTGCAACTGCTTCACTTTCGTTTGTAGTAATTTCTAACAAGAGTTTATCCTCCTTCGTTTCATCTAAATTTCACTTATTTTAATATCACAACAATATGTACTAACATTTTTCAGTAAATATATAATGATGTGAGTGTCAAAAATTAATTTTGCCATTCACTGATGTATCCGGACTGCTTAATTGCCATGCAATTTTTACACTTCTGAAACATCATATGATTAGTCATAATTGCATATATACTATATAATATAATTCTTTGCAGAAAATATCAACAGTAAATTTCTAATTTGTTAAAAAAAAATCATTCTTTTTTTATTACAGTTTTATTTTTTTGATTTCTTTCCTGCACTATTATCGTTCTTTTTGATGGTGTACATTCCCTCTTCATTGGCAATTTTCATATTTAAAACACCATCATAACCCTTTACTTCATCATACATATCATTTAAATCTTTTAACTTCTTGTCTAAGTTCGTTGTTTTGCCCAAATCCACCTGTAGCTTGTCCATAACAAGTGATGTTTCAGATGAATCATTTACAATAACCTTTTTTATGGTGTAATTATACTGCTCTATGGAATTAACAACTGTAAGAAGTGAGTTTAAAACCTTTTCCTTTTTCATGTCAATTTTCTGATATAGAGTTATTTTGTTATATCTTAGTCCCTCAACTTTTGGAATGGATTTTAATTTATCACTGCTTATTTTTAGCACCTTTCCATTTCTGTCAAAATAACAATTCACATTATTTTCAACTACATATCCCTTTAATTTGTTTTCATATCCGATGATTTTCACTTTAGACGGAGATAACATTTTAACGGAATATTTACTTAAAAGTTCTATGTCATCACTTTTTCCTATTTTATTTTTTATCCAGAAAAGAAGAGTATTGTCAATTTTCTTATTGTCTAAATATGCTTTTACTTCCTCTGTTGTATATTGATTTAAATCAAGAGATATTTCTATACTCTTTAAACTAAATCCGTAAACAACAATAAGCACAAGGGCAACTATAATTGGAGTTGCAATAAAAAGTACCTTAAACCCTTTTCTAAGCCTTCTCCGTCTTCTTCTTTTCATTTTTCTGGTTTGTTTCATATAATTTACCTGTACATCCTGTTATCTTATTCTTTTAATCCTTCTTGATACTGAAAGCACCATACCCATTTCTATTATTAAAAACATAAGAGAAGTGCCACCATAGCTTATAAAAGGCAACGATACACCTGTATTTGGTATTAATGTAGTTACAACGGCAATATTTAAAACAACCTGAATGGAAATATGTGCCAAAACACCAACTACAATCATGGAGCCAAACATATCCGGTGCATTGCTGGCTATAACTCTCATTCTTCTAATCATAAATACAAACAGAAGTATAATACAAATTGCTCCGAAAATTCCCAGTTCCTCACATATTATGGAAAATATCATATCATTGTTAGCCTCCGGCACAAAACCTAATTTCTGTGCGCTGTTACCAAGACCTTTTCCAAAAATTCCTCCGGAGCCTATGGCATATAATCCCTGAAGAGGCTGAAATCCCTTACCTCTTCCCTGAAGGAAATTCTCAGGATTTTTCCACACTGCTATTCTTTCAAATCTAAAACTTAATGACGCCAATTGTGGCATATTTCTTAAAATATACAGACCTATAATTCCGCCTACAAGTCCTACGGAAATAGTTCCCGTAAACCATTTTCCGGCTCCTGCCACTATAATCATTACAGCCCCGATACCTGCTATTATAATTGCGGAGCTTAAGTTAGAAGTCAGCACATACACCAGTCCTGCCCCTAATAATGTAATTGAATATATCTGCCAGCATAATTTTCCTTTTTTTATTGCCTGCTGACCACATTTAGATAAAATTGCCGCTGTCATTATTATAACGCCGATTTTTACTATTTCCGCCGGCTGGAACTGGACAAGCTTAAGATTTATCCATCTTTTAGCACCATTTGCCTCTTTTCCTAAAGGTGTAAGAATTAACAGAACCGTAAATAAAGAAAAACAATATATAAATGTTTTATACTTTTTAAGCAGTCTGTAATCTAATAATATAACCGGTATCATTACTGCAACACCAAAAGCTGTTGCCTGTATCTGTTTTTTCAAAAAATAGGCTGAATCGTTATATTTATTCAGAGCTGTATAGGAACTTGCACTGTAAAGTAAAACATAACCTAATAACATTATAAAAATCCATACGAAAAGAAGGCTATAATCAAAATAGCCATCCCTTTTATTTCTTTTTCTTTTTACGGTTACCTCTTCACCTGTTGCAGGTTCGTATTCCTTTTGCTCCATAAATCTTTCCCTTTTACTTTTTCATATCATAAACTAACTCTTTAAACATGTCACCACGCTGCTCATAGTTATCAAACATACCCCAGCTTGCACATGCCGGTGAAAGTAAAACTGCATCTCCCGGATTTGCTGCCTTTCTGCATTCCTCTACTGCTTCTTCAAGAGACTGTGTAAAAATAATATTATCAAAACCATATTTTTTTACGGTGTCTGCTATCTGCTGTGCAGTCTGACCCAGTAAAACAAGGCATTTAACCTTTCCCTTTAATTCCTTTGCAAAATCATCAAAGGATACTTTTTTATCATATCCTCCGGCTATAAGAACCGTAGGACGGCTCATTGCCTGAATTGCCTTTATTGAAGCATCTGTATTAGTTCCCTTTGAATCATTATAATAAATAACATCATCCACTGTATCCACATATTCTATTCTGTGGGGAACGGCCTTAAACTTTCTAACAGCTTCTTTAATAATGTCTGCAGGAACTCCCATATTAATGGAAATGCCGATTGCAGCCATAATGTTTTCTATATTGTGAATGCCTACTAAATTGGTATCTTCCGTAGTTGTAATTATTTTTTCCCCATTGTCATCTTTATAGATAATATTCTTACCATCTAAAAATATGCCTTTATCAAGCTTTCTTTTACTGCTAAACCACACAATTCTATTATTAAGCTTTGGTGCATATTCTCTTAAAATCTCATCTTCATAGTTAAGAATAACAGGCTGGTTACTATCCTGATTTTTGGTAATGCTCATTTTTACGTTAGTATAGCACTCCATTGTATGATGTCTGTTAAGATGATCCGGTGTAATGTTTAATACTGCACTTACATCCGGTTTAAATGTATGTATGGTCTCTAACTGAAAACTGCTGATTTCCGCCACGGTAACTGAATCCACGTCTGTGTCAAAGGCTGTAGTTGTATAGGGATTTCCAATATTTCCTACCACATCAACATGGGAATAATATGCAGCTAATATCTCCCCTGTAAGAGCTGTTGTTGTTGTTTTGCCATTAGTACCTGTAATGGCTGCAAGTTTTCCCTTTGCTACAACATATGCCAGTTCAATTTCTCCCCAGATAGGAACACCTTTTTCCCTTACCTTATAAACAAAAGGTGCATCTATTGCTATTCCGGGACTTAATATCATTAAATCAATATTATCAATAACGCTATCTTCAAGTTCCCCAAGAATCACTTTCACATCCTCCCGGTCACTAAGCTTTGCTAAAACATCCTCTTTATTTAATTTTTCATTTCCATCATAAATAATAACAGTTGACCCAAGTTTTTTTAATAAATCAGCTGCCCCGATTCCACTTTTTCCTGAACCGGCAACCATTACCTTCTTTTTATTCCATTCCATTATTCTATAACTCCATTCATCTATAAATATATGCAATTATTACATTGCAATATAAGCCACAAGACACAATATGGCAGTAACTACTGCAAAGGCAGCCACAACCTGTGTTTCTGCGTAACCGCTTTCCTGAAAATGATGGTGAAGAGGTGCCATTTTAAACACTCTTCTGCCTTTTCCATATTTCTTTTTGGTATATTTAAACCATGTTACCTGAATAATATCAGATAGTGCCTCTATTAAGTATATAAATGCCACAATTACTATAAAAATGGGCATTTTAAGCATAAATGCCATGGCTGAAACAAAGCCTCCTAACGCCAGGGAACCTGTATCTCCCATAAATACTCTTGCCGGATATACATTGTATAAGAAAAATCCCAGCAATGCTCCCACAAAAGCTGCACTTATAGGTTCAAGTCCCGTTCCAATGGCTACCGTTGTAAAAAATACTGCTATTATTATAGTAACACTTGTTGCAAGACCATCAAGACCGTCTGTTAAATTAGCACCATTTACTGTACCTAATACTACAATAAACAAAAAGGGAACAAAAAGCCATATAGGCATTGTTACTTCCATTCCGTTAGTAAAAGGAATAATGGTTGCCGTTCCCAGCCCTGAAACCTTTACTATATAAAAACAAAATACTGCCGTAACAACAAATTGTGCCACTAATTTCTGGATTTCAGTTAATCCCAGATTTCTTTTTTTCACTACTTTAATGTAATCATCAGTAAAACCAATAATACCAAATCCTATTACCATAAAAAGCACTGGAACTATTTTGGTATTTTTTTCAACAAACATAAATACCAGTGAAGTTACAATAACACTGGCTAATATTATCATTCCCCCCATAGTTGGAGTTCCGGCTTTACTTTGATGGGATTTCGGACCTACTTCTCTTATATACTGACCAAACTTCATCTTTTTTAACAGTGGAATTACTATTGGACATAAAATAACGCTAACTGCAAAAGACATAATAATTGCCACAATAATTGTTGTACTTGTACTCATCTTATTCTCCTTGTTCTTTTTCCTCCAGTAAATACGGAAGAATATTCCGGTATAATTCACTTATGACAGGTGCTGCTACCTGACCTCCATAATAAATACCTTCCGGCTCATCTATAATGGCCATTGCTATGACCCTGGGATTATCTGCCGGTGCAAATCCCATAAAAGATGCTATGTATCTTCCTGAACCTCTGGGCAGCTTCTGGGATGTAGCGGTTTTTCCACCTACCTTATATCCTTCCACCTGTCCTTTACTTCCGGTTCCCTCAGAAATTACTTTTTCTAATACATATTTCATTGTATCAGATGTTTCCTTTGATACAACACCTTTCTTTTCTTTATAACCAAATTTTTCAACTAAATCTCCCTCTACATTTTCTGCCTTAAGGGCAAAATGTGGTGTTACAAGTTTCCCGCCGTTTACTACCGCACTTGCAGCTACAAGATACTGTACCGGTGTTATCTGGAAAGACTGTCCAAAAGACATAGTGGCAAGTTCCACATTTCCCACATTTTTTATCTGGTGGATTATGGTTCCTGCCTCACCGGGTATATCAATACCTGTTTTTTGTAAAAGGCCTAACTTATCCAGCTCCTTATAAAATTTTTTAACTCCTACCTTAAGTCCTACATCTATAAAAACCGGGTTACAGGAGTTCATTGTTCCCTGAAGGAATGTTTCTGCCCCATGCCCTGTGGTTTTATGGCATCTTATTTTTCTGTCATCTACAATTCTAAAACCCGGGCAGCTGAATCTGCTGTCTAATGTAACAACATTGTTTTCCAACGCTGCTGTAGCTGTCACTACTTTAAAAGTGGAACCTGGTTCATAAGTATCATTTATGCACTGGTTCCTCCACATTTTATTTAACAAATCCTGCTTTTTTTTCTTTTTATCCTCACCGGATATTTCATAATTAAGCTTATAAGGCTCATTTAAATTAAATTCCGGTGCATTTACCATAGCTAATACTTCCCCATTATTAGGATTCATAACTATTATGGAAACGTAATTTGCTCCCTTCGCTTCAAGAGTATTATATGCAATCTGCTCGGCATATTGCTGAATATTAACATCTATGGTAGTGGTAAGATTGTTTCCCGGTACCGGCTCTTCCCTCTGTTCTAATGCATTCTCCATTTCAATACCTCTTGTATCTGTTGGAGTAAGTATCAGACCATCCATTCCTTTCAAATACTTTTCGTATTTTACTTCAAGACCGATTATACCTTGATTATCTGCCCCTGTAAATCCCAGAACTTTTGAAGCAAGACTCTCATAAGGATAATACCTTTTGTAATCTTCGTCAACCTTTACCCCCGATAGATTATACTCTCTTATTTTATCACCGGTTTTCTTATCCACATTTGACTTGATTTTTTCCCGAGAGCTTATCTTCTCCACCTTCTTTCTTACATCCTTTTCTTCCATTTGAAGTTCCGATGCAAGCATTTTTATCACTTTTTCAGGCTCTTTTACCTGATTATATATAACAGATATGGTACATACAGTTTTGTTAGAAGCAATAACTTTTCCATTTCTGTCAAGAATTTTTCCTCTGGGAGCCTTGATTTTACGTTGTCTTTCCTGAACATCTAATGCTTTTTCAGTGTAATATTCAGACTTAAATATCATTATATATGCCAGTTTTCCGGTTGCCACTATACACACTAAAATAATTCCCATAACGTAAATCAGAAGCATTTTACGATTAATTGTTAATACATTATTCAATTTTATTCCCTATACAGCTTTTTATTATAATTTATTCATTTTTTCATATCACATTCAATAAATTTATTATTCTGTATATGTTTTATCCTTTAACACTAAAGACCCGTCATCTCCTTCAATGATTCCGTCAGAATAAAATTCTGTTTCTAAGGACTGCTTCTTTGCTTTTTGCTCAATCTTTTCTGTCTTTTTAATTCCAAGATAAGGTAAAACCTGCTTCATAATATCAGTCCAAAGTTCTGTGTTAAAAGCCGTTGCCTGAGGATTTTCTTTTGGAGTATCCATAAGGGTGTAACATACCACCTGTGGATTTTCACATGGAGCACATCCTAAAAATGATAAAATATACTGATTTTTAAGACGTCCGATTCCTGTTCCTGACGTATTAACTTTTTCCGCCGTTCCCGTTTTTCCTCCAATGGTGTACCCGTCAATTGCTGCAGTAGAGCCGGTTCCTTCTGTTACGACGGCTCTTAAGCACTGCTTAATATAATCAGAAGTGCTTTTTGTTACTGTCTGTTTTACCAGAGTTTTTGAATAATTTTTTACCAGTCTGTCATCTTCCGTCACTATTTGTTTTACCACATGAGGTTCATAATAATAGCCTCCGTTTATAAGAGATGAAAAGCCTGCCACCATTTGTATCATATTTACCGTGAAATTCTGTCCAAAGGAGTTAGTTGCCAAAGTGGCAGCTCCCATTCCTCTTGACTCATCATAAACAAGACCTCTTGTTTCATTAGGCAAATCTATTCCTGTTTTCATTCCAAATCCAAATCTGCTTTGATACTGAATGAATTTCTTTGCTCCTAAAAGCTTTCCTATATGCATCATGTAATCATTACATGACTGAGCTACAGCCTGTTTTACGTTAATGGTGCCGTGTCCGTCTACCTTGTGACATTTAATGGTAAACTTATCTACCTTTTCAAATCCATCGCAGTAAAATGTTGATTTTTCATCAACTACTCCCTCTTCGTAGGCAGCTGCCACTGTAAAAGGTTTAGCCGTGGATCCCGGTTCAAAGGAATCTGTTATACAAAAATTGTTCCATATTCCATTAAGAAATGCCGACTGCTTTTCATCTGACATTTTTTTCTGCCGTGCCTTTGTAAAATAAGCATCCAGATTTGTAGGATCATTTAAATCAAAGGTTTTATCATCAGACATGGCAAGTATTTCCCCGGTATTTGGGTCCGCAATTACTACTGCTATTCTCTGAGGATTGTACTTATTCATATATTTTTTTATGGATTTTTGAACAATACGTTGTATATTCATATCTATTGAAGATACAACATTATCGCCGTTTTTAGCTTCCTTTATAACTGTCTCTATATTATTGTCAGCATCCATATATCCATATTCCCTGCCTTCGGTTCCCTTTAAATAACTGTTATAGCTGCTTTCAATACCTATGTTTGCCTCGTTATTTTTATTAGCAAAGCCTAAGACACTACATGCCAATGTGTCGTATGGATAAACTCTTTTATACTCCCTCTCAAAGTAAATAAATTTCACTGCTGCTGCCTGTTCTTTTTCTAAATCCGTTTTAGCATAATCCCCATTACAATAACTTTTAAATTCTTTTACCTTGTCATATGATATATCTTTTTGGGCAATCCAGTAACTTGTAGTACCATGCTCCTTAATACTTGTTTTAAGGTCATCTGTATTTAGTCCAAAATATTTTACCACTGCATCAATTGTCGGCTGTAAATACTCCTGATTTTCCTCTTTTGATAACATCTTTGCATCTACTACCATATTATAAACTACAGTGCTTGTGGCAAGAATATTTCCGTTTCTGTCCTTTATGTCGCCTCTTTTATATGGCACAATATTGTTAGTAAAGCTTTGCTGTTTAAGAACCGCTATAGAATACTCATCTCCATAAGCTACATTTATGTAAATAATTCTTATGCACAATATAAATAGAAATCCAATAATCACCCAACTGGTGATTTTCAGATTTCTATTTGCCACTTTACCAAATCTTAACTTTTTTCTTTTTCTTCTAACTCTTCTTACTTCACTCATAATTATTTGTTTGGTATATCTCCGTACTGCAATGTGTAGCCGCTGTCACTAGACTTATATGTAATAATCTGGTTGTCAGAAGCCTGTTTCATTCCCAGCTTACTTTTTGCCACCTTGCAAATGTGGTTTACGTCAACATAGCTGTTTATAGCATAGCTTAACGCATTATTTTCAGTTTGTACAGTGGAAATATTTGTTCTAAGCTGTGAAATATTGTCCCTTGTAGCTCTTATGTTTGACTGAATGTTAAGGTATGTTACACACATTACTATACAAATACATGTAACTGCAATTAAAAAGAACACATATGGTGCACTCATTGGCAGGGCATTTTCCCTTGTTGCAACCTGTTCTCTCTTTTCTGTCTTTACCCTTTTTTCAGTTTTTATACGTTCTTTTCTTTGTGGCTCCAAAGCCCTTACAGCGTTTCCGTCTATATATCCTGTATTTCTTAAATTTGTATTATATAATCTGTCTTTATTCATACTTAATGCCTTTCAAATATTCTTAATTTTGAACTTTTTGCTCTCTTATTCTCTGTGATTTCCTTATCACCCGGTACTATAGGTTTTCTTGTTATCACTTTACCCTTAGATACCTTTCCACATACACAAACCGGGAAATCCGGTGGACATGTACATGGATTTTCATTTTCCCTGAATTTCGTCTTTACAATTCTGTCCTCAAGGGAATGGAAAGTAATAATGCAAATCCGTCCGTTTTCATTTAACAATTCAATCATCTTATCAATTGAGTCCCTAAGCACCGTAAGTTCCTTATTAACTTCAATTCTTATTGCCTGAAAAGTTTTCTTTGCCGGATGTCCTCCCTTGTTTTGAAACTTCATTGGTATTGAGTGTTTTATAACCTCACTTAACTGCGCTGTTGTTTCAAAAGGCTTTTTCTGTCTTTCCATAACAATGTGCTTTGCTATGTTCTTTGCAAATTTATCTTCACCGTAATCTCTTATTATTCTAAATAGTTCATTTTCGCTGTATGTGTTTACCACATCCGCTGCTGTTTTCACCTGTCTTTGGTCCATTCTCATATCAAGAGGTGCATCTGACTTATAGGAAAAACCTCTTTCTAAATTGTCTAGCTGATATGATGAAACTCCCAGGTCTAAAACAATTCCGTCAACCTTGTCTATATCTAAATCTTTTAAAATTGTATCTATTTCACAATAATTACTTCTAACCAATGTAATTTTATCTTCAAATTCCTTTAAGTGTTCCCTTGCGGCTTCTAATGCTTCTCCGTCCTGGTCTATTCCAATAAGTCTGCCCTTGTCTGACAAACGTTTGCACACCTCGTATGCATGTCCGCCTCCACCTAAGGTTCCGTCAACGTATATACCATCCGGATTTATATTTAAGCCATCAATGGTTTCATTTAACAACACTGATACATGTTTGAAATCCATATTGACCTCTTTTCATTTTTATATTTTTGTTTCCCGTTTCTATATTAAACTCCAAGTCCTGCCATATATTCTGCCAATTCTTCAAGTTTCTGTTCTGCATCTTCGCTCTCAATATATTCATTGAGCTGTTCATTCCATTTATCTACATTCCAGATTTCAATTCTGTCACCAATTCCAACCCATACAACTTCCTTTTCTAAAGATGCATATCCCCTCAAGTTAGATGGGATTAATACTCTTCCTTGCTTGTCCGCATCGAGGGGTTCTGCACCACCGAGGAAAAATCGATTGAAACTTCTTACATTCTTATCTGTAAAAGCGAGACTGCTAAGCTTCTTTTCTAGGGCTTCCCAAGTGGATTCAGGGTATGCAAACAAGCACTTGTCCACACCTCTTGTGACAACAAGTCTTTCGGCAAGAGCATCCCTCATTTTTGACGGGATGACTGTTCTGCCCTTTGTATCCATTTTTTGTGTCTGCTCTCCTGAAAACATAAACATCACCTATCTTTTTGGTATTTTTAATGAAATTTCACCACTTTTCACCACAAATACGCTCTCAATCACCACATATATGAATAATAAACCATTTTAGGTATCTTTTCAACCCTAAAATAAATAAAAAAAACGTTATCCGGTATTTTTTTAACACCTGATAACGTTTTCTTTTATTTTACGTTTTATATTCTGTTTTATTCTGCTTTTGCAATTTTTCTTCTTTTTACTATTACCACAATAACAGACACTGTTGCCACTACTATAGATAATGCCTGGGATACCGGCCATCCGGTAACCGGCATAATAAGCTGGTCTGTTCTCATTCCTTCAATAACGGCTCTTCCTATGCCATATCCAATTAAGTACCAAAGGATAACCTCCCCATCAAACTTTTTCTTTCTTCTGAAAATAAGCATTATTATAAGTACAAACAAATTCCATAGGGATTCATATAAAAATGTGGGTTGCACCTGAATATATCCTATTTCACTTAATGCTTTTCCTCTTAAGGCTTCCATTCCGTTTTTTACCACATCCGGTACCTGGGAAATATCATAGTTTTCGTCAAAATAAATTCGCATTGCCCATGGATTTTTGTCTCTGGCAACTCCTCCAAATGCTTCTCTGTTAAAAAAGTTTCCCCATCTTCCAATTATCTGACCAAGTATTAATCCTAAAATTGCTGTATCGCATACCTTAGGGAAAGACATTTTCTTTATTTTGGTGTAAATAAAGCAGGTAAGAATTGCCACAATTACACCACCGTATATTGCAAGTCCCCCTTCACGGATATTAATTATTTCAGTGGGATGGGCACTGTAATAGCTCCACCTGAATATTACATAATAGGCTCTGGCACCAATAACACTAAACACAATGGCATAAAGGGCGAAATCAATATACTGGTTATAATCCTGCCCTGTTCTTTTTGCCTCATAACATACTATGGCAATTCCTGCTAACATTCCCAAAGCTATAATACAGCCGTAAAATGCTATATCAAAGCCAAAAACCGAAAAGGATTTGGGCAGATGCTCTATATTTATATGTAAATTAGGAAATTGTATTGTTGTAGATAATATCATTTTATATTGCCTCCGGATTTTCCATTATTTTCTCTCATTATAATTTAGCAATATTTTTGATTTTATTCAACCCTATCATTGCCCCTGTCCCTAAAATATGTTAAACTATCTTTTGGTATTACCAAAGATTGGAGGATTATAATATGAAATTAGGTATAGTTGGCCTTCCTAATGTAGGCAAAAGTACTTTATTTAATTCATTAACTAAAGCGGGGGCTGAATCAGCCAATTACCCGTTTTGTACAATAGACCCTAACGTAGGCGTAGTTGCAGTTCCTGATGAGAGACTTGACAAACTTACTGAATTATATAATTCAGCTAAAACTACTCCTGCCGTTATTGAGTTTGTNNNCCTGCCGTTATTGAGTTTGTAGACATAGCCGGATTGGTCAAAGGTGCATCAAAGGGTGAAGGACTTGGTAACCAGTTTCTTGCTAACATCAGGGAAGTTGATGCCATTGTACATGTAGTAAGATGTTTTGAGGATACCAATGTTATTCATGTTGACGGAAGCGTTGACCCTTTAAGAGACATTGAAACTATTAATCTTGAGCTTATCTTTTCAGATGTGGAAATTTTAGAAAGACGTATTGCCAAAACAACCCGTGGTGCAAGAAATGATAAAATGCTTGCTAAGGAACTTGATTTCCAGCAACGTATGAAGGCATTTCTTGAAGATGGAAATTTAGCCATTAAATATGAAATCGATGATGAAGATGAGCAAGCATGGATGGCTGAATACAATCTTCTTACAGCAAAGCCGGTTATTTTTGCAGCTAATGTTTCTGAAGAGGATTTAGCAGATGACGGTGCTTCTAATCCTCACGTTGCAGCAGTTAGAAAATATGCAGCTGAAAACAATTCTGAGGTTTTTGTTATTAGTGCTGAAATTGAACAGGAAATTGCAGAATTAGATGATGATGAAAAACAGATGTTTTTAGAGGATTTGGGAATTAAGGAATCCGGCCTTGATAAATTAATTAAAGCCAGCTATTCACTTCTTGGTTTAATTAGTTATCTTACAGCAGGAGAAACTGAAACAAGAGCCTGGACTATTACCAAGGGTACTAAGGCACCTCAGGCATCAGGAAAAATCCACAGCGATTTTGAGCGTGGCTTTATCTGTGCAGAAGTTGTAAGCTACGATGACTTAATGGCATGCGGTAGCTATAAAGACGCTAAGGAAAAAGGTCTTGTAGGACTTCAGGGAAAAGATTATGTAGTTAAAGACGGAGATGTAATTCTCTTTAGATTTAACGTTTAAAATATTTTTGCGTTATAAAAGATGCTGTTACCTTTAAATTTTAATTAAGGGTAACAGCATCTTTTTTATTATGTTTTTTTGTTTTTTATTCAAAGCTAATAAACTTATTTTTAAATACTTCTATATTCTTTTCCACATCTCCCTTATATACAGCAGAGCCTGCTACAATTACATTTGCTCCTGCATCAAGAGGTATACATACATTTTCCATATTTACTCCACCATCTACCTGAATCAAGGTATCTAACCTGTATTCATTTACTATGGCATTTACTATTTCAACCTTTTCCGTACATTCATCTATATAAGACTGACCTCCAAAGCCCGGATGAACAGTCATAATAAGTATCATATCCACCTTATTAATGTAAGGAACAATGTCATCAACGGGAGTTTCCGGATTACATGCCAGTCCTGCCTTGATTCCTAACTTATGAATTTCATCAATGGTTTTTTCCACATCCTCACATGCCTCCACATGAACAGTAACCATGTCTGCTCCTGCCTCTTTAAACTGCTGTAAGTAACGTATTGGTTCCTCAATCATAAGATGTACGTCAAAAAATTTATTAGTTAGACCTCTTATGGCTTTGATTACAGGCATTCCAAAGGAAATGTTTGGCACAAACATACCATCCATTACATCTATGTGAATCCAGTCACAGCCTGCCTTGTCTATTCTTACTACATCTTCTCCTAACTTTGCAAAATCCGCTGATAAAATTGACGGTGCTAATTTAATCATAACGCCTCTCCTTTTCCTTTAATTCATTGTACATTAATTTATAGTTTTCATATCTGCTTTCATCTATATGTCCACCGGCTAAAGCCTCCTTTACGGCACAATCCGGTTCGCTAATATGGGCACATCCCACAAACCTGCATTTATCCTTATACTTTTCAAATTCACCATAACAATCCTCAAGACTTTCCTTAGTCATTCCCGGAACATATAATGAGCTAAATCCCGGTGTATCAAAAATATAAGTATCGTCACCTACATAGAATATTTCAGAATGTCTTGTGGTATGCTTTCCACGTCCTATTTTTCTGCTTACACTACCTGTTTCCATTTTGTAATCCTTCGTTAAGGCATTAAGCATAGATGACTTTCCAACTCCTGAAGGGCCGGCAAAAACAGTACTTTTATTTTTTAAAAGCTCCATTATGCTTTCCACACCTTTTTCTTCCGTGGCACTGGCAAACATCACCTTATACCCTGCTTTTGAATATATACTGTCTAGCTCATTCATGAAATCTTCGTCTGATATATCCATCTTATTAAAGCAAATTATGGTGTCTATATTCTGATATTCCATCATAACAAGAAATTTATCTAACAGATTAAGGTTAGGATCCGGCTTTTTTAATGCAAAAATAATCATTGCCTGGTCAATATTTGCCACGGCCGGTCTTATAAGCTCGTTTTTTCTGTCACATATTTCAATTATATTGCCCTTTTTCTCTTCCTGATTAATAATGTCCATAACAACATTATCACCTACTAAAGGCTTTATATTTTTATTTCTAAATGCACCTTTTGCCTTGCACTCATAAACATCGCCGTTTTCAATGCAAACATAATAAAATCCGGCTATTCCTTTTACAATTTTTCCTGACACCTGATGTCTATTGTTTTGATTTTCCAACTTATACTTCCTTTAACCATCAAAAGAGCTGTAGCTACTGCTTCAGCTCTTTTATATTCTTTATATTATTTTAACTTAACTGTTCCGGTATGAATAACCTGACCGTTTACCATAAGTTCAATGGTAGCCTTGCCCTTCTTATCTCCTGTAAGCTCTATTGTGTAATCTCCAGGCCACGTTGAAACATCTGCATACTTAGGATCAACCTTTTGTAATACACCGTCAAGTGCCACATTAACAACACCTTCAGTTATAGGATTTCCGTCTGCATCATGTAAATCCTCCAGGGCGAAAGTATAGCTTCCTGTATATTTCGGTGCATCTTCCGAGCCTTTACTTACCACAAGACCTATGGTTCCACCAAGAGGCATCTGATGACCTGACTTAACAGTCTGCCTTATTACATAACCTTTCTTTACAGTGTCGCTATATTCTTCACTTACATTTCCAATTTCAAATCCACTAGATGATATTTTCTGCTGTGCTTTTGCCAGTTTCATATTAACAAGACTTGGAACTGTTGCCGTTTTTTCTTCACTTTCCTGACTTCCACGGCTAACTACCAACTTAACAATATCTTTCTTATTAACAGATGCATTTTCTGTTGGTGAACAGGAAATAACAGTACCAATGGTATTTCCACTAAATTCGTATGTTATTTCATATTTTAATCCTACACTATCTAATTTAGAAATGGCACTGTCTAAATCAGATCTACTTATACCTGCAGGAACCTGTATTCTTTCAGGACCTTTGCTGACAATAAGCTTAACAGTTATATTTTTATTAACTACACTGCCCGGTGCCTCAGATTGATTAACAATCTGGTCTGCCGCATAAACATCACTATATACATAATTTGAGTCATACTCAAATCCAAGACTCTTTTCATTAAGAGCTTTTTCAGCTTCATCAGAAGACATACCAAGAACATTTGGCACAACCGTCTTTCTTGGGTCAATAGTCTGGATTTCATCTCCTGACATATCCTTTGGAAGCTTTATGCTGTTATCACTTAATACCACCGTCAAAATAACAGCCACTACCATTAATGCCGCAATACCTGCTATTACACCACCTATAGTTACGGCTTTGTCCATTTTAGGCGACATGGCATCAATATCATCCACGTCCTCTTCCGGTTTCTCCGGGCTTGTTTTTCCGGCTCCTTTTCTTATCTGATTAATCTCCTCATCAGTAATCATAACTGTGGTTCCTATAGGTCTTGTAGCATCAATCTGTACAAAATCCACATCCGGTTCCGTAAGAGCCCTCTTTAAATCTGCTATAAGAAGAGAAATTTTCGGATATCTCTTGTCTGATTTATTTTGTGTACATTTTAAAATAATTTTTTCAATGCTTACCGGTGCCTGAGGAATATATTCCCTGATACTTGGCACTGAATTCTGAATGTGTTTTAAGGCAATGGTAACAGTAGATTCTCCATCAAAAGGAACCTTGCCTGTAATCATTTCAAACATTGTTATTCCAAGAGAATAAATATCGCTTTTTTCGTCAACGTACTTTCCTCCTGCCTGTTCCGGTGAAATGTAATGAACTGAACCCATTGCATTTCCGTTAATGGTATTGGAACTTGCAGCCCTTGCAATACCAAAATCCGTAACCTTAACCTTTCCCTCTCTTGAAATCATTATATTCTGAGGTTTAATATCCCTGTGAACAATCTGATTATTGTGGGCACACTCTATTCCATTGGCAATCTGAATGGCAATGCTTATGGTTTCCCTTGCAGAAAGTCTGCCTTTCTTCTGTATATAACTTTTAAGGGTAATTCCCTCTATTAATTCCATAACTATGTAATATAGTCCGTTGTCTTCACCTACATCATATACATTTACAATATTTGGGTGAATAAGACTTGCCGCAGACTGGGCCTCTACCCTGAATTTTGATACAAAATTCTTATCTTTGCTGTATTCCTTTTTTAATACTTTTATAGCTACATTTCTATTTAATTTATGATCCTTGGCTTTGTAAACATCAGACATACCGCCTGCACCTACTCTGCCTATAATTTCATAACGGTTATTAATAAAATTACCTTTTTCTAACATGCTCTACTCCTCGCCAATTTCAGGTTCTATCAGAATCGCTGATATATTATCTTTTCCGCCGTTCTCATTTGCCTGTTTAATCAGTTCACGGACTGCATCCTCAATGCTGTCATTATCTTTTACAATTTTCTTTATGTCATAGTCCTCCACCATATTTGTAAGTCCGTCTGAACATAAAAGCAACTTGTCACCATTTTCCACTTCTATTTCAAAAATGTCCGGAGTGGATGTTTTGTCATCTGCCACTCCTATAGCTTTGGTAATAACATTTTTCTTGTAATGAGTTCTTGCTTCTTCTCTTTCTAAAACACCCATTCTAACCATATCTTCCACCAGTGAATGGTCTCTTGTAATCTGCCTTATGTCTCTTCCTATCAAATAGAGCCTGCTGTCTCCAACATTTGCAATATAAACATGATTCTCAACTAATGAGGCTGCAACAAAGGTGGTTCCCATACCACTGTAATCTCTGTTGGAATTTGCCATATCAAATATATCTTTATTTACTGAAATAATTCCCGCATCTAATATGTTGGCAGGATCTGACATATGGGTAGTGCAGGCATATTTTACAAATCTTTCAATGGCTTCCCTTGAAGCCACG
>NZ_HF991872.1:138728-144648 GCF_000432355.1 Eubacterium sp. CAG:161
TCCCTTGAAGCCACGTCTCCTGCCTTATGACCTCCCATACCATCTGCAACAATAAAAAGGTTAGGGAGCTTTCCTATTGGTTGTGTAGATACAAAAATACTATCCTGATTAATAGTTCTCATTAAACCTACATCAGTTTTTCCAAATGCATTAATTTTAATATCTGCCAATGATTTTCCTCCCTTCTAATCCTTTAATATTTTTCCGGACATAACCTCATTTCTAAGCTGTCCGCACGCTCCGTTAATGTCTCTGCCCATTTCTCTTCTTATAGTAACATTTATCTTATTTTTTTCAAGTATTGATTTAAAATGTTGTACCGCAGCTTTATCCGGCTGGGTCATTTTCCTCTCTTTAATGGGATTTACAGGAATAAGATTAACGTGGCAGTTTATTCCCTTAACAAGACCTACCAGTTTAAGGGCTTCATCCGTATTGTCATTTACTCCTGCAACTAAACTATACTCAAAAGTAATTCTTCTTTTAGTTTTGTTAAAGTAATAAACGCAGGCATCTAAAATTTCATTTATTGAATATTTGTATGCTATAGGCATTAACTTCTTTCTTGTTTCATCATCTGATGCATGAAGGGAAAGTGCCAATGTAATCTGCGGATGCATATCTGCTAAACGTTTTATGTTAGGCACTATTCCACAGGTTGAAAGAGTTATGTTTCTCTGACTTAAATTCTTTCCGTTTTCGTCTGTAATCATTTCAATAAATTTTGTTACATTATCAAAATTATCCAAAGGCTCACCACTGCCCATTAAAACAATGTTGGATACCTTTTCATTTATGTCTCTTTCAATGGAATAAATTTCATCAAGCATCTCTGACGGAGTCAGGTTTCTGTCTAATCCCTTAAGGGTTGAAGCACAAAACTTACATCCCATACGGCATCCTGACTGGGTAGATATACATACTGAATTGCCGTGATGATAACGCATCAGAACACTTTCAATAACAGAACCGCCTTTTATTTCTGATATGTATTTTCTTGTGCCGTCAATTTTTGAAACCAAAACCTGTATCTGATTTACATTTCTTATTTCATATTCCCTGCTTAACTTCTCCCTTAAGCTTTTGGAAATATTAGTCATTTCATCAAAGCTTCTTACGGTTTCCACGTGAAGCCATCTGTATATCTGACCTGCCCGAAAGGGCTTTTCACCCATTTTCGTTAATTCTTCTTTTAATTCTTTTAAATTATATGACTTAATATCTTTTAATTCACTCATATTTTCTTAAATGCTGATACGAAAAAACCATCCATACCATATTCTCCCGGATAAATTTGTACATAACCCTTATCTCCGCCCAGTTGCTTTGGTAAAATGCCTGCAAGAGAAACCGGGGTAAGGGGGAGATTTTCCGTTATCCACCTTACATTTTCATCATTTTCATATTTATTAACGGTACAGGTCGAAAAAACCAGTGTCCCGCCTTTTTTTAAATATTTACATGACACCTGCAAAATCTGTCTCTGTAATTTAACAAGTTCCTTTATTTGTGCTAATGACACATTGTATTTTATGTCATTTTTCTTTCCCATAACTCCAAGACCTGAGCAGGGCAAATCCGCCATTACCACATCAGCAGCTTCTATGGATTTTTCATCTAAGACTGTTGCATCCATCACGGTTGTTTTAATATTTTTATAACCCATCCGTGATACATTTTCATTTATCAGGCTGATTTTATATGGTGTTAAATCCCTTGAGTCAACCATTCCTGTCTGCCCAATAATATCAGCCATATGCATGGTTTTTCCACCGGGAGCTGCGCATACATCTATAATGTAATCACCTTTTTTAGGATTGGCACTAAGTCCCGCCATCATGGAGCTTAAATCCTGAACTGTAATCATTCCCTTTGAAAAAGCCTCTAAGCTGTTTAAATTATCGTAATCCCAAATTAATAATGCCTTGTCATATAGTGGGCTTTTTTCCACCTTAACACCACTGTTTTCTAAGATGCTTATTACTTCTTCCACTGTAGCCCTGCCGGTGTTTACCCTTACTGTGGTTCTTCTGTCAGAATATATGGAGGTAAGCATTTCCTTTGTTTTATTAATGCCATATTCCTGTGTCCATAATTTAATTATCCATTCCGGCATGGAATAATTCACTGAAAGTTTTTTTTCCTCATTAACAGGATATTTAATATCCTCTATATTTCTTGCAATATTTCTAAGAACTCCGTTTACAAAGCCCTTAAGTCCCGAAAATTTTCTTTTTGCCGTTAACTTTACCGCTTCATTACACACTGCCGAAACCGGAACTGATTTCATATACTTTAACTGATAAACAGAAAGTCTAAGTATGTTTCTTATAACCGGCTTCATTTTTTTAACAGGTGTTTTTGAATAAATGTTTATAATATAATCAAGTTCAATTTGTCTCTCTAATGTTCCCTGAAATAATCTGGTAATAAATGCTCTTGTCTGTTTATCAATATCCTTATACCCGTCTAGTGTATTTTTAAGCACTATATGACTTTTTTCACCATTTTCAGTTTTTTCAAGCATTGTTAATACCACATTTCTTGAATTAACATTACATGAGACATTTTTAGTCATCTCTTCTTCCTCCAAACAGTATTATAAGTCTTAAGAGCTGTAAAATTGATGATGCTGCCGCTGCCACATAAGTAAGGGCTGCCGCACCTAATACTTTCCTTGTATATTTAAGCTCCTGACTTCCAAATATGCCTGTACTTTCTAATACTTTTATGGCTCTTCCTGATGCATTAAACTCTACAGGAAGAGTTACTATCTGAAATATTACTGCCAATGAAAAGGCAAAAATACCGATATTTATTATTGTCTGTCCTGTTCCCTGTCCAAAGAATATTAATCCTGCAATTATAAGTAACCAGGACAATCTTGCTCCCCAGTTTGCAAAAGGAACCAATGCATTTCTCACTGCAATAGGTGTATATCCCTTCTGATGCTGCATTGCATGACCACATTCATGAGCTGCCACACCTATGGCTGCCACACTGGTGCTGTTATAAGTAGCATCTGACAGACTAAGTACCTTATTTGAAGGATTATAGTTATCTGTTAAATCCCCTGAAACATGTCTTATCTGTACATCATATATTCCCTGAGATTCCAATATTTTAGCTGCTGCCTGTGCCCCTGTAAGTCCTGAATTACTTCTGTATCTTGAATACTTTTTAAAGGTTGAGTTTACATGTGCTGAAGCTGCCATGCAAATCACCATACCTATAATAATCAAAATATATGTTGGGTCAAAATAAAATCCATATAGCATAAAAACACCTCCTAGTATATTAATCTCCCAAATGGTGTGCATTTATTTCATATCCGTTTAAAAATGCAGAAACTTCCATTCTCTTCTTTCCTTCCAGCTGTATTTCCTGTAAAATCAGGAAATTTTCTCCTGTTGCCACCTTAATGCCCCTTTTTGAAACTTCCATTATTTCTCCCGGAGCTTTATCTGTAGAACCTTCCTCTACCTTTGCCTTCCAGATTTTAAGAGTTTTTCCATTAAGGGTTGTATACGCACTTGGCCATGGATTTAACCCTCTTATTAAACGTTCAATTTCCACTGCAGGCTTTGAAAAATCAATATTTCCCAGTTCTTTTGTTATTTTTCCCGCATAGGTGGATAAGGAATCATCCTGCTTAGTTCTTTCTGCTGTGCCTTGTTCTAACTTGTCAAGAGTTTCTATTATAAGCTTTGCCCCTTCTTGAGACAAGGCATCAAACAGGCTCCCTCCTGTTTCGTCATCTCTTAATTTAACTACACTTGTATCTATAATGTCACCTGTATCAAGACCTTCTGCCATATACATTGTGGTAACTCCTGAATACTCTTCACCATCAATAACTGCCCACTGTATAGGTGCAGCTCCACGGTACTTAGGTAAAAGCGATGCATGCACATTAACGCATCCGTATTTTGGCAAATCGAGAATTTCTTTCGACAAAATCTGTCCAAACGCAATTACCACAATTACATCAGGCTTTAGATTTCTTAAAATTTCCACAAACTCCTTATCTTTTACCTTTTGTGGCTGATATACCGGAATATTAAGCTCCACTGCCGTTTCCTTTACAGGAGTAAACTGCATTTTGTGACCTCTTCCCTTTGGTCTGTCCTGCTGGGTAACAACTGCCGTTACATCATGCTTACCGGCTATAGCCTTTAATGCAGGTACGGAAAAATCCGGTGTTCCCATAAATACTACTTTCATGTATTCACCCCCTGACTATTCTTCATTATTTTCGTACAACTCTTCGTTGTCGTATAATTTTCCTTCCACCTTATCTACATACATAACTCCATCTAAGTGATCATTTTCATGAAGTATGCATCTGGCTAACAATCCTTCTGCCTCTAATTCAAATTCTTCCATGTTTTCGTCTAAGGCTTTTACCTTTACATTATTAGCTCTTGTAACCATTCCTGATTTTCCAGGAACGCTCAAGCATCCTTCATATCCTGCCTGAATACCAGCTCTGTCTATTATTTCAGGATTAATAAAAACATATGGAACGCTGTTTCCCTCCTCATCTCCACAGTCCACAACAAATATTCTCTTTAAAATTCCCACCTGTGGTGCCGCTAAGCCTACACCATTTGCCTCATACATGGTATCAAACATATCTTCAATTAATATCTTAGTACGGGAATTCATTTCCTTAACCGGCTTGCATACCTTTCTAAGACATGGTTCTCCTAATTCTCTTATATTTCGTATTGCCATTTTCTTCTCCTTAAATAAATTGTCAATTTATACTTTAAAATCAAATTGTACATTAACATTTTTGAAATTTTGTGAACAGTTTATTACATCTTCTAAACTATCTTTTAAATCTATTAATTCTTTTCTTGTTATTCCCTTTAAATATATTATTCTTCTATGAACATCATTAACCTTTGAAACCGGTGGTTTTGCCGGACCTATAATCATAAGCTTATTATAATGTTCATCTCTTTTCTTCTTTATGATTTCAGTAATATATTCCGTGGCAATGTTTAATTCCCTTTGGTCTTTTCCCTGTAAAAATACGGAAATCATATTTGCCACCGGAGGATATGACATAAGCTTGCGGTAGGCTATTTCCTCCTGATAAAACTCCTCATAGTCCTGATGACTTGCAGCTTTTATACTATAATTATCCGGGGAATATGTCTGAATAACCACATCTCCTAAGCTTACTCCTCTTCCGGCTCTTCCTGCCGCCTGACATAAAAGCTGGAAGGTTCTCTCTGCTGCCCTATAATCAGATGCATATAAAGACATATCTGCTGCTAACACTCCCACTAAGGTTACGTTAGGGAAATCATGCCCCTTAACAATCATCTGGGTTCCCACTAGTATATCTGCTTCGTGATTGGCAAAAGCTGAAAGTATTCTGTCATGGCTTCCTTTTTTAGATGTGGTATCTGCATCCATTCTAAGAACTTTTGCTGTGGGGAACATTTTCTTGACTGCCAATTCTATCTGCTGGGTTCCTATTCCAAAGCCACCAATATTTTTAGAGCCACATCCCGGACACAATCCCGGCATCATTTCCGTGTGTCCACAATAATGACATACTAATTTTCTATTGGTGTGAAGTTTTAAGGTAACATCACAGTGTGGACATTTAATTGCCTCACCACAATCCCTGCAGGATACAAATCCCGCATATCCTCTTCTGTTAATAAACAGCATTGTCTGCTGTTTTTTCTGTAATCTGTCTTTAATTAATTCACTTAATTTTACACTAAATATAGACTTATTATCATTTTTTAACTCTTCCCTTAAATCCACAATGGAAACTGTGGGAAGATTTCCTTTTTCCCTTGATGTAAGTTTATGAAACTTATATATGCCTTTTTTTGCCCGGTAATATGACTCAAGAGATGGTGTGGCTGAACCTAAAACAATGGCAGCTCCCGTA
>NZ_HF991872.1:144676-148640 GCF_000432355.1 Eubacterium sp. CAG:161
CGTATCCACACCTCTTTTTTGTGCTACTTCTATGGCATGATACTTAGGCACCGACTCGCTTTTATATGCACTTTCATGCTCTTCATCTATTACAATAAGTCCCAAATTTTTAAAAGGAGTAAAAAGTGCTGACCTGGGGCCAATCATTATGCTGATTTCACCCTTCTTAGCCCTTTCAAACTGGTCGTACTTCTCTCCTGCAGACATTCTGGAATTTACAATGGACACCTTTTCCTTAAAACGCCTTGTAAATCTCATAACTGTCTGATAGGTAAGGGCAATTTCCGGAATAAGTACAATGGCAGACTTTCCATTTTTAATGGTATAGTCAATTAAATCCATATATACTTCCGTCTTTCCGCTTCCTGTAATTCCATGAATCAGATGAACATTAGGGAACTTAGACGGTTTAAAATTCATGGTTTTTTTTATTTCTTCCGCAACACATCTTTGTTCATTATTAAGAACAATGTCATACTCCGGCTGACTGGTAACAGTAACGGGATTTCTATAATCAATATCCGCATTAACAACAATATCTCCCTGGATTTCCATGGATTTTATCGTACTGTCAGATATATTTAATTTATCTGTTACAAGCCTCCTAGAAATATTATCATTGTCAATTAATTCCTTAAGAAGTCTTATTCTTGCTGTAGCATGTTTTTTGGTGTATTGTTCAATCTTCTCTAATGCTTCATCTTTAGTCATATTAAGAACAATGGTTTTATTTTCCTTTGCCCTGACTTTGTTTTTTACAGGTATTACGGTTTTTAATGCCTGATTCATGGTTGAACCGTAGTTTTCTTTTATCCACCATGCCAGTTTAATAAGCATGCTTTCCACTTCCACTGCACCTTCAATAACAGAGGATATTTTTTTCATTTTGCTTACATCAAAGGATGGTTTATCAGTTACCTCAATAACATATCCCTTTATCTGTCGATTTCCCCTGCCAAAGGGTATCATTACCCCTGTGCCTGCAAAAATGCGGTTCTCCAATTCTTCAGGTATTATATATCCAAAAGGATGGTCTAACTTTTCGTGAGAAATATCAATTATAATATTTGCGAACTTCATTTTGACCTCCTTTTAATCTCCGCTGCATTTTGGACATTAGCTTTTATGGATTAATTTATTTTTTATTTAGCTCTACACTTCTTAAACAGTTTACCAACAACATAGTAACTGTCATTGGACCTACACCTCCCGGAACAGGTGTTATGGCTGATACCTTTGGCTCCACTGACTCAAAATCCACATCACCACAAAGCTTACCGTTTTCATCTCTATCCATTCCTACGTCAATTACCACGGCACCTTCTTTAACATAATCAGCTGTTACAAATTTTGGTTTTCCAATAGCAGCAACTAAAATATCTGCCCGCTTTGTAACTTCCTTTAAATCCTTAGTTCTTGAATGAGCAATTGTAACTGTGGCATTTTCCTTAAGCATTAAAAGTGACATAGGCTTTCCTACAATATTGCTTCTTCCAATTACTACACACTCTTTTCCTTCAATATCTATGTCACTGCGTTTTAACATTTCAATAATTCCTGCAGGAGTACATGGTAAAAATGTATCTTCTCCAATTACCATTTTTCCTACATTTACAGGATGAAATCCATCAACATCCTTTGTGCTGTTAATTGCAAGAAGTACCTCACTTTCATCTATATGCTTTGGAAGGGGAAGCTGAACTAAAATGCCGTTTACGGTATCATCTTCATTTAATTCCCTGACAATATTAAGTAACTCTTCCTGAGTAGTTTCCTCCGGCAAAGCTAAAGTTCTTGAATTAATACCTACATATTCACAGGCTTTTTCCTTATTTCTTACATAAACTGCAGATGCCGGGTCGTTTCCCACCTTTACAACTGCTAATGTAATGTCAATTCCTTTATTCTTATATTCAGCTACCTTTTCCTTTAATTCATCCTTTATTGCTAATGAAATAGCCTTTCCATCTATTATTTTTGCCATTTCCTTTTCCCTCTTTTCCGGTAAATTTTATGTTTTAGAATAATCCTTCTATTTTGCCATCATCAGTCAAATCAATTCCATATGCTGCCGGCTTCTTTGATAATCCAGGCATGGTCATAATGCTTCCGGTAATTGCAACTACAAATCCTGCTCCGGCAGAAATATATACTTCACGGATATTTATTGTAAATCCTGTAGGACGTCCTAACTTAGTTTTGTCATCTGACAGTGAATACTGTGTTTTTGCCATACATACAGGATAATCTCCATATCCTAACTTTTCAATATTGGCAATGGCCTTTTCAGCCTCAGGAGAATATGTTACTCCCTCTGCTCCATATATCTTTGTGGCAACAGTTTCAATTTTTTCTTTAATGGACATATTATCAGGATATAAAGGCTTGTAATTTGACGGCTTATTTTCAATAGTATCAATTACTTTCTGTGCTAAAGCAACTCCGCCTTCGCCACCTTTTGCCCAAACTTCTGCTAATGCGAACTCACATCCACGTTCTTCACAGAAATTCTTTATAAATTCATATTCAGCTTCCGTATCTGTTACAAACCGATTTAATGTAACTACTACAGGAACTCCAAACTGCTGTAAATTTTCAATATGTTTTTCAAGGTTTACAATACCCTTTGCTAAAGCTTCAACATTTTCGTTGGATAATTCATCCTTTGATACGCCACCATTATATTTTAAAGCCCTTACCGTAGCAACTAATACTACACAATCCGGCTTAAGGCCTGCCTTCCTACATTTAATGTCAAGAAATTTCTCTGCTCCTAAATCAGCGCCGAAGCCTGCTTCCGTTATTACATAATCTGCCATTTTAAGAGCTGTTTTTGTAGCCTTTACCGAGTTACATCCATGAGCAATATTGGCAAAAGGTCCACCATGTACTAATGCCGGTGTATGCTCTAATGTCTGAATAAGGTTTGGCTTCATGGCATCCTTTAAAAGAACTGCCATTGAACCTACTGCCTTAATATCCTTTGCAGTTACAGGCTCTCCGTCATATGTGTATGCAACAATTATCTTTCCAAGTCTTTCCTTTAAATCTGCGTAATCGTTGGCAAGACAAAGAATTGCCATGATTTCTGATGCCACGGTAATAACGAAATGATCTTCTCTTACAACACCATCTACTTTTCTTCCAAGACCTACTACTATATTTCTTAAAACTCTGTCATTTATGTCAACACATCTCTTCCATACAACCTGATTTGGGTCAATATTTAATTCATTTCCCTGCTGGATGGAGTTGTCAAGCATTGCAGCAAGTAAATTGTTAGCTGAAGTTATTGCATGGAAGTCTCCTGTAAAATGAAGGTTTAAATCTTCCATTGGAACAACCTGAGCATATCCGCCACCTGCAGCACCACCTTTAATACCAAAGCATGGTCCTAATGACGGCTCTCTTAAAGCTATCATTGCTTTTTTATTTAATCTTCCAAATGCCTCTCCTAAACCAACAGTTACTGTTGTTTTTCCTTCTCCTGCAGGAGTCGGATTTATGGCTGTAACAAGAATAAGTTTACCATCTTCATTACCTTTGATTTTTTCATAGTATTCATTGGATATTTTTGCCTTATACTTTCCATATAACTCAATATCATCCTCTGTTAAACCTATATTCTGTGCTACCTCTTTAATCGGAAGCATGACTGCCTCCTGTGCAATTTCAATGTCTGATTTCATAATTTTAATATCTCCTTCTTATTGATTATCGTTTTGTAAACTAGCTTCAAATTCATCTAAACTCATAATAACCTTTCTAGGTTTATTCTGTTCCTCCTGACCTACAACCCCTGCATCATAAAGCTGTTCCATAATACGTGCCGCTCTGTTAAAGCCCACTCTGAACTGCCTTTGAATCATACTAGTTGAGCCCTTTTGCTTTTCTATGCAAAGCCTTCCTGCTTCAGCAAATAACGGGTCTTTATCCCCTTCTGCTCCACCGGAAGCCTCCATAT
>NZ_HF991872.1:148650-179606 GCF_000432355.1 Eubacterium sp. CAG:161
CCGGAAGCCTCCATATCCGTAGTTAATTTTACACCAATGGTTTCGTCATATTCAGCTTCTCCACTGTTGTTTTTAATATATTCAACAGTATCAAAAATTTCCTTATCCGATACATATGCTCCCTGTACTCTCACAGGTTTAACATATCCGGCAGGATAAAACAACATGTCACCATTGCCTAAGAGCTTTTCAGCTCCGTTCATATCTATAATTGTTCTTGAATCCGTTCCTGATGCCACAGTAAGGGCAACTCGTGAAGGAATATTTGCCTTAATAAGTCCCGTAATAACATCTACTGAAGGACGCTGAGTTGCAATAACCATATGAATGCCTGCTGCTCTGGCAAGCTGTGCTAAACGGCATATTGCCTCTTCCACTTCCTTAGCTGCCACCATCATAAGGTCAGCTAACTCGTCAATTACAATAAGTATCTGTGGCATTTTTTCCGGTGGATTATCTCCTGAAAAATCACCGCTTTCCACCTTTGCATTGTAACTTCCAATATCTCTTGCCCCTACATTGGCAAACTTCTTATATCTGGTGGTCATTTCTGCCACCGCCCAGTTAAGAATGCCTGCCGCTTTTTTAGGGTCTGTAACTACATCATATAATAAATGAGGTATTTTATTGTATACCTGAAATTCCACAACCTTAGGATCAATAACAATAAGCCTTACGTCTTCCGGTGTTGTCCTGTAAAGAATACTCATTAATATTGAGTTTGTAAATACTGACTTTCCTGAACCTGTAGTGCCTGCAATAAGCATATGAGGCATTTTGGCAATATCAGCCACAACTACTCTTCCTGCAATATCCTTACCTGCCGGAAATGCCAGCTTCGACTTATGCTCCCTTAATTCCTTTGAATTTAAAAGTTCCTTTAAATATACAGGATCCCTTCCCTCATTTGGAATTTCAATTCCTACGGCAGCTTTTCCCGGTATAGGTGCTTCAATTCGTATGTCCGCCGCTGCCATATTTAACTTTATGTCATCTGCAAGACCTGTTATACGGCTAACCTTAGTCCCCATTTCAGGTTGCAATTCATATCTTGTAACTGACGGTCCCTTACTTACATTTGTCACTTCTACCTTAACTCCAAAGTTTGCCAAAACCTGTTTTAGTTTATTGGCTGTCTGCATAAGGGATGCTTTTGTTATACCGCTTTTGCTCCCGGGATTATCCTTAAGAAGACTGTATGGTGGTTTCTTATATTTCATTTTCTTTTTAGACGGTGCTATTATTTTTCCTTCTGAAGATGCCTTAGGCTGTTGTGAGATGACTTCTTCTGCCGTCGGTGTTTCAGTGGCTACTGCCTCCCCTACTCCAAAAGGCTTTCTCTTCATAGTCTTTTTAGCCTCTTCACTTACTATCACTCTTTCCTTTGGTGTAAATTCACCGTCTGTAGCATGTTTATCAGCTTTTGGTGGTTCAGGTTTGTCAAGGCCATCTATTTTAACCTGCTTATTGCCCTGATTTTCTTCATAGGTATATACAATTTCACGGTCAAGGGGCATTTCATCTATGTCACTTGGGGTATCATCCACTCCGTCAATATGTATTTCGTGAACCTCCTGTTTATTATCCTTTAACTTCTCCCCTGGTAAACTATCTCCACCAACAGTAGTTTCATTAAAGTCCACACCGATTTTTTTCTGTCTGGCAATACTTCTTTCTTTTTCCTTTTCAATCCGCTTCTGCTCTCTTCGTACTGCCGTGGCTTCTTTTCTGGCTTTTGTATCTTCCACTGCACTTTCATAGGCACTTTTTCCCTTTTTCTTAAGAAAAGACATAATAGACTTTTCCGTTAAAATTACTATGCATATAATAAGTACAACAAAAGTTACAATATAGGCTCCTGTAAGTCCTAACAGGGAATCCATAAGATTTCCTAATGCTCCCCCTACAAGACCTCCACCAAATTCGCCTTTAGAGCCATATTTATAATATTTTAAAACATCTATTCTATTGTCACTGTAACTTAACAAATCAAACAGCAGACACATATTAATGTATAATAGCACCACTGCCACTATCTTAGAGATAACCTTGGTGTTCATATTATTATATGCCACAAGTCCTATTGTTACTGCCAGAAATACAGGAAAAACATATCCCATCCATCCGAAGCATCCAAGCATTGCATCCCTTAATGTGTTTCCCACTATGCCACAAATGCCAAAATTGCTTAAGAATAAAAACAGTGCCACAGCTAAGGATATCCACAAATAAACCTCCGTTACGATTATTTTGCGTTTCTTAGCCATCTGGGCGTTTTTCCTTCTTGTTTCCGCAGCCTTACTGCCACCGGTTTTGTTTCCACCAGTCTTACCTTTACTGCTATTTGTTTTTTTGCCATTACTTTTTTTCTTCGTATCGGCCAATATATTTTCACCCCTATTAATTTATTTTACGAAAAATGATGCCACTATGGCTATCAGTCCAACTAATCCGCAATAAGCTGAAAAATATTTAAACTGCTTATTTCTTACAACTACAAGCATTGTTTTAATACATATGTAACCTACCACGGCAGACACTAAAACTCCCGCCACGTAGCACTCAACACCTGTTTTTGCAATGTCTGTGTGCATATCAGGAATGTTTAACACACAGGCACCCATTATAGCCGGAATTGACATAATAAAGGAATATTTTACAACAAAATCTCTTCTAAGTCCACATAAAAGACCTGCTGTAATGGTTGTTCCTGAACGTGATAATCCCGGAAGAGTTGCTATCCCCTGACAAATTCCTATAAAAACTGCGTTTAAATATGTAGTTTTCTTTGGTGTTTTATTTCCGTTTGGTATATTATCTGAAATTACAAGTAATATGGCTGTTATTAAAAGACAAATTCCCGGAACAATAAGAGTATGGGATGCATTATCTACTAAATTCTTACCTACAATACCTATTATTCCCGTAGGTATGGTTGAAACAATAATTAATAACGCAAATTTTCTATATGATGTTCTGATTATTTTTCTGTATTCCGGATTCTTTTTGGTTGTCTTCCATCTTATGTAATAAAATACATTAGCAACGAAATCCACCACTATTCCGATTCCATCATATATTAATCTTCCAATATCCCGCCAGTATATAACAAATACTGCAATTAATGTTCCCAAATGTAAAAATACATCAAAAGATGTACCTACATCTTCAAGTCCGAAAATCTGCTGGAATATAGCCAGATGTCCCGAACTGCTCACAGGAAGAAATTCCGTCACTCCCTGTATTATTCCAAGAAAAATTGACTCTAATAAACTCATTTGTAACTCCTTATTTCTTTAGTTAACCATAATCTATAATATTTTACTATTTTTCACCACTATATTCAAGTTATTTAGTTTTTGTATTGTAATGCCTTTGTATTGTAATGCCCCGGTGTCCAATGTAATTTATCAGGATTTTTTGTCAATAAGTTCATACAACTTTTTTATGGCATCTTTTAGGCTTCCTATTTCATTTATTATTCCTTCATTCACTGCTTCCTTACCTACAAGAATGCTTCCCACATCCTTTGTCATAACTTCTGTTTCCATCATTAATTCCATAAGCTTTTGTTCTTTTATGTCACAATGGTCTAATATAAAAGAATTAATTCTCTCCTGAATTTTTTTAAAATAATCATAGGTCTGGGGAACTCCTATAAACAGTCCATTCATTCTCACAGGATGAATAACCATGGTACCTGTTTTAACAATAAAGGAATAGTCTGTTGATACTGCAAGAGGAACACCAATGGAGTGGCTGCCTCCTAAAACTAATGACACTGTAGGCTTACTAAGTCCCGATATCATTTCTGCAATTGCAAGACCACATTCAACATCCCCACCTACTGTATTTAATATTACCAGAAGCCCATCTGTTTCTGCATCATCTTCTACCTGTGCTAACTGAGGAAGCACGTGTTCATATTTAGTTGCCTTGGTTCCTGATGCCACATTTTCGTGTCCTTCAATTTCCCCGATTATATTTAAAAGATGTATTTTTTTGTGTCTGCTGTTGTTATTTAAGTCTGTCTGACCGTATTCTTTTATTTCGTCCATAAAAAATCCCCCATATTGATGATATACAATGTACGGATTTTCAAATTAACTTTCCGTACAATATAATACTCTCCAATATAGGGGATTTTTATACTATTATATAATTTTAAAACTGTTCTTTTACTTTATCATATGGTAACTTTCCACCAAACAAATCCAGCGCACTTCCAATGGTAAAATCCATTTTGCCATTAGAAATCTCCCTGAACCTTTCTATTTGTTCCATAGTGGATATTCCGCCTGCATAGGTTATGGGAATATCATTAAATTCAGATAACATAGCTACCAAATCTTCTTCCATTCCACCTGATTTTCCCTCAACATCCACACCGTGTATAAGAAATTCATCACAATATTCCGACAGTTTTTTCAATGTTTCAATATTAACTACTTCATCAGTGAATTTTTGCCATCTGTCTGTTACTATGTAATACTGTCCATCTTTCTTTCTACAGCTTAAATCCAAAACAATACGCTCTTTTTCCACAGCTTCCACAAGACTTTTAAGGTTTCCGTAATTAACTCTTCCATCTTTAAATACATAAGATGTGACAATTACATGGGATGCCCCTGCCTTTATATAATCCTGTGCATTTACAGCTGTAACGCCGCCGCCTATCTGCATCCCTTTAGGATATGCAGACAACGCCTCTATTGCCTGTTTCTTCGATTCCTTAAAAAATTCCGAACCGCCGGCATTTAATATTATTATATGTCCGCCTTTTAGCCCGTCTTTTTTATAAAGATTAGCATAGTAGACTGCATTTTTTTCAGATACAAAATTTTCTTCTGCCTGATTTTCCTTGTCTTTAAGGCTGCTACCTACTAACTGTTTCACTTTTCCGTTGTGTATGTCTATGCATGGTCTGAATTTCATTTTTATTACCTTATTTCATAAGTTTTATGTTATGCATTTAATGCCTGCTCTAAATCTGCAATAATGTCCTCAGCATCTTCAATTCCTACAGAGAATCTGATTAAATCCGGCTGAACTCCTGCCTCAATTAACTGTTCATCTGTCATCTGTCTATGAGTGTGACTTGCAGGATGTAGCACACATGAACGGGCATCAGCCACATGAGTCACTATTGCCACAAACTTAAGATTATCCATAAATTTAATGGATGCATCACGACCACCTTTTATACCAAATGTTAAAACGCCACATGTTCCATTAGGCATATACTTCTGCGCCAAATCATAATATTTGTCACCCTCTAATCCCGGATAATTAACCCAGGCTACCTTGTCATTTGCCTTAAGCCATTTAGCCACTTTTAATGCATTTTCACAGTGTCTTGGAACTCTTAAATGTAATGTTTCAAGACCTACATTTAGCAAAAATGAATTTGTAGGTGAAGGAATTGATCCTAAATCCCTCATAACCTGTGCTGTTGCCTTTGTAATATATCCGCTTTTTCCAAATTTTTCTGCATAAACTAACCCATGATATGATTCATCCGGCTCTGTCATTCCCGGGAATTTATCAGCATGAGCCATCCAGTCAAAGTTTCCACTGTCAACAATTGCTCCACCTACTGCCATGGCATGACCATCCATATATTTAGTTGTGGAGTGAGTTACTATATCAACTCCAAATTCAAAAGGTCTGCAATTAATAGGTGTCGGGAATGTGTTATCCACAATAAGAGGAACACCATGACTGTGAGCTGCCTTTGCAAATTTTTCAAAATCAAACACTACAAGAGACGGATTTGACACCGATTCACCAAATACACACTTTGTATTTGTTTTAAATTCTTTTTCTAAATCTTCCGGTGAAATATCCGGATCTACAAATGTAACATCTATTCCCATTTTCTTCATGGTTACACCAAATAAATTAAAGGTTCCTCCATATACATTTGATGAACAGATAAAGTGGTCTCCTGCTTCACAAATATTAAAAACTGCGTAAAAATTAGCTGCCTGACCTGATGATGTAAGCATAGCTGCCACTCCACCTTCTAACTCACATATTTTTGAAGCTACTGCATCATTAGTAGGGTTCTGAAGTCTTGTATAAAAATATCCGCTATCCTCTAAATCAAACAGTCTTCCCATTTGCTCTGATGTATCATATTTAAATGTGGTGCTTTGATAAATAGGCAAAACTCTCGGTTCTCCCTTTGTAGGCTTCCATCCGCCCTGTACGCATATTGTTCCTTTGTTATTATTCACTTTCTAACCTCCTGTGCTTTCATTATTCCGGTTTATAATCCTTAAGACATATGTGTCCCACAATACAACTAATGGCAAATAAAACTACAATAATTGCCACTGAAATCAAAAAGAATTCCATTTGCATAACTGGTATTACACATACATCAATAAAGAATAATACAAATAAAACAGTTGATATTTTATTACATATCTGTCCTATTTTTATTTTCTTATCTTCCTTTGTTTCCTGCATATTAGCTCCTTATTCATCAAACAACGGCGTTGAAAAATATCTTTCTGCCGTATCCGGCAATACAGTTACCACTGTTTTTCCTTTTCCTAACTTTTTTGCCAGCTTTATGGCTGCTGCAACATTTGTTCCACTGGAAATTCCGCACATAAGCCCCTCTTTTTTGGCTAAGTCCTTGGCTGTACTTATTGCCTCTTCGTCAGTAACTATATAAATGTTATCATATATATTCTGGTCTAAAATATCAGGTATAACTCCGTCTCCTATTCCCATTTGCAAATGGGTTCCGATATTTCCACCTGCTAAAATGGCTGCATTCTCCGGTTCCACTGCCCATATTTCAATGTCAGGATTTTGTGCCTTTAAAACCTTACCTATTCCTGTAATGGTGCCACCGGTTCCTATACCTGAGCAGAATCCGTCTATATTTCCCTCTACCTGCTCCATGATTTCCAATCCGGTATGATGTTTATGAGCCTTAACATTGTTAGGATTGGCAAACTGCTGTGGTACATACACCTTTGGATTGTCCTCTGCCATTTTAAGTGCTGTTTTAAGACATTCATCTATACACTTTCCAATGTCTCCGTCATCATGGATAAGAATAACCTCTGCTCCATAATGTTTAACTAGCTTTCTTCTTTCCTCACTAACAGAGTCAGGCATTATAATAATAGTTTTATATCCTTTTACCGCTCCTACTAATGCCAGTCCGATTCCCTGATTTCCACTGGTAGGTTCAACTATTATTGTATCCTTGTTTATTTTGCCTTCTGCTTCTGCCGCCTTAATCATTTCATAAGCCGTTCTTGTTTTTATTGAGCCACCTACATTTAATCCCTCAAACTTCACAAGAACCTGAGCTGAATCCTCATCAACCATATGGTTAAGACGCACCATAGGTGTATGTCCGATAAATTCTAATACATTGTTATAAATCATTTCTAATATCCTTAACGTTCCTTTATTACATTATATAATTTTGTCAACTTGTATTATTATAACTTTAACCAATATATTAAGCAAGTTTAATTTAAACTAAACACATATGCTAACTATTCATTCTATATCCAACACCTAATTCGTTTATTATGTACTTTGCTTCTCCCAGCTTTATTCCCAGTTACTTTGCTTCTCCCGGCTTTATTCCCAGTTTTCTTCTTATATTTGCCATGTTCACCTGAAGTTTTTTAACGCTTCCCTCATCAGGATAGCCCCATATTGCCTTAATTATGGCTGTATACGTCATCATTTTTCCGGCATGTTCCGATAAAAACGCCACAATATTGTACTCTGTCTGAGTTAATTTTACTTCTTTTTCATCAACAAAAACCTGTCTTCCATCATAATCTATAACAAGTCCCTCTAATGTGAACTTTCCTCCCGGCAGTTTTCCCTCCTCAGAGCTGTGTCTTGTATTTCTAAGAGTTGCTCTTACCCTTGCTAACAGTTCCGCCGAGCTAAAGGGCTTTGTTACATAATCGTTTGCCCCTGCATCAAGAGCAACTACCTTATCCCTTTCATTAGAACGGGCTGACAATATAATAATAGGAGTCAGTGAGTCATCCCTTATTTTCTTTAAGAAATACATTCCATCCCTGTCAGGAAGACCTAAGTCCAAAATAATAATGTCAGGGAGATGAGATGTGTACATTCCCAGGGCTCTCTCACATGTTTCAGCTACAACAACCTGATAACCTGCCGATTTTAGTATGGTTGTTACCAGATTTCTAATATTATTTTCATCTTCTACTAATAAAACCTTATATTTATTATTGGGCATCTATTTCTTCCTCCGTATCTAATGTAAATCTGAAAACAGCACCGCCACCTTTAATATTTTCCGCACTAATGTCCCCTCCATGTGCTTTTATAATGGTTTTACATACGGACAATCCTATTCCCGTATTGCGTTTTTGTCCGTCTGAAGGTTCTTCCTTATTCTCATAATATCCGGAAAATATGTATGGCAATTTTTCTTTACTGATTCCACAGCCATTGTCCTTTATTTCAAATATAGCCTGCTTCCCCAATACAAACACCCGAAGTATTAATTCTGTCATTCCCTCTGCGTGCTGTATGGCATTTTCCAATATATTTACTATAACCTGTTCAATAAGCATTGCATCCATTGGTATAACAACAATATCCTCCGGCAAGTCCAATGTTATATCAAAGTCAGGGTATCTTTTTCTAAATTTCACAATTACTGAATCTATCAGTTCCTCTAAAACTATTGGTGTTTTTATTATTTTCACATTTCCACTGTCAATTCTTGTAATGGATAAAAGATTTTCCACCATTCTTACAAGCCATTCCGAATCCTCTTTTATTCCCTGTAATATTTTGGTTTGTTGTTCTTCCTCTAGTGTATCCCTGTTTTCTAACAATGTAGCTGCTGAACCATAAATAGTGGTAAGGGGAGTTCTTAAGTCATGGGAAACCGCCCTTAAAAGATTGGCTCTCATTCTTTCCTTCTCTCCTTCAGCTTTCATTGCCTCATGCCTTTTTATCTGGGTGGTTAATGTACTTGTTAATATGGCTATAACTATCATTATAATTGCAGAAATCATATTAACAGGTATCATAAAATTAATTGAAAAGAACGGAAATGTAAAAGCATAGTTAACGGCAATCATGGAAATAAAAGCTGCCACTATTCCATATACATATCCGTTTGTTAAAAGGGATATCAAAAATACAGCAAATATAAACACTGCTGTTATATGTTCATGTACCTTAAACACATGTTGCAACAACAAGCTTATTACAAAAGAAATTAATAATATTCCCGCTGTCACTAATATATTTTTTAAATATGATTTATCTTTTACCATAGCCACTCTCCTTCGTATCTGATTAATGATACCACATAGCCAATTAAGATATAGTAAAATATCTCCAAAGCTTTATTATATATCATAATATTCGCCCTGGAGATATTCCATATTTGTACAAAATTTAAGATTTTGTGCAACGTTTCTATTTAATTTGTTTACTGTGCATCTTTAATTGAAAAGCTGATTCTTCCCATCTTATCTTTTCCAAGACACTTACATTTAACCTTATCACCTAATGTAAGGAAGTCTTCAACATGTTCAACTCTTTCTTTTGCAATCTTAGAAATGTGAACCATGCCTTCTTTTCCAGGTGCAAATTCGATAAATGCACCAAATTCCTTAATACTTACAACAGTACCTTCTAAAATCATGCCTTCTTCAAAGTCTGTTACTATTGTCTTAATGTATTTTATAGCCTTAGCTATCATGTCCTTATCTACGCCACAAACTGATACCATTCCTTCATCAGAAATGTCAATCTTAACGCCTGTTTCTTCGATAATTGCATTAATAACCTTTCCGCTCTTTCCTACAACATCACCAATCTTGTCCGGATCAATCTGAATCATTTCAATCTTAGGAGCGTATGCATTTACTTCTTTTCTAGGTTCAGAAATTGCCGGCTTCATGCAATTATCCATAATGAATAATCTTGCTTCTCTTGTTCTTGCAATAGCACCCTCCACGATTTCTCTTGTAAGACCATGAATCTTAATATCCATCTGAATAGCTGTGATACCTTCTGTTGTACCTGTTACCTTAAAGTCCATGTCTCCGAAGAAATCTTCAAGTCCCTGGATATCTGTAAGCAATACATAATCATCATCTGTATCACCTGTAACAAGACCACATGAAATACCTGCTACCATAGCCTTAATTGGAACACCTGCTGCCATTAATGACATACATGATGAACATGTAGAAGCCATTGATGTAGAACCGTTTGACTCAAATGTTTCTGAAACTGTTCTAATAGCATATGGGAACTCTGCTTCGCTAGGAAGTACAGGTACCAGTGCCTTTTCTGCTAAAGCACCATGTCCGATTTCACGTCTTCCCGGTCCTCTTGATGGCTTTGTCTCACCAACTGAGTATGAAGGGAAGTTGTAGTGATGCATATATCTCTTTGTTGTTTCATTTTCATCAAGTCCGTCTATTTTCTGTGCTTCTGATAATGGTGCTAAAGTACATACGTTGCAAATCTGTGTCTGTCCTCTTGTGAACATTGCAGAGCCATGCACTCTAGGAATAATATCAACTTCTGCTGCTAACGGTCTGATCTGATCAATTGCTCTTCCGTCAGGACGCTTGTGATCTTTCAATATCATCTTACGAACTGTCTTCTTCTGATACTGATAAATAGCTTCTCCTAAAACAGCAAGCCATTCTTCATTATCAGCAAAAGCTTCTTCTAACTTTTCTGTAATCTGTCTTATGTTTTCTTCTCTTGTCTGCTTGTCATCTGTAAATACGGCTACTTCCATATCTGCAGGTGNNNNGCTACTTCCATATCTGCAGGTGGAACAATTTCCTTAATTGCAGCAAATAATTCTTCAGGAATAGCACAGCTTTCATATGAGTGCTTTTCTTTTCCTACTTCTGCCACAATTTTATCAATAAATTCAATGATAGTCTGGTTTACATCATGTGCCATATAAATAGCTTCTATCATCTTTGCTTCCGGGATAATATTAGCACCTGCTTCAATCATGATAACCTTTTCTCTTGTTGAAGCTACTGTAAGCTGTAAATCTCCCTCTTTCCACTGCTTCTGGCTTGGGTTAATAACAAATTCCCCATCAACTAAACCTACCTGTGTCATGGCACATGGTCCGTCAAATGGAATATCTGATATACATGTTGCAATAGCTGCACCAAGCATAGCTACGATTTCAGGTCTGCATTCAGGATCTACTGACATAACAAGGTTGTTAAGTGTAACATCATTTCTGTAATCCTTTGGGAATAAAGGTCTCATAGGTCTGTCTATAACTCTTGATGTAAGCACTGAATTCTCTGATGCTTTTCCTTCTCTCTTATTAAATCCTCCAGGGATTTTTCCTACAGAATACATTTTTTCTTCAAATTCAACTGAAAGTGGGAAGAAATCAATTCCATCCCTAGGCTTGTCTGATGCTGTAGCTGTTGACAATACCGTAGTGTCTCCATAGTGCATAAATGCTGCACCGTTAGCCTGCTTTGCAACTCTTCCAACATCAACTGTTAAAGTTCTTCCTGCAAGCTCCATACTAAAACTCTTGTACATAATCTTCTTTCGTTACTTTGTTAGTAACTTCTCCTTACTTTTTATTTTATAGCAGAAGAATCCGAAACTACTGTAAAAACCGGTAACAATGCTACTGCCCTTTACAGTGGTCTCGGCATGGTTCTTCTGCCTTTTGTGTAAATTTACACACAATCTATGTTATTATAAATTATTTATATGAAAAATGCAATACAGGGATGAGAGTAAACTCTCATCCCTGTGTATAAATCCGAATGTAATATTACCACCCGGTAAGAAATTATTTACGAATTCCTAATTTTTCAATTAACTGACGATATTCGTCAAGGTCATTTTCCTTAATGTAGTCAAGTAAGCCTCTTCTCTTACCTACCATCTTAAGAAGACCTCTTCTTGAATGATGATCCTTCTGGTTAATCTTTAAATGTTCTGTTAACTCCTTAATTCTGTATGTTAAGATTGCTACCTGAACTGCAGGTGAACCTGTGTCAGTAGGTGTCTTACCATATTCTGCTGCTAACTGAGCTTTTGTCTCTTTTGATATCATTTCTTATTCCTCCTAAAATCTTAATATCCCCTTACACTTAGGCACCGGTTGGAGTATCCAAATGCTTAGTGTAGGTTAAACATACTTTGATAGTATACACCATGATATCTGAAATGTCTATAGGAAAATTGAGAAATATGGTGTATCAGCTATTTCGAGTTTTTGATCTTGATATGTTTTCTCAGCTAACTTATTACAATTTTAATATTTGTTCTAAAAAAATCAATTATCCTCTTTAATATGCTTGTTCTTTTCTTCCTACAAGCTCTATACGTCTACATCAAGTAGACATTAGTTAACTAAGAACACTTATATCAATCAATAATAACTCCAAATAACCGTATTGCTATAACACACATTTCTTATTAAATCAAATATTTTTTATAAATGCTTTATCTCTATCTCAATTCCACGTATTCTCTCTTGTAACCACTCTGCCAGCAGTTTTCTTGAACACCTACCCGGTGTTTTTCCCAGACAAATTATCATTATCCTTTCATATTCCATACAGTCAATCAGAAATCTCCCTGCAATTCCCCTTTCCGAAAGTGTTTCTTTATATTTTGCCACATATTCATCCCACGAAATTGCCCTCTCCGTGTAGGCTTCATAATAACCACACATTGGTGCAAGCATAGAATTATATAAGTAGTCACAATTACATCTTCCCTTCAAACATTTTTTCAGTTCTCCTTCGTTGCAAAATCCCAACATCGGAAATCTGTTTCTTTCTCTCATGTCAACTACAAGCTCAATTTTTTTCTTATTTATTGTTTTAATAAATTCTTCCTGACTTTTCCCCTTAAATCCCATCGTGTATATCTTCATGTATCTTCTCCCATTTTTTAGAATTTCAAGACATTTTCCCCCATCGCCCGACACTATTATTCTAATTCATAAACCGGTTAAGAATCAGTTAAGGACAGGTATTTTGTGACAAAAAAATAAAGGGTATAGCCATTAAGTACGTCATTCCCCTTAACATCAATTAAATTTATTAATTTATATTTCTTTGTATAGCCCCCCTATACATTTATCTTTATTAAATAGTGCCGATATAAACGACCGTTTAATTTAATACTCTGATTTTATCAAAATATGGGGTGAAAAACAAGTATAAAAAGATATAAATTAGACGTTACCTCTAAATTAATACTAAAATACATCTGAAATCAATAGTGAGTAATTCTTTTGTTCTATTTCCATGTAAATCTCTTGCAGCATCCTAATCGTCATGCTCTAATTCAAATATTACGTTTCCATCATTGTCTTCCAGTCTGTAATCAAGTCCCAGCCAGTCATCTTCCCACAGTTTCCTCACCTGAGCTTTGGCTCCATCTAATGTTATGCCGTCTTTCAGTTTTCTTGTTTGTGTTTCCATTCCGTTGTCTGCCACTATTATCATTTTTTGCTTCCTTTCTTTAATTCTAAAAAGCAAAGGGAACAGCCACTAAGTATGCCATTCCCTTTTCTGTCTGTTATTTCTTTATTCTTACCTTCTTAGCTCTACTCCACTTACCCCAACCGCTTTTATTATAGGCTCGAATGTACACTTTATAGGTTTTACCTTTTTTAAGTCTCTTGAACGCACATGAAGTCGTTTTTCCTTTAAAGCTCTTGGTTTTCGTCTTTGCTTTTTTCCCTCTTCCAAGTACCCATTTTATCTGATACTTTGTTGCTCCATTAACTTTCTTCCACTTAAGGCTTATCCGTTTCTTCTTGTCATTCTTTGCACTCTTAAATTTCATTTGTTTGGGCTTTGCCGGTTTTTTGGTCTGCGGTTTCTTTGTTGTAACCTGTGGCTTACGTGTGGTAGGTGTCTGTGGTTTCTCTGTCGTAGGATTTACCTTTACTGTTGTTGCAGACTGTGTCGGTTTTACGGTTTCCGTTTCTTCCGTGGCAGGTGAAGTTGTTGTAACTTCCTCTTCCGGTGCCGTGGTTGTAGCCTGCGGTTCCTCTGTGTAATACTTCATGTATATCTTCCATGTACGGCTATCCACGTCAAAGTAACAGTCAACACTGTCTCCGGCATTAACCCACTTGCCCGCCTGCTTGTCGTAAAGTCTTCCCTTGTCAAGCGTTCCGCATTCCACCCACAAACCATCGGTGTATGCCCCGTTTCCACTTATTTCCCTTTTCATTGACATTTCAAATTGGCCCTGTTTACAGAACCAGTCTTCCTTCTCTGCGTCATACCATGTGATTATTCCGTAGCCCCTGTCTTTTTTTTCAAGGTCACTTTCCTGATATGCAGGTGTCGTTACCGATTCCTCAGTGGTTGTGGTTTCAGTTTCAGACTGCGTTGGTCTCTCCAGCTTATCCCTGTATTCCTCGTAGTAGACCTTTCCACAGGTATTACATACAATCTTGAACCAACCTTCCGTGTCATAATCACTGTCAGCAGTGTCAATCTTATAGTCATGCGGTTTTATGGCAACTTTTTCCGTTTTCTCATTGCCACACTCACTGCATACTTTCTTTATCTCGCCTTCTTCCGTACAGGTTGGTAGCTTGTTTTCTACCGTTTTGTAGGTATGTGTTGCAGGAAGGGTAAATGAATGGATTTTACCACAGTAATCACAGTGCTCATCAACCTTTCCTTCCTTTAAGAATGTCCCGTCGGTTGTACAGGTTGGTTCTGTTATTTCTGCCAACGGACCCATGACACAATTATCAACTGAGCCATGCTCAAATTCAGTATCGTAGTGCGTTATGGCACTGTACTCAAAAAGTTCGCTTGAAATCTTCTTGGTTGTTCCGACAAGTGCCCTGTTCAGTTCCCACAGTAGCTTGCCATTCTTATTGTACTGTTCATAACCCTCATAGCAATCCACTGTTCCCACCTGGCAGTCCGTCTTGTAATGTTTTCCGTCAAGTCTTACAAAGTTAAATGCATGGGAAACGTTTGAAAGATAGTAGCTCTTAATTCCACAGTCATGCATGAAACGGTTGAACACACGTGTATAACCTCCACATACGGCATAGCCATAAAGTATCGCTTCTATTGGCTCCTGTCCTCCGGATACATGCTGCCTCCTCCGGATACATGCTGCCCGGACACATCACTTGCATAACCGTACTTTACGTTCTGTTTTATCCATGTGTACGCTAGCTGTATCTTCTGATAATCACACAGGTCAGCATTCAGTATTCCGATTCTGTTTTCAACATCCCTTATCACGTCCATGTATTCATCCCACCGGTCTATCGTGCTGGTGGCATAATCAAACGGAGATATTGATACCCTTGAACCCATTCTTACGGTGTAGTAATGATAATCCCCGGTCACTGCAACACATTTATCCACGCTCCAGTTAAGAGAAACCCTGAAGTCTCCCTGTGAATACACGTACTGACGCCAGTATGTCGTGTCAATATCTTCGCCCTCGTTTTTTATGATGTATGTTTTATTCCTGAAGTCATTCTCATATGACCTTTTTATCACGTCATCAAGCATGGCCTTGTCAGTTACCGAAACCTCATCAAGTACCTTTATGGCAGCTTCCGACAGTTCACTGGCAGTACGCATTCCGCCCTTTTCGGTTATGGTGTATGCCTCTGCCTTACTTCCGCCCGGTAAGACAGTGACAATAACGGTGCAGAAAATAATTATCCATGCCATTATCCTTTTCATTCCAGCTCATCTCCTCTCTTTATTTCTCTCGAACATTTGTTCTGTTAATCCTATTATATCTGATTAAACCTATGTTTGCAATACATTTTTTACTTATTAATAAAAAGTCAGCATTACGGATACTTTTGTCTTTTTTCTTCCTTATATATATTATAATTATATAAGAAGTTTCTCTTTATCCGTAACGTTACCGGTTACTTCCACATAACATCCTACTGTCCGGAAATACCTTTCATGTCTGTTTATACTTTTCTGTCTCTGGGGTTGTTTTTGTTTTCCGTATGGTTATGGTTAATGCAGAACAAGGGGGAAAACTCCCCCTCATCTGCTTTTAGTTTATGAAATTCTGTATCTTCTCTTCTTACCTTTAATGAACAGATAAAGAAGTGTGAGCACAATCATTATCACAGCTCCCGCAATGCCGTAAATCATGCCCTGTGCTCCCGTTGCCGGAAGTTTAAGTGTTGCGTCATTCTTTACCTCATATGTAAGGTCAAAGAACCTGTACACTTCGTTTTCCTCATCCCACTTTGCCTTTGAGGTGTCTGCTCCCATTGCATCCGCCTCAGCCTTTGTGAGTTTAAGTGGAAGTGTTATCTCAACAGGGTCCTTTAACAGGCTGTGTCCGTTTACCGTCTTTGTTTCGGTTAAGGTGTACTTCTGTGGTGGAAGTGTCTTTTCACCGTTTTTAACTCCGAATACAAGTTCACCGTTCTTGTCGGTTTTTCCGGTAATGGTGAGTCCGTTTTCACCCTTTAAGGTAAACTCTGCACCCTCAAGCGGTTTTCCGGTGCCACCATCTGTTTTTAATACCTTAATGGATCCTCCGGTATACTCATCAGTCATCACGTATTCAACTTCCGTGGTATCGTCTGTTACCTCAAACTCTATGTCCTTTGCAAGCTCATAGTTTTCAGGTGCATACTCTTCATGTATCCTGTACTTTCCGTTTCCAAGTCTGAACACACTTGACGTGTCTGCTCCCGTTGTCCATGAATACAGGACATTTCCGCTTTCATCAAGTAACTGCAGTCTTGCTCCCGGAAGAAGGTCTCCGCTTCCCGTTTTCTTTATGATTGAAACAAGTTTCGGCTTGTCAAGCATTGTGATTGTGACTGTTTCCGCAGCTGACGCATCATAAGCATCACCCGTTTCACCGTTCCTGTCAACCTCGTCAACAACTCCGTCCCCGTCATCAGGATTTGTGATGTCATCATCACTTCCGGTTTCCGGTTCAAGGTCGTCTGCAGGTTCATTCGTTGGCAGCTTTCCATCGTCCCAGTTCACTTTGTTTCCTCCCTGGTCCGTAAACTGTGTGCCATCCATTCTGTTGTAGTCATCTTCTGTCACGCCGTTTCCGTCATTCCACTGTCTTCCTGCAACAAACTCTATGTCTTCTGCCTTCTGGTAATCATCCGGTGCCGACACCTCATGAAGATAGTATGTCTCACCTTCTACGAGATAATCTATCTCGTGTTCGCTTCCGTCGGTTGTCCACTGTTCAACAACGTTTCTGTTTTTGTCAAGCACCTGCAGTACACATCCTGAAAGCGGTTCACCTGTATCCGTTGCAAGTTTTATGAATCTTGTCTTTGTGTAATCATCATTCATCACGACCTGCTGTACCTCGTTGCTCTCGCCAACCTCAAAGGTTATGCTTTCAGCAACCACGTATCCCTTTGGTGCCCTTTTCTCAACAAGTCTGTAGGTACCCGTCTTTATTCTGTCTATTCTGTGAGGTGTCTTTTCTGAAATCCAGCTGTCAACAAGGTTGTTCTCGCTGTCATAAAGTTCCATTTCAGCACCTTCTATTTCCTCGCCTGTGGTGATGTCACACTTTCTAAGCTCTAACTTATTGTAATCATCCTTCATTTCCACCTTTGTCACACTTCCGTCTTCATTCACAGTAAATTCAATCGGTGTGGCAATGGTGTATCCGTCAGGTGCCACCTCTTCCGTGAGTGTGTACTTTTCACCTGCCTTTAGTCCGTAAATCTTGTGTGTCTTTCCGTCACTGGTCCAGTGGTCAACAGTGTTTCCGCTTATGTCTGTCACGGTGTACTCACCGCCTGTAAGCTCCTCACCTGTTGTGATGTCCGTCTTGTCAATCCATGTCTCGGTCTTTTTGTTCTCAAAGGTTACTTTAAAGTACGGTATGCCGTCTTCATCAACACCGTCTTCCTTTCCCTTTTCAAGATTCACTGTCCTTGGTGTGTCATCCCTCACGTATCCGTCAGGTGCCTCAACTTCTTCAATTCTGTATGTTCCATATGTCAGCTCTTCCGTCTTGATCAGTCCGTTTTCATCTGTAACAAACAGTCTTTCTTCCTGACTGATTATTTCGTTTCCTTCATCATCGGTGCCTGAAACATCCTGCATGATGTAGCTGTTGTTATTTACGTCAAATATCTTAAAGACTGCACCCTCAATTCTTCCATTGTCCGTGCTGTCTTCCTTGTACAGCTTTATTCTTGCCTTTTCTTCCTCGTTCACTACCGTTATGGTTTTTGCAGTCACGTCACTGTTTCCGCCGTTTTCCGTTGTAAGCTCCACCATCTGGTTTGGTGCCTTTTTGTATCCGTCGGGAACCTTTGTTTCAACAAGGACGTACTTTCCAAAAGGAATGTCTTCAAATGCTGCGTAGCCGTTTACAACCTTTTCTGTTCCACGGCTCTTTACATTGCTGTAATCGTAATCATCAATGTTTTTGTCTGTCACGTCTGCCGGGCACTCATACAGGGTAAACTCTGCACCGTTTAGGTCATTTCCCCTGTCGTCCACCTTGTGTACGTTTAACCTTGCGCTGTCCTCGTCTTCCTCGAAGGTAACGGTGGCATTAAAGGTTGTTGTGCCGCTTCCGGTTGCAATGTCTTCTGCCCTTATCTGTTTTACCTCGTCTGAAAACAGGAACTTTCCACTCTTTGGTGCCTTTGTTTCCTTAATCCAGTAGTCCTTAAGCGGAAGGTTTTCTGCAGCTCCCTTTCCGTTTCTTCCTATTATAATGGTTGTTACCGGAAGGGAAAGTGCGCTGTCCTCATACACGGTGTATTCCGCACCCTCAAGGTCAGCAACGCTGTAGTTCTGTTTCTTTGACTGCTTTGTGACACTTATGTTAAGTCTGTATGACTCGTCAATTAATTCCTCTGCATCTACTGTTCCACCGTTTTCAATGGTGACTGTCTTTCCGTCTGAAAATGTAACCGTGAGATTATCTGCCTTCCATTTGGCTTCAATGTCACTGTAAACCACATGTGCGTCAACCCTGAAGTCCTCAATCTTTCCGTAGTTGTCGGGAACCCTGTCTTCCCTTACAACGAGTTTCAGTGTCTTTGTTCCGTCAGCGTTAAGGGTTGCATGAGACTGGTCATCATTTACTGAAATCTCTGGATATTCAAGCGGCTTTCCCTTAGCATCAATATCCGTTGAGTAAACACCCTTTATGTTTAAACGTTTATTCATCGCCCTGCACAGGCTGTTATCGTCTGCATAGTAAACGTTGAATCCGGCTCCCGTAAGCAGTGTGCCACGCTCATCCTTCTTTCTTAACGAAAAGATTATTCCATTCTTTGCTCCTTCGGATGCATTCCCAATCTTAACACCAAAGGTCTTTGCGTATGCATTTGCGGCATTCCATTCGCCGGCACCCTTTATCAGTCTCTTGTACTTACTGTAATTGTTTTCATCAAGTCTTAACCAGTAATCGCCGTCTGTCGGTCTCTTTCCAACGTTTGCGACCCTTGCCTGATAGTAGGTTGCATTCTTTGTGTCTGCACTGTCTCTTACAATGTCACCTTTCGCATATCCTGCGCCCATGACAAAGACACCCTTGTCCTCTTCAACCATGGTGTTTTCATAAAATGGCATGTCAAGTCCGTCCTTTAGACTTATTTCTGCCTCGTCACCATTGTTGATGTACGGTGCCTCAACATCCTTTTCCTTTATCTTGAACTTTCCAAGGTTGTCTGCAGTATAGTTAAGGATGTTTTCCTCGTTTGACTTAATGGAAAATGACGGGGTGTTTTTGTATGCTCCGTATCCGTTATTCAGGTCCTTTGACCACTCATAAACGTCAAATGTTGCATCAAGTGTCTTTTTATCATCCGTTTCATCAGTCTTTACAACGTTTACCTTCATTATCTTCTTTATGTTCTTCAGGATGTTTGCATTGTTAAGGGCTGATGAATTCTTTATCCACACTGCATAAAGTGTAACCTTTCCGTCTGCATCCGTTGTCAGGTTCTTAACGCTTTCACCGTTTAGGAACTCCGGCTCTGCGGCATCCCTGTTTCTGCTCCATCCAAGGAAGGTGTGCCCCGTTCTTATGTATGCATTCTGTGTAAGGTTAAGGGCTGCGTCATACGTGTGTTCCTGATTTGCCATTGTTCCGGCTGTTGCACCGTTTCCGTCATATATGACGGTGTATCTGTTCACGTCAAACAGTGCGTTGAATGTGACGGTGCCGGAGGTTGCTCTAAGGTTCATGTATGATGTCGGGATGTAGCTGCTCTTCATGGCATCCGCATTTGTTGTTGTGTTAAGTGCTGTTCCCGTTGTGGTCTTTGCACCACCGCTTGTGTAAAAGTAATGGGTGTCATTATCCATTCCCGTTATGTTCCAGCCCTTAAAGGTGTATCCTGCCTTTGTTGGTTTTTCCACATAAAAGTAGGAATTGCTGTAGTCTGATGTCTTTTCCCCTCCGTCAAGTGCGGTTGTCGGGTTCTGTTTCTGTGTTCTTCCGTTTGACGGGTTTGTATAAGTGGTGTTGTTACCGTTCTTAAACTTTCCTCCATCAAGATTGTAGGCTATGCCGTATGAGTTTCTTCCTACATGAAGTGTGATTGTGCTGTGGACACTTGCATTGCCCTGTCTCAATCCGCACTCATAAAGGTTTAATGCCATTATCATGTTTTTTGTGTATGAACTGCTGTTATGTGCCACCGTGACGTCCGTGTATGAGTTCGTGGTTATCGGTGTTTTTACCTTGTCCGCAAGTCTGAATGTGTGATTGTTTCTGTTGTTCTTTTCAACCTTAACGTATGAGGTGTGTGCCGGTACACTAAACTGCAGGTCACACATTAAAAGCGAAACGGTGCCATCCTGTGATGTCACGATGTTCTTATGGGACTGTGTGGCATTGAGCTTAAGCCCCAGCTTCGGACTTGTCACACTTCCCGAATACGTTACGGTGTTGCTTGTTGCCGTTTCATCACCTGCGGATAACTTCTTTCCTGATGCCTTTTTTGCCGTCACGTTTACCCTTAAGGTATCCGTGTCCCCTGTTGTGTCATTTACCACCTTTACATAAAAGTATCCCGTTGATCCCGAAACCAGTATGGCATCCGCTGCCTTTACGGGCATTGTCATGCCCTCTGCCATGCCAAGGGTAAGGACGGATGCCATGACAATGGCTGAAAATCTCTTTATCATTCTTTTCATTTTCTTCATCGTTTTCTATCCTCCTTACCATATGGTGTTATCCCATGTCCTGTTGTCATAGGATAATCCCTTTTCTCCGTTTAAGTATGTTGTCTTTCCCGGATATATTGTCACTTCCATTGAAAGTCCCGGTTTGTTTGCAAATATTTCTGAATTAAGGGTATTCTCCCTTAAGTAGTATGTTCCCGGAACCAGTGGACCGCTCTTAAAGTGTCCGCCCCTGTCAAGGACAATGTTGTCAAGTCCGGATACAGGTCTTGTACAGTTTTTGTCCGTGTATAATCCGTAGGTTATTCCAAGAAGTTTGCTTGAAAAGTCAAGGGTTGTGTCCCTGTTTCCAAGTCCGTCTTCTATTATCTTTGTTATGTCAAGATAACCCATTCCGGTGTCAGTAAATGACGTGAACTCTGCCATGCTGTTTCTGTTCTGTTCATTTATCACAAGATACTTCATTGTGGTGTCGTCAATGGTGTAACCGTCCGGTGCCTTTGTCTCTGCCACCGCAAACATTCCCCTGTTTGTCTTCGTCCACCTTACAAGGTGTTCCTCAATTTCTATCCTTGCATATCCGTCACTTCCGGTTTTTCTTGTTTTAATCGGCATGTATCTTCTGCCGTTCCATTCATAGAACGTGAACTCTGCACCCTGCAGTGGTTTTCCCGTTACTGCATCGAGTTTTCTTGCCGCAAGTCCCGCATACCACGGAATCTGGTTTCCCACTTTTCTTGCATTAACTCCCGGCTTTGCCTCAATGGCAGTTGTGGCATTCTTTGTTACATTTACCGTTTTTACTGCGTTTTTGTCTGCAGGCTCATAACCGGCATTCCATGATGTTTCCTTTACATAGTAGGTTCCCGTTGGAATTGCACTGCTCTTTCCGTAGCCTGTTGTTCCCTTTGTTGTGATTGTTGTAACCTTTTTCTTTAGGTTGCTGTCCGAATAAACCGTAAAGGTTGCGGTCATGTCATAGTCAGCTGACACGTCATTTCCGTCTGCGTCACTTACCACCTTTTGAACGCTTATGTATCCGTATTCCGTTGTGAGCGGATTGTCAACAGTCCATTCAAGTGGTGCTTCCTCACTGTCCTTGGCATTATCCTTGTTTATCTGTATGTCCTTTCTTGCGTGGTTGTTCTTATGGCCCTTTGGTGCCTCTGTTTCCTCTATTCTCCACTTGCCCTGGTTCTTTTTGGTGTAATAAAGCCATCCGGTTGCAGCTTTTCCCTTACTGTCTGTTGTTATCACACCATTGTTTCCTACGGATGTTGCCGTGACGTACTTGCTGCCGTTCCACCGGGAAACAGTGAACCTTGCACCTGATAAGTCCTTGTCAGTGCCTGTTTCCTTCTTGTGCACACTTATTCTTGTTCTCCACGGTTTGTTTACCGTTGAAAGTCTTACTGCCTTGTTCTTTGATGTTCCATCCTTTGTTGTCTTTACGGTGTAAACCTTTTTGTTTAAGTATGTTCCCTTCGGGTTTACAAGCTCCCTTATGTAATACTTTGTGTCTGTCTTAAGTTTCAGTGCCTGTGCCTCGCTTGTTGTTGCCTTTCCGTCTTTATCAAGTGTCATCTTAAACAACGGGCTCTTTCCACTTTTTGCTCCTGATTCCGTCTTGAACACTCCGTATACGGCTCCCGCAACAATTCCGGGGCTTCCGCCTGCATCCGTCTTCTTTACTATCTGTATGTATGCCGGTTTCTTTTCAACCTGTATCTTTATGGCTCCCGCCAGTTTCTGTCTTNNGGCTCCCGCCAGTTTCTGTCTTCCCGCTGCATGGTATTCCCCGACAATCTCAACATAATATGTGTTGTTGTCATTCCTTAGGTATGCATTTGCATATGAAAGCATTGACTTTGTAAGCTGTGACATGTAATATCCGGCATCCCCGTGGTCAACACAGTTTAAGTACATTGATGTTGGTACGTCACCGGTGCTTACTATTCCAAGTCCCTCGGATGATAAAATGTCGTCTATGAGACTTACCAGCTTATTCTTTGAGAACTTGACCTGTACACCGTCAAAAACCGAAACGCCTGTCGGTGCACCGTTATGGTATTCCTCACAGGTATGGCTTACCGCCATTCCCGATACCGCTTTAAGCACCGTACCCTGCTTTATGTTCGATGCGGCATTTACCGTTGTGTTTCCTGAAATTGCATTTAACACATTTTCCGCCATTGTCTTGACAGTGGTGTCACTCTTTTTGTCAGTTATTATTCCTGTGTTTGCGTGGCTTTCCCATCCGCCGTTTACCGCATTGTCAGGTCTGCTTAACAGCTCATCCTGAAGTTTGCCGTTACCAAGTGTTATCTCCACTCCCCGGTAATCATAGTCATTTCTTAAGGCAATGATTAAGTCATCACCGCTTCTTTCAGTGTCCCTTATTACTTCACTGTTTTCTATTGTCCTGCCGTTTCTTTTTACCGTGATGTCTGCCTCTGCAGAGTGCTCTCTTCTGTTCTGGACCGTTATTGTCTTAACGCCTGCGTTTAGGTTGTAATCACAGCCCTTGAATACTTCCGTGTCATTTCCGTTTTCATCCGTTACGGTGGCATGAATGATGTTGTCATCTGCCACAACCTTCATTCCCATGCTTTCTGCCGGCTTTTCGGTTACGTTTACGGTGTACCTCTCATGCCAGTACATTCTCGCGTCACTTACTGGGCTTACGCTGTATGTTATCTCATAAGTTCCGGGTTTGCTTGTGTCAACCTCTCCGTCACTTATCGACATTACGTACTCATCAGAGTCATAGTTCTGAAATGACAGCTGTGGATAATACTCATCACCTCTTGTGATGCTTAACTCCCTTTCATTTTCATGGCTTATTCCGCTGTCCGTGTAGTCTGCCGGAACCTGACCGCCAAATGAAGGCGACTTCTCAAGTCCATATATGACCTCATCCTGTTTTCCTGAACGAACCGTTGACGATGACTTGTCTGATACTGCGGTGAAGGTGTAAAGCCTGAGTCTGCTCTCTCCCTTTTCATCCGTTATCCTGTATACGACATTGGAGGTTGCACCGGGGGTTAGGTCAATGCTTCCCTCCTCGTATGCCACTCTTTCATCTTCACCGATGTTTCCGTCAGGATGATAGTTTTTGGGGTCAAATGCCTTATCACCGGACCACACATAAAGGTTTGTTCCGTATGTGATGTTTCCTGAGTATTCCTTCAGGTATTCACCCGGAATGACGGAAGCCGTGTTGTCTGCATTGCTTTTCTTAAGAACAATGCCGCCGCACACGGTTGTCACAATCAGTGCCGACGATAAGATCATTGTGGTTATTTTCCTTGCTCGTCCTCTCATCTCGTCCTCCTTGTCTGTTAATTGAGTATGGGATAAATCCCACCTCATCTGTTTGTCTGTTGCCTTATTTCTTAATGTCCCCGTTAATCCGTGCCTTTTCACTCTTAACGGGGCTTTTATGCTTAATTCTTACTATTATTACTTATTACTTATTATTTATTGCTTATTGCTTTTTATTGTTTACCATGCCTTAATCATCTGTTTTACTTTCCACACAGAAAACAACTATCTTCTCACTGTTGTCATGGGTTGTGTCGCATGTTGAAAGGGTGAGGGCTCTTTTGCACCTGTTCATTTCCCTTTCGCTTAAACCTGCACACGGATAAAGTGACTTGTTAATCTGTTCCTCAATCCACTTTCCGTAATCAACCTTTACGTCTGTTTCATACACTCCTGATGAAATGTCTGCGTGCATTACCGATGCGATGGTGTAGTGAAGTGTTATGTCCGGTGTGTACAGCGTTACACTCTCATGTCCCTTAAGGAAAGAGCTGTCAAGGTATTCCTTTAGTTCACCGAACATTACACCGGTCCAGCTTCCCATGTTGTGTCCGTAAATGATGTTGTTTCTGTTTTTTATTATCTCAGTGTCATGCAGCCTTTCGTCAAGGAATATTGAACCGTAAATGCTGTAATTGCCCTCAATGTCCCTGTACAGGTATTCATCATTGCTTTTGGCCCTTACAACGGGATATGAAATGCCCGTGTTTTCTATATCTATCCATGCCACAATGTCCGGATTTATCTTCCACAGCCTTTCAAAGTCAATGGTTTTCGTCTTTTCATCCTTTGCATCATTCTCAATCCTTATGTACTTAAGTTTTACGCTGTATAAGTCCCTTATGTCATTTCCAAGATAAAACAATGACACAATCAGTGTAATGATGAAAAGCAGTAATGCCACTCTTCTAAGCACTGTCCCTGCCTTTTTTCTTTTTTCTGCCATTTTTATTCCTTACAATCCTGTCGGTTATCACCAGCAACAATGAAAGGAACAGTCCGATGATTATGCATGTCTCGTATTCCCTCATCCACTGTGATGTCCGCCTTTTTTTCGTGGTTGTTTCACTTACTGCGTTGTCACTGCATCTTTTTCCGGTTACAAGAAGTCTGTGGTCGTTCACTCCGTAAGGCGTGCAGGTCACAAGGGTACACAGGTCTTCTCCATCCCTGATGGAGAGTTTTCCCGTGTCCCCTGGCAGTACGACGTTTATTTCGCACACACGGTAACACAGCCTTTCTCCCAGAACCCTTATGTAGAAGACATCCCCCACACTTAACAGTTCAAGGTCCGTGAACAGCTTCTTGTTTCTAAGCCCCGTGTGTCCCGTTATGACACTGTTGGTGCTTTTTCCTCCCACGGGAAGTGAGGTGCCCTCTAAGTGGCCACACCCTGCCTCTAACACCGTCTGTGACGTTCCGTGGTATATGGGAAGTTTCACGTCTATCTGTGGTATCACTATTTCTCCCATTACGGGACTCCCGTTCACTGACAGCTGGCTTTCATAGCCCTTTGGTGCCTTTTTTATTACATCAGTGTCAAATGGGTCATGAAGCACTCCAACCCTGTTTACCAGTTCACTGTTATACTTGTCCGCCTGCCTTCTTATTTCATCAAGTTTTTTCTGTGATGTACTGCTTATGCTTTTTTCACTTGATGTTATCACTGATGATGCACGGTTTTTATAAATCTCATTGCTTATATAGGGGTATGCCGCAATTAACCCCCCAACAGCAATGATTAATGCGGGTATCATTTTCCTTAAGAGAAATTTTCTAAATTTCATCCTTTTCCTTTTTACGTGTGAGAACTATTCCTGCTCCCGCAATTAAGAGTCCCAGTACCGGGAGAAGTCTTATTGCCTGTCCCCCTGTCTGTGGAAGACTCCATTTCTTTGAGTTTACGACGCTTATTCCTGCAATCGCATTGGCTGAAGTGCCGTCTGCTGACAGTGTGGCGTTCTTTCCGCCCACTTTTGCCGTTGCACTTACCACGTCTCCTCTTGCCATGTCAACCTTTCCTGCAGGTCTTCCCTTTCCTGATGTCGGATTCTTCCTGTCTGCCTCATTGATTTCCATTCCGTTATGTCCTGCCAGTGCAGACTGAATATCCTGTGTTGCAGGTGTTACTTCAATTTTAACCGGGTCCTTAAGCAGTGTGTAGCCGTCATCCGTTTTTGTTTCCGTAAGCTCGTAGCTGTCACCCTCAAGTCCGTAAACAAGCAACTTGCCTTTTTTTGATGGAACAAGTGATGTTGCCTTGTTCCTGTCTGTTGTCTTTCCTGTTACATAATATGTTTTGTTGTCACCAACTGTTTCGCTGTTGTCTGCAACAACGTAGTATCCGTCTGTTACGTTGTAAAGAATGAAGCTTACGTTCTCCGCATTTCCGCCGTTGTCTGAAAATGTCTTTGTGATGTCAAGTCCATAAATGAATACTGTTGCCTCATCCTCTAATGTATCATAGTATCCTTCTGATGTTCTGCTCCATGCAAGTGATACGTCATTCGGGTTTCCGCTGTCACCAAGCACTGCGGTTGCGTCGGAATTTACCCTTGCCTGATAATACACAACCATGTAGTAATCTGAATACTTCTCATTGATTTCCTTAAGTCCCTTGTCTGTCACGTCAACCGTGAGTGTTGATGCGTCATCCTTTCCACTGCCTGTTGTAATTTTTGCAAGTTTGTTGTCTGATGCAACATTCCATACTGCAGTAGCCTTTGTAAGGTCATTTACTGATGCATTCTTTCCGTCCTCTCCGTTTACGTCAGGGTCATATGTCTTTACGTCACCTACCTGACTTCCCCTGTCATGAGCCTTTATGTCAGCCGCCCATGTTTCAGGATTTGATTCATAAAATGCTATCTGCACGCTGTCCTTTTCGTATTCTATTCCCTTTGATAATGTGTCAACAAATCTGTACTGTGTAAGGTATGTTGCCTTAGTTGTGATGTGTGGGAGTTTTGATACTATGATGTAATCTAAAATGTCACCTTCTGATGCGGTGGTTGAGGAGTCATATGAATACTCACTTCTTTTTCCCGCAAAGTCTGTCTTATCCTTATCCGTTACAATGTATGAGTCATCCTGCTTTGTTTTTGAGCCGTCTGTTGCATTTTTACCTTCTGCATTTCTTACGAGCTTTTCTATTGTGGGATTTCCCGTCTGGTTCTTAGGATAAAGGTTTAAGTCATAAAACCATCCGTTCCCCTCGGAATTTGTCATTGGAATGGAAACAAAGAACGGGTCTGTTGTTGATACCACTTCCTCAGGAACCTTTGTCTCAACAATTAAGTAAAGTCCAAGGTCAAGATTGTCCTTTGATGTTACACCCGTGTCTGATGTAAGGTCCATTGCTGTTCCGCCCTTTGCATACTCCTCCAATTTGTTCTTTGCTTCAATGCCCTTTTTTAATGTGTCTGATAATGCACTGTTGATTTTGTCTGATGTAAAATAGCTTTTTCCATTTATTATTTTTTTGTCACTGTCTGATAAACCAAGAATTGTCTGAAGTTCTTCCGGTATTTCATACTTAATGCTTACCACACCGTTGTCCTCATCCTGAGCGATGTCTCCGACCTTTATGTATGTAAACTCAACGCCCTTTATGGCATATTTCTTAAGTGCATCTTCCGCTGCACTGTTCTTCTTTCCGTCTGACACAAAGCTGTCGGTGTCAACACTGTCATTACCTGCTGCGGTCATGTCATACTTGTGTATAGTAATGCTTCCCTTTTTGGTACTGTCAATGGTTGTATCATCTGCAAAAACCACTGAACCCATGCACAGCGACATGATAAGCGCCATGCTCATTAATGCTGAAATAAGTTTCTTAACTACTACCACGTAATATTCCTCCATAATTTAACTATCATATTCAAAATATTTACTAATAGTTGTAAATCTAAACCAGTGCTATATAGTAGATGCAAACAAAGAACTGAACAATCTACGAAGTTAAGCTGTCCTTAAAATTAAGCTACCGTCTAACATGGCTGTCCGGTTCTCCGACTAAGCCCACTACACCTGGTCTAAATTTTTCCTATTATGAAATGTCACTTCCGGCATGCGTCGGAAATTTTCTGATTTAAATCCAATAAACTTTTAATATTTACATGTAATTTTTTAATGTACATACTTTACATTCACATATTCATTATATGTTTGTACCTTTTTATGTGATTGTGTTATTTGATATTACGCGTATTTATATATCATATGATACTTGGTACATTTTTAATACTACATCATTTCTTATAGTAAATCAATCACTTTTTGTTATTTTTTATAAATATTTTGTAACTTTCTATTAGATTGTGGGTTTTGATAAGTATAAATTGCGTAGTGATAAAAAATTGGGATGTATTAGCAGACATCATACTCTTCATAATAAATATTTTCTATTTTAGGCAAAAAAAACACATGTAAGGCTGACATTACATTACAACCACTACATGTGTTCTGATTTTACTGTATTTAATTTTTTCTTCCTGCAAGAGTTCTGCACTTTTCTGTATCTCGCTGTATCTGCTGCTTCAACTCTTCCATGTTACTAAAGGTTCTCTCCGGTCTTATGAAATCAAAAAATAACACCTGTATTATTTCACCGTATACGTCTCCTTCATAATCCAAAATATTAGTTTCAACCTTTATCTTCTTTCCACTTTCCACTGTAGGATTTACCCCTACATTGGTTATGGAGTCAAATTTTTCGCCATTTATAACCACCTTGGTTCTATAAACACCGTTAGGCGGCAACAACTTTACTGCCTCGGGAATAATATTAGCTGTAGGGAAATTTATTGTTCTTCCCAGCTGTTTGCCATGCTCAACCCTTCCAATAACACTATAAGGATGGTCCAGCATCTCATTAACCTCTGCCATATCACCTTTTGATATTTTCTCCCTAATGGATGTACTGCTAATATCTTTGTTGTGATACTGCTCCTTTTCCACCACAATCAGATTATATCCATATTTTTTCTGGTTACTGCGAAGGAACTCCACATCCCCCTTAGCCATTGCTCCAAAGTGAAAATCCGTTCCACAAACTATAGTTGTGGCACCGATTTTTTCTTTTAAAATATCCTTAACAAACATTTCAGGTGTTAATGCAAGAAACTCTTTTTTCATGGGCATCTTCATATACACGTCAATGTTTTGTTGTTTGCAAAGCATCTGCTTTTCCGATTCTGTTACAATAGTCTTGTTGGCATTGTCCTCTAAAAAAGCTTTAGGAGAGGTTTCAAAGGTCAATACAACCTTCTGCCTTCCATTGGCATTTTTCCTTATTTCCTCAAAGAGTTTTTCGTGACCCTTATGTATGCCGTCAAACTTTCCTATTGTAACAATTGTATTCTTTAGTTTTATATTATCAGTTATTGAAATACACTGCATATTTTCTCCTTAATCAATTACGTGAAATATGCCCTGTTACAAGCCTTATAAAAACATCTTCACCGGTTTATATATCTGTTTTTCGCTGTTAAACTTATATAATCCTATAAATTCTCCCTCAGAAGTATACACTCTTACAATCTGTCCATCTTCATGGTTCATTTTTAAAAATGTATTTCCGGATGTAAAAATATTACCATTATATACAAGCTTTTCAGCGCCTTTAGACACCATGCATTTTGAATAATTTCCCAGCATTTCATCCACCGGTGTAATATAATCCTCCAATGTATTATTATCTCTGAATTCTTCAATCTGCTTTAGGGTTATACTGTCTTCAACACTAAATCTTTCCACCTTGGTTCGCACCAGCTTCTCCATACAGCCACCAACTCCTAAGTCCTTTCCTATATCATGACACAAAGTTCTGATATATGTTCCCTTAGAGCATGTAACATGTAAATCAACCCTTGGAAGTTCCATTTTAGTTACCGTTATATCAATTATTCTGCAATGTCTTGCAGGTCTCTCAATAACTTCTCCACGTCTTGCCAGATTATATAACTTTTCACCACCTATTTTTATGGCTGAAAACATTGGTGGAATCTGGTCGTAATCGCCAATATAACTTTTTATGGTTTCAAAAACCTTATCCTCTGACAGTTCCATAATACTATCAGTATCCGCCTTACTTATTACTTCCCCTGAAGTATCCTGGGTATCTGTATCTAACCCCAGCAATAATGTTGCATTATATGTTTTATCCTTTTCAGATAAAATATCACACAACTTAGTTGCCTTGCCTAAACATACGGGAAGCACTCCCACCGCATTAGGATCAAGAGTGCCCATATGACCTATTTTTTTCTGTTTTAAAATTCCCCTAAGTTTTGCCACAACATCATGAGATGTAAAACCCGGTTCTTTATATACGTTAATTACACCATTAATCATATATTTATTCCTTATCAATATTCATTACAAATCTTCTTTTATTGATGACAATACCTTTGCAACCACTTCATCTAAAGTGCCTTTTACTTCAAATCCGGCAGCCCTTACATGTCCGCC